>NZ_CP120531.1:0-249616 GCF_032706145.1 Providencia sp. PROV040 | reverse complement strand
CAAACCATAACCCCTCATGGTTGTGAATAAAAACTCGGCTTTCCCCTCTAAGACTCACCGAGTTTCCCACTGTAACACACCTAAATCCCTTTCAAACTCACTTTTTTCCCTTTCAAACTCACTTTCTTCCCTTTCAAACTCACCGCAATCCTCTACAAGCCAGGCCACCAGCGGCCTGCGAGGAACGGGGATCTTTTAGGATCTGTAAGGAACTAATTAGGTTAATTATTAGGATCTAGCCTGTTGAAAAGTGGATAAGCATAAACCAGACCCTTATTGAGGAACTGGTTTTTATCAGAATGGCTATTCAGCCCAGTGGGCTTTGAGGTGTCGGTTGGCTTCATCTAACGCTGCGGTAGCCGATGGCATGATCCGGTTATCAAAGACCCAGGGCGCGTCTTTCCAGTTACCTTGCTGCCTAATGTAACCCAATTTAATCGCTTCCATGAATGTCATTGACTTAGGACTAGGAGGCTTTACCTCCAGACCCTTGGCGCGATTGACACGTACCTTCAGGTAGGCCAGTACACGCTCAGCCTGCATTTCTTTTCGACCTGACAAGTCCCAGATACTGCGTCTCAGAAGTTTGATGCCTTGTTCACTCGTCATCAGTTTCCCTTTCCGAGTTCAACACGTTAATGCTTGGCAGGTCACACTGAAACCTCGTGTCATCAGCACGGTCTATCCAGGTCAAACACGCACCCGAGCGCCAGACTTCCAACACGGGATCACTCATGCAGTTTTCCACACTCTCATCTTCGTCATCAAAATCGTCAAACGTAGCCTCACTGTAGATAACGACATGAAGGAATTGCGGGTTTCTTTCCAATACAGCAAAAGCGTCGATCAGCGCCGATTTATCGAACTTAAGCGTCACATTCAGGAGGCGGATATCTTCCTGGAGTTTTAATTCTGTCAGCATAGTGTATCTCTTTTTAAGGCTGAGGCTCTCTCAAAGGGGTCGTCTCAGAATTCGGAAAATAAAGCACGCTAAGGCGTAGTCACCCCGTGACTCCCCCGCGCCGATGCAGCGAGCTTCGTTCCGTCTTGCAGTGACGCAATCAGCGGGCAGGAAACGTTCCCTTTCCGCGCATGGCAGGCGCACACCAGTTCAGACAGCACGGCCTCCATGCGTGCCAAGTCGGCCATCTTCTCGCGCACATCCTTGAGCTTGTGCTCGGCCAGGCCGCTGGCTTCCTCGCAATGGGTGCCATCCTCCAGCCGCAGTAGCTCGGCGATTTCGTCCAGGCTAAAGCCCAGCCGCTGGGCCGATTTCACGAACCGCACTCGTGTTACATCCGCCTCGCCATAGCGGCGAATGCTGCCATAGGGCTTGTCTGGCTCCGGCAGCAGGCCCTTGCGCTGGTAGAACCGGATGGTCTCCACATTGACCCCGGCCGCCTTGGCAAAAACGCCAATGGTCAGATTCTCAAAATTAATTTGCATATCGCTTGACTCCGTACATAACTACGGAAGTAAGCTTAAGCTATCCAAACCAAATTTGAAAGGACAAGCGTATGTCTGAACCACAAAAGTCTGAACCACAAAACGGGCGCGGCGCGCTCTTCGCCGGTGGGCTGGCCGCCATTCTTGCGTCGGCCTGCTGCCTGGGGCCGCTGGTTTTGATCGCCTTGGGGTTCAGCGGGGCATGGATCGGCAACCTGACGGTGCTGGAACCCTATCGCCCGATCTTCATCGGCGCAGCGCTGGTCGCGCTGTTTTTCGCCTGGCGGCGCATCTACCGCCCGGCGCAAGCCTGCAAACCGGGTGAGGTCTGCGCGATTCCCCAAGTGCGAGCTACTTACAAGCTCATTTTCTGGATCGTGGCCGCGCTGGTCCTGGTCTCGCTCGGATTTCCCTACGTCATGCCATTTTTCTATTAATCACAGGAGTTCATCATGAAAAAACTGTTTGCCGCCCTCGCCCTCGCTGCCGTTGTTGCCCCCGTGTGGGCCGCCACCCAGACCGTCACGCTGTCCGTGCCTGGCATGACCTGCGCCTCTTGCCCGATCACTGTCAAGCACGCGCTTTCCAAGGTTGAGGGCGTGAGCAAGACCGACGTAAGTTTCGACAAGCGCCAGGCCGTCGTCACCTTCGACGATGCCAAGACCAACGTCCAGAAGTTGACCAAGGCGACCGAGGACGCGGGCTATCCGTCCAGCCTCAAACGCTGATCCGTTAACCGAACTCGGGAGCGACACATGGGACTCATCACGCGCATCGCTGGCAAAACCGGCGCGCTCGGCAGCGTCGTTTCCGCGATGGGCTGCGCCGCCTGTTTTCCTGCCATCGCCAGCTTTGGCGCGGCCATCGGACTGGGCTTCTTGAGCCAGTACGAGGGGCTATTCATTGGCATCCTGCTGCCGATGTTCGCCGGCATCGCGTTACTCGCCAATGCTATCGCTTGGCTCAATCATCGACAGTGGCGACGCACGGCGCTCGGCACGATAGGCCCGATCTTGGTGCTGGCAGCGGTGTTTTTAATGCGGGCTTACGGCTGGCAGAGCGGTGGACTGCTCTATGTCGGCCTGGCCTTGATGGTTGGGGTGTCGGTCTGGGATTTCATCTCGCCAGCACATCGCCGCTGCGGGCCGGACAGCTGTGAATTGCCAGAACAACGTGGCTGACGGCAACAGCCGTAGCCACCACAGAAAAGGAAAAATACATGACCACCCTGAAAATCACCGGGATGACCTGCGACTCGTGCGCGGCTCACGTCAAGGAAGCCTTGGAGAAAGTGCCCGGCGTGCAATCGGCGCTGGTGTCCTATCCGAAGGGCACAGCGCAACTCGCCATTGAGGCGGGCACGTCATCGGATGCGCTGACTACCGCCGTGGCCGGACTGGGCTACGAGGCAACGCTTGCCGATGCGCCACCGACGGACAACCGCGCCGGCCTGCTCGACAAGATGCGCGGCTGGATAGGGGCCGCTGATAAGCCCAGTGGCAACGAACGCCCGTTGCAGGTCGTCGTCATTGGTAGCGGTGGAGCCGCGATGGCGGCAGCACTGAAGGCCGTCGAGCAAGGCGCGCAGGTCACGCTGATTGAGCGCGGCACCATCGGCGGCACCTGCGTCAACGTCGGTTGTGTGCCGTCCAAGATCATGATCCGCGCCGCCCACATCGCCCATCTGCGCCGGGAAAGCCCATTCGACGGCGGCATGCCACCCACACCGCCGACGATCTTGCGCGAGCGGCTGCTGGCCCAGCAGCAGGCCCGTGTCGAAGAACTCCGTCATGCCAAGTACGAAGGCATCCTGGACGGCAATTCAGCCATCACCGTTCTGCACGGTGAAGCGCGTTTCAAGGACGACCAGAGCCTTATCGTTAGTTTGAACGAGGGTGGCGAGCGCGTCGTGATGTTCGACCGCTGCCTGGTCGCCACGGGTGCCAGCCCGGCGGTCCCGCCGATTCCGGGCTTGAAAGAGTCACCCTACTGGACTTCCACCGAGGCCCTGGCGAGCGACACCATTCCCGAACGCCTTGCCGTAATCGGCTCGTCGGTGGTGGCGCTGGAGCTGGCGCAAGCCTTTGCCCGGCTGGGCAGCAAGGTCACGGCCCTGGCGCGCAATACCTTGTTCTTCCGTGAAGACCCGGCCATCGGCGAGGCGGTGACAGCCGCTTTCCGTGCCGAGGGCATCGAGGTGCTGGAGCACACGCAAGCCAGCCAGGTCGCCCATATGGACGGTGAATTCGTGCTGACCACCACGCACGGTGAATTGCGCGCCGACAAGCTGCTGGTCGCCACCGGCCGGACACCGAACACGCGCAGCCTGGCATTGGAAGCGGCGGGGGTAGCCGTCAATGCGCAGGGGGCCATCGTCATCGACAAGGGCATGCGCACCAGTAGCCCGAACATCTACGCGGCCGGCGACTGCACCGACCAGCCGCAGTTCGTCTATGTGGCGGCAGCGGCCGGCACTCGTGCGGCGATCAACATGACTGGCGGCGATGCGGCCCTGGACCTGACCGCAATGCCGGCCGTGGTGTTCACCGACCCGCAGGTCGCCACCGTGGGCTACAGCGAGGCGGAAGCACATCACGACGGGATCGAGACCGACAGTCGCCTGCTAACACTGGATAACGTGCCGCGTGCGCTTGCCAACTTCGACACACGCGGCTTCATCAAGCTGGTCATCGAGGAAGGTAGCGGACGGCTCATCGGCGTGCAAGCGGTGGCCCCGGAAGCGGGTGAACTGATCCAGACGGCGGTGCTCGCCATTCGCAACCGTATGACCGTGCAGGAACTGGCCGACCAATTGTTCCCCTACCTGACCATGGTCGAAGGGCTGAAGCTCGCGGCGCAGACCTTCAGCAAGGACGTGAAGCAGCTTTCGTGCTGCGCCGGATGAGGAAAAGGAGGTGTTCAATGAGCGCCTACACAGTGTCCCGGCTGGCCCTTGATGCCGGGGTGAGCGTGCATATCGTGCGCGACTACCTGCTGCGCGGATTGCTACGGCCGGTCGCGTACACCACGGGCGGCTACGGCTTGTTCGATGACACCGCGTTGCAACGGCTGCGCTTTGTACGGGCTGCCTTCGAAGCGGGTATCGGCCTGGACGCACTGGCGCGGCTGTGCCGGGCGCTGGATGCTGCGGACGGTGACGGTGCGTCTGCGCAGCTTGCCGTGTTGCGGCAACTCGTCGAGCGTCGGCGCGAGGCCCTGGCCAGCCTCGAAATGCAACTGGCCGCCATGCCAACCGAACCGGCACAGCACGCGGAGAGTCTGCCATGAACAGCCCAGAGCACTTGCCGTCTGAGACGCACAAACCGATCACCGGCTACTTGTGGGGCGCGCTGGCCGTGCTCACCTGTCCCTGCCATTTGCCGATTCTCGCCATTGTGCTAGCCGGCACGACGGCCGGCGCGTTCATCGGGGAGCACTGGGGTATTGCAGCCCTCACGCTGACCGGCTTGTTTGTCCTGTCTGTGACGCGGCTGCTGCGGGCCTTCAAGGGAAGATCATGACCGCTTCCCAGCCAGCCGAGAGTGGGCAGCTTTGAGCTTCGCTACCAATCTGGAGGAGTACCACCATGAACGCAAACGCCCCGAACACTGCCAGTTGCACCACCTGCTGCGTATGCTGCAAAGAAATTCCGCTCGATGCCGCCTTCACCCCGGAAGGCGCGGAATACGTCGAACATTTCTGCGGGCTGGATTGCTATGAACGCTTCCAGGCACGCGCCAAGGCCGCGACAGAATCTGACATTGCGCCTGTCCCTGGCGGTTCGCAGCCGTCAGATTGAGGCATACCCTAACTTGATGTCAGATGCCATGTGTCATTTTCAGAAGACGACTGCACCAGTTGATTGGGCGTAATGGCTGTTGTGCAGCCAGCTCCTGACAGTTCAATATCAGAAGTGATCTGCACCAATCTCGACTATGCTCAATACTCGTGTGCACCAAAGCGAGGTGAGCATGGCGACGGAGGCTCTGTTGCAAAGATTGGCGGCAGTCAGAGGTAGGCTGTCGCTCTGCGCCGATCAGGCGGCTGCTGCGAAATGGTGGTTGAGCAGGCACTGTTGCAAAGTTAGCGATGAGGCAGCCTTTTGTCTTATTCAAAGGCCTTACATTTCAAAAACTCTGCTTACCAGGCGCATTTCGCCCAGGGGATCACCATAATAAAATGCTGAGGCCTGGCCTTTGCGTAGTGCACGCATCACCTCAATACCTTTGATGGTGGCGTAAGCCGTCTTCATGGATTTAAATCCCAGCGTGGCGTTGATTATCCGTTTCAGTTTGCCATGATCGCATTCAATCACGTTGTTCCGGTACTTAATCTGTCGGTGTTCAACGTCAGACGGGCACCGGCCTTCGCGTTTGAGCAGAGCAAGCGCGCGACCATAGGCGGGCGCTTTATCCGTGTTGATGAATCGTGGGATCTGCCACTTCTTCACGTTGTTGAGGATTTTACCCAGAAACCGGTATGCAGCTTTGCTGTTACGACGGGAGGAGAGATAAAAATCGACAGTGCGGCCCCGGCTGTCGACGGCCCGGTACAGATACGCCCAGCGGCCATTGACCTTCACGTAGGTTTCATCCATGTGCCACGGGCAAAGATCGGAAGGGTTACGCCAGTACCAGCGCAGCCGTTTTTCCATTTCAGGCGCATAACGCTGAACCCAGCGGTAAATCGTGGAGTGATCGACATTCACTCCGCGTTCAGCCAGCATCTCCTGCAGCTCACGGTAACTGATGCCGTATTTGCAGTACCAGCGTACGGCCCACAGAATGATGTCACGCTGAAAATGCCGGCCTTTGAATGGGTTCATGTGCAGCTCCATCAGCAAAAGGGGATGATAAGTTTATCACCACCGACTATTTGCAACAGTGCCCTTATTTTTGCCCCTGCTATTGTGCCTTTAATTACTAGGTTAGAAGAACAATTTACAAAGTATGAAATACAACAAATAAGTAATTTAACAAGTGCTTATGCTGTTCGTTTATATGAAATATTGATTGCATGGCGTAGTACTGGAAAAACGCCTCTCATAACTATGTATGATTTTAGACAAAAAATAGGTGTACTCGAGACTGAATACAAACGAATGTATGATTTTAAAAAATATGTTTTAGACATTGCATTAAAACAAGTAAATGAACATACCGATATTATTGTCAAAGTTGAACAGCATAAAACAGGTAGATCTATTACTGGTTTTTCATTTAGCTTTAAACAGAAAAAATCAGCCACGCATTCAGTCGAATCTAAAAGAGATCCGAATACATTAGACCTCTTTTCAAAAATAACAGATAAACAACGCCATCTATTCGCCAACAAGCTCTCAGAGCTTCCTGAGATGAGTAAATATTCACAAGGCACAGAAAGCTATCAGCAGTTTGCTGTACGTATAGCTGCCATGCTGCAAGATGCAGAGAAATTTAAGGAATTACTTCCTTTACTCAGAAAATTAGGATTTCAATGACATTGTTAATTGAAATTGTTAAGTTAACAGTCAGGTATTAACACAAGTTGAAAACTGGTTTACATAATGAAAAAACTGTCAGTTTCAGAGTTAGCTAAGCTTTATGGATATTCAAGACAAGCCATATATGCACATATAAACAAAGGAAATTTATCTAAAGGATCTGATGGATTAATTGACTTTTCAGAGGCCCTAAGAGTTTTTGGGGAACCACAAAAAAAAGAGGATACAGTCAATCAAAGTCAATCAATTAACAGTCAAAACTTGACAGAAGTTGACTTACTAAAACGTCAAGTTGACATACTGGAAAAACAATTAAATCAGGCAATACAGAGAGAAAATCAATCTTTAGAACGTGAATCGTTTTATCAAGAACAGATTGAAGCTATGCAGCGCTTACTAGAAGCACCAAAAGCCAATATGACTACCTTTACCGATCAGAGCTTTAAACAGGATATAGCAACGGATCCTCGGTCGGAACTAGCAACGAACTATGACGAATTGACTACTCCTCAGCAAGACAATAAGCGTATTCCTATCCCGGAGCATGTTGAACCAGAACAGAAGAAGAGAGGCTTCCTAAGCCGCTTTTTCCTTCCATATGGTTAGCCAAGACTCCAGTTTTTTGAAGAGCCAATTTCAGTGCAAGCACTTGAAATAATGACTCCTCAAAAAACCGGATGATGTTTATTAAAACTGAATAAAACCGTGGAACATCGCTCAATTAGTGATCGTGGAACATGAATAATCAATAAAAAGCCGTTCTGGTGCCCTATACTCCAGAACGGCTTACGTTAATATAATGATATTTAAAGAGAAATATCAAGCATTTCGTATAAGAAATTTTATGTTAAATGATTGTTAGAAATGCCCCTTGATCGAGGCATTTTCTATAAAGAATACTAAAAACTAATTAAAGCCAACCAAGTTTCAAAACAAGGCAGTTCTCAGCAATCATATTTTTAAATTATATAACTCCCAACTGAGCTTTTGCTCCAACGATAAGGCTTTCATTTTGAGTTTCTAAGGCAAATAAACCATACATCAAAGGAGAGGCCGCTGCTCTTTCTAAAGTCTGTTCATATAGTTTATTCCAAACTTTACCCCCTAGTTTTTCATACTCGATGATTAGAGTTTTGAGGCTTTCTTCTCCAAACAAAGTTACATGCCCAGCAAAATCAATCGCTGGGTCATCTATATGGGCTGTTGACCAATCAATAACGCCTGAAACAGCTCCATCCTTTGAAGCTAGTACATGCCCAGCATATAAATCGCCATGTATAAATTGGGTGAAATCTGCCCATAGAACATCATTATCCAACCATTTTCTGTAGCGGGTTTCCAATTGCTCACTTATACCAATTTCAGATTTTACTAACTGCAAATTGTTTGCTATTTCAGGTCTTAAATCTGAAGGTTTCATAATTTTCAAATCATTTTCCCGAACTTCTTTTTCAGGAATACTATGGATTTCAAATAAGGTTTTTGCCAAAGATGTTATGTATTTCGGGCTATCTTTGTCCATATTCCAAATTATTTCATAGGTTTCAGCATCCAAATTTAAAACAGGATTATCTTTAAGTATGGGATAAGCCACTAATTCTGTAGATGAAATTCTCCAATCAGGAACCTCTACAGAAAGATGTTTTTTTACCAATTCTAAAATGCGTTTTTCTTTCTTGATTTGTTCCCTCATGCCATCACGACGAGGAATACGCAGCAACCATTGTTGCCCCTTTGTATCAAGAGCAAAAACGACCTTAAAATCAATGCCCATTTCATTGAAATTCATTTTGTCCGTAAGCAACAAGCCGTGTGCTTCAGCAAGTGATTGAATATCTTGAATTGTCATTTTTAATTTCCTTTAAAGAGTTCAATAATTAATGTTCGGATTAGATTGGCTATCATTAACAATCTCTCTCAAAAGTCTTGATGATTTTGTGGTCTTTGATCTCGTAGATAATGTCAGCAATATTATCGACCAATTGCTTGTCATGAGATACGAAGATAATAGTTCCTGCATAGGACTTCATCATTGTTTCTAATGCGGCAATACTTTTTAGGTCAAGATAGTTTCCTGGTTCATCCATAAGCAAAATATTATATTTTCCTAAAAGCATTTTGGATAAAAGCAGTTTGATGATTTCACCTCCCGATAAGTCGGATAAGTTTTTTTGAATATCATTCGCTCCGATCCCCATTGAAGCCAATACTGCACGAATTTCCGCAACTGTGTACTCGCACTCTTCCTGCATAAAGGAGAGCACAGATTTATGCGTGTTAAATTTATATCCTGTTTGTGTAAAGTAGCCAATTTCAGCTTTTGGAGATATGGTTAATCCATCAGCACGTTCTGATATCATTTTTAACAAGGACGTTTTCCCTGTTCCATTCGATCCAGTTATAGCGACTTTAGCGCCAAGCGGTATTATAAAGTTAGCGTCATCAAAGATAGTACGGCTACCAAATTTTAAGCTCAGACCATCTGCCGTAATCGGGAACTTATTGTGCAGTTCTAGGGCTGAACTTTGACGAAAACGAATAGAACGCAAATGCTCTGGTGCTTGAATATCTTCTAATGCAGCCAAACGCTTTTCCATACTCTTAGCTGCCTGATACAGTTTTCTTTGCTTGGTGCCAGTCATTTTTGCATGCCCAAGTCGTCCAGCACTTTCGGTAGAGTTTTTGGATTTTTCTCCTTTTTTCTTATTGTCTAATCGATTAGCTTGCTGGCGTTTTTCTTGCACAGCAGATTCTAATCGCTCCCGTTCCTTCATCATCAGCTCATATTCTACGGCTTGGTGTTGTCGCTCTTCTTCTTTTTGACGCAAGTAATCCGAGTAACCACCCCAATATTCCGTAATTTTACCGTCTTTTAACTCCCATATCTTGTCTACAACCATATCAAGAAAATATCGGTCATGACTGATAACAAGTAATGCTCCATCAAATGCTTTAAGTTGACCAATAAGTAGATCTATTCCATTGAGATCAAGGTGGCTGGTTGGTTCATCCGCTAGAATGCCATGTACTTGTTGGGAAAATGCGGCAGCAATTTTTGCACGAGTTTCCTCTCCGCCACTCATTGTGTCGTTTTGTACATTGGAAACACCAAGGCGAGATAACATTGCCCGGTCTTCGACCGTTTCTATTTCGATTCCGCCCAGTTGGCTGATATGTGCAAAATCACCAAAACGCTGTAATGTCGCTTCGGCTAAAACAATTTCGCCATTAAGTACTTTGAGTAAACTACTCTTTCCTGCTCCGTTATCACCCACAAGACCAATACGGTCATAAGAGTGAATTTCCAATTCATCAATATCCAAAACATCACGCCCAGCATAATCCAAGCGTATGTTTCTCGCTTTAATAATTAAACTCATTTTTATTTACTCCTGTTTAGCTCTTGAAATTTTTTATGCAGCAAACAGGATTTAGGTGAAAACAAAAGCTAGCATCACAGTGTCCTCCCAAAAAAAAAGCTATTCATCCACAGGGTGGACAAATAGCTAGTCAATTAAGTTATAACTGGAAACTATGCACTAAAAGCATACTTATAAATTAAGCATACTTTTACTTTATATATCCGCATATATTCTTAAAGACACAACAAAAGCCCACCATTATAAAATAGTGTCACTATGCAAATAGTTGTGTCTTAACGAATGCGGATAGAATGCATAAACTTACCTAAAAAATAAAATTCAGTTTTATGATAACTTTACTGTTAAAAGAAGTCTAGACAACCTGAGGGATCCCCACAAAATTTCCATTCATACAATCAGCTATCAGCCTGTTTGATTACTGCCCAGTCCCACTGAACCACCCACTGTAGTATTTGTTTAAGTCCCTGCTGATAATATTGCCTGCGTATTCGCTGTTTGGGTTCTTTGCAAAGTAATATCCCAAGGAAATTCAGGGCCAATACCCGCCTATTTTTAACGGTGTTAGCTTGATAACGCAGGTGCAAACCCGCTTTCTCCGCTGCGCTACCTAGCAGGTAATGAAACCAATTAACCAATGCGGCCAGTAGTAGCAGTATCTCTAAGCGAGATTTCTTCTTGGTACCATGCAAATCGCTACCCAGGCCATAGCGGTGACTTTTCTGATCACGGAAGCTTTCTTCAATTTGCATTCGGCTACTGTAGCACTTAGCAATTTTATCCGCATACCCATGGCAGTCAGCTAAGGATGACACCAACAACCATGGTTCCTTATACGTCTTATTTTTATCGCGTTTCAATAGCTTATAACCTTTGCCAACCAGGACGGCCTGCGTTTCATAGTGTTGTGTTTGGGCAAGCATGATTTTTCCTACACTTTTTGGATCCTTCTTCGCTTGCCGATAAAGCTGATTAACACTGATAAACTTGTCCTGCTCTGCCAATTTAAGCTTCACATTGCCTCGAACTCTAGCTACATAATGCCATCCCAGCTTACGCACTTGTTTCAGCCATGGAACTTTAAACCCCGCGTCAGTGACAATTACGGGCTTACAGTCCTTGGGTAGCATGGCTTTAAGCTGCTTTAAAAACGCCCCGTGTAGGTGTGGGCAGGTATAATCTTCTGCGGCGGCAATCTTCTGTAGCAGAGTCAACGCTCTACCGTCAGCGGCAATGCTGGCACGCAGGATAAAGTGTCGCTTGGCAGTATCGGCATTGCTCCAGTCAACCAAAATCATCGGCTTAGTTTTATGGCCAACAATAGAAGCCGTCAGCGCAGCATAAATCAATGGCAGCTCTCGTTGCAGGTTAGGATTATTGAGTAGACGATCTGCCCGTTTGATACTGACCTTATCTGAAGAGCCAGGCATCGCCCGGCCAATCGCAGTAACGGTGCAACACGCATCCTTTGCCAGGGCGGTTACCGCATCTAGCAAAACCGAAAATCGGGCTTTATGCATTGATTTTGGCGTGACAAAGGTGAGGAAATCAGCGAGCATAGCTTTTACATTCATGGTGAGCATCCGCGGTGTGGGAGTTTTGGCGAATGATCAGATCAGGAACCGCCATGAATGTTCCCCAATCAACTAACATTTTATTTTAACTACAGAATTTCTGGGGATACCTCAGGTGGTTTGCAACTCTTTGGTTTAATTGGTTTGATTTATGGGCCAATTATTTTTGCGTTAACCATGGTGCTGTTACGGCTTTATACTATTGAGTTTAAAGATTTTCTGGAACGCCAAGACAATAGCTAACAATAAGATTGTTGTACTTTAGCGCTTCGCCCTGCCCATATCGGTATACAGTGCATTTACGGGAGAAAAAACGGCTCAAACAGGAAAAAATGAAATGACTGAGTCAGCCGAGAAGAATTTCCCCGCTTATTCGCACCTTCCCTAGATTGCTTTTGAGCCATGCATGCATTTGTTTTTAACCTTCTAAACTGTAGTTGAAACCTATCTTTTCCTCAAAATATCCTCTATGTTGTCCAAGGAAAAGATAATCCAAAACTTTGGAAAAACATAGTAAGTGTTTCAGAATTGCACTTGATAAACGAAACTTCATTACTTAATAATAACTATACAGCATCTATCCGTTATAGAAGTCAGGATACACCAGTAAAAGTAACCCAGAATGAAAATGGATATATATTTGAATTTTCTGCACCACAATGGGCTCCAGCCGTTGGACAGAGTTTAGTACTTTTCCAAGAAAATGAGTGCCTTGGAGGCGGAGTTATTTCTGAAATCCACTAGTAATATATACTAACTCATTCCCTATAACCTTCGAATCAAGGATTTTTATCCAACCTTTTGTAAAAGATTCAAACCATAGCTGGTAATTCTCTTCCATTCCCTTCTCCTTTCCAGATAAAGACTTTATTGGAAAAGATATTACAAAGTTTTGAGTATGAAAAAGCTGTAGGAAATCCAAGATATTTACATCTTGCTGTTTTAGCACAGGAAGCATCTTTAAAAGGAATACTACATCATAAGTACCTTTGTAGACATCACTCTCTTTATTCAAAAACCTATACTTTATCGTCGTCTTTAACTTCCCAATAATGCTACTCAAAAAAGCTATCTCAGCTCTATCAATATCGTATGCATGATATATTATTTTTTCATTTTCATTCCATTGGTATAAAGCTAATGGATTGAAGCCACAACCAAAATCTAAAATAGATGAGACATGTTTGATATTTCCAAATACATAAGTGTAAAAGTCATTTAATGTTGCGACTCTTTCATTCGTCGAAGAATGAATCTTTAGTAAATCTTCTATTGATAACTGCCCCTGATTGTACTTTTTTAATAATTTATCCCAATTAGGATAGGCAGAATAGTAAGACCCCCATATTTGATGCAATTTCTTTTTAGAATAATTCTCAACTTCCTTTAATTTATATTTCTTCTCAGAAATGGAAACAACCTTTTCAACAATATCTGAATCAAGGTTTTCGTACTTTTTTGATTCAAGTATCTTCTTAACAACATCATTCTTATCCATTTGAAAGAACCTACAAGTTAAGTATTTGATAGGAACTGTCATTTCGGGTTTTTTGCGGTTTCGGGTCAAAATTCGGTTTTTCCCCCGAACTACGACTGTTTTCGCACCCCGAACAACTAATCCAATCAGAATTTTCCGGCAACGCCGACTCTAAGAAGTGTAATTCCAGTCCATTTCTGCCGTCAACCCCTGATTCGCGTTAATGCGACAAAGCTCAAACACATAACTCCCCCACGAAGCCATATAAACTCCGATTTCGAGGTGTTATCGGCGTTGTTGACCAAATCCGTCGCTGGATGGCCGTTCCCCAACCCGTTGATACCACTCAATTCACTGGCTGGCGAACAGGCATACCAAGCCCTATCAGCTTGTTCATCACCTTCACGCCAGCCAGGATTTCGCCCACCTGGGCGTTGTAGTTCCGCAGGCTCAGCGTTGGCCCGATGAGTTGCTTGAACCGGTACATGGCGGTCTCGGCTATCGAGCGCTGGTGATAGCCGGAGTCTTTCTTCCATTGCTTCAGTTCACCGGCCTTGAGCGCCGTCACCGCCTCGTTGCGGGGATGGCCTTCCTCCCACGGTGCCGCATTTTTTCTCGGCGGTATGGTGGCTTTCGCCCCCTTTTTCTTCAGTAGCGCATGACAGGCCTTGGTGTCATACGCACCATCGGCGCTGACCTGTTTTATCTTGCGTCGTAAGGGGTTGAGCAACGTCGGTAACACCTCGTTATCCGCCACCGTCTCCAGGCTGACTTCGGCAGCGATGACCGCATGGGTTGTGGCATCCACCGCCAAGTGGAGCTTGCGCCACACTCGTCGCTTCTCCTTGCCGTGTTTGCGAATTTTCCATTCGCCTTCGCCATAGACCTTGAGGCCGGTGGCATCAATGACCAAGTGAGCCACCGGGCCTTGGCTGGGGAGGCGGTACTTGATGTCGACGGTCTTGGCGCGCTTGCTGATACAGCTATAGTCCGGCGACTGCAAAGGCACCGCCATCAGTTGGAACAACGAGTTAATGAAGCCTTCTAGCGCCCGCAGCGGCAACTTGAACAAGCCTTTTAGCATCAGGGCCGTCTCAATGGCGGTGTCACTGTAGTGGAAACCTCTCCCTCGGCGGCCATGGTGGACCAGGCAATGCCACTGCTTAATGGCTTGTTCGTCCATCCAGGGGTATAGGAAGTATAAACCACCTTTTTGCTCCTCATCCGAAGTATCTTACCTGAAATTCCCGGGTATAGGAAGTATAAACCACCTTTTTGCTCCTCATCCGAAGTATCTTACCTGAAATTCCCTCACTCGTTTACCGCTCAAGCCCCAATTTTAACTGCCGGTCCAGCCTAAACCGCTCTAATAAGGTTCGATTTGGCGGTAAAATCTCTAGCCTGATAGCTCGAGAGATACAAACTGCCCCACCGCCCCGTTTAAAAGTTGGCAGTGTTGAGCTGTGTTGGATTTGGGGTCGTCAGTCAAAGAGACGACTCTGTGATGGATCGAACAGGCTGGGAGTCAGTGGCGGCGCTCGTTCTGGTGGCAGCTCACGCTGCTTGGCGGCATTCGCCTTGGCTGTTTTCTGTTTCAGATGCTTGAGAATCTGCTCAATGACCTTCGGATCTTCGATGCTGGCAATCACTTTGACGTGACCGCCGCAGTGTTCGCAGACTTCAATATCAATATTGAAGACTCGCTTGAGGCGTTGCATCCAGGTCATGGCGCGGTGGCGCTCTGCAGGACTCTTGTCACGCCAGTTAGTATCGAGACCTTCCGATTTGTCGGGCTTCTTGCCCCGCTTGGCGGGTGTTACTTGAACTCGGTGTTTGCTGTTCGGTGCAAAGACGCCGTGGAAGCGTGTGAGGTTGACTCGCGGCTTAGGTACCAACGCAGCGAGTTTGGCGATGAAGTCCAGCGGCTCGAAGATCACATGGGTGGTGCCATTGCGGTACGGAGTTTTGAGCTCGTAACGCACCTGCCCATTGGCGGTTAATGCCAGACGTTTTTCTGAAACCGCTGGCCGACTAATGTAGCGACACAAGCGCTCAAGCTTATCCCGCTGATGCGCTTCGGCCATCACACCGGCGTGTAGCGAGAAACCAGCATGGTTGGCTACTCGACTGCTTGAGTCGGCTTTATCCTCACGCCCTGGCAAGGTTTGCAGGGTGAAGACTTTGCGCCCTTGCTGGGGGCCGACGGCAATGCGATACGTAACCGAAGCACCATGTAATTGAGTCAGCGTATCGTCTTCGCCCTCTTCCAGTGTCAACCACGTATTCTCGGCATCACGCTCCAAAATCCCACGCTTTTCCATGCAGCGAGCGATGCGATGGCTGAGGGTGTGAGCGAGCGTATTCAGCTCATCGTAAGTGGGTGCCTTGACACGATGGAAGCGTTGCTTGCCATAGTCATCTTCGGCATAGACACCATCGAGAAACAGCATGTGGTAGTGGACATTGAGATTTAGCGCGGAGCCAAAGCGTTGGATAAGAGTCACTGAGCCAGTTTGTGCAGAGGCTTTGGTGTAACCGGCTTTTTTGATCAGATGAGTTGAGAGTGTACGATAGACGATACTCAAGACCTGGCCCATCAGCTGGGGATGGCGAGCCAGCAAAAAGCGTAGCTGGAAAGGAAAGCTGAGCACCCACTGGCGAATGGGCTCCTTGGGGAAGACTTCGTCTATCAGCAGCGCCGCACTCTCGGCCATCCGGCGGGCACCGCAGCTAGGGCAAAAGCCGCGTCGTTTACAGCTGAAGGCGACCAGACGCTCGTGATGACAATCCTCGCAGCGAACCCGCATGAAACCATACTCCAGACGGCCACATTGGAGGAGGTCGTTGAATTCTTGTTGGATGTAGCGAGGCAGGTGTTGACCTTGGGCTTCGAGTGAGGCTTTGAAGGCTGGGTAGTGCTGCTCAACCAGCTGGTAGAGCAGCGTCTGGTCGGGTTGGTGGCGTTCGTAACCGTTTGTTTGAGTGGGCGATTGACTCGCCGTGGCGTTCCTTGCCAGCGACATGGGTATCCTCCGCTGATACTGTGGTTATGTACAGTATCAGCGGCTTGCGTTCAGACGTCCAGTCTGGCCCTAGACATCGCTAAATGCTTAACCCGCAATAGCCCTCACGAGTTGTTATCAGCCACTACCGGTTGAGCGAGAAGGTTTTGGGTTCAGGGTGCTATTGCTCCACCAATCACAATACTGAAGCCCCAACTGTTATCAGTTGGGGCTTTTTCTTGTCTGTTTGCGGCGGTTGCGTTTTATCGGTAGTCGTCGAGCTCTGCACCATCCCACATAAGAGCTTAACGGTGCGATCTTCAACGCCATCACACAAAACTTTCTTTTTCACGCACAGTCAACTTATTGGATGTTTTATTAACAACCCAAAAGGAGATATTTAGCGGGCGGCCGGAAGGTGAATGCTAGGCATGATCTAACCCTCGGTCTCTGGCGTCGCGACTGCGAAATTTCGCGAGGGTTTCCGAGAAGGTGATTGCGCTTCGCAGATCTCCAGGCGCGTGGGTGCGGACGTAGTCAGCGCCATTGCCGATCGCGTGAAGTTCCGCCGCAAGGCTCGCTGGACCCAGATCCTTTACAGGAAGGCCAACGGTGGCGCCCAAGAAGGATTTCCGCGACACCGAGACCAATAGCGGAAGCCCCAACGCCGACTTCAGCTTTTGAAGGTTCGACAGCACGTGCAGCGATGTTTCCGGTGCGGGGCTCAAGAAAAATCCCATCCCCGGATCGAGGATGAGCCGGTCGGCAGCGACCCCGCTCCGTCGCAAGGCGGAAACCCGCGCCTCGAAGAACCGCACAATCTCGTCGAGCGCGTCTTCGGGTCGAAGGTGACCGGTGCGGGTGGCGATGCCATCCCGCTGCGCTGAGTGCATAACCACCAGCCTGCAGTCCGCCTCAGCAATATCGGGATAGAGCGCAGGGTCAGGAAATCCTTGGATATCGTTCAGGTAGCCCACGCCGCGCTTGAGCGCATAGCGCTGGGTTTCCGGTTGGAAGCTGTCGATTGAAACACGGTGCATCTGATCGGACAGGGCGTCTAAGAGCGGCGCAATACGTCTGATCTCATCGGCCGGCGATACAGGCCTCGCGTCCGGATGGCTGGCGGCCGGTCCGACATCCACGACGTCTGATCCGACTCGCAGCATTTCGATCGCCGCGGTGACAGCGCCGGCGGGGTCTAGCCGCCGGCTCTCATCGAAGAAGGAGTCCTCGGTGAGATTCAGAATGCCGAACACCGTCACCATGGCGTCGGCCTCCGCAGCGACTTCCACGATGGGGATCGGGCGAGCAAAAAGGCAGCAATTATGAGCCCCATACCTACAAAGCCCCACGCATCAAGCTTTTGCCCATGAAGCAACCAGGCAATGGCTGTAATTATGACGACGCCGAGTCCCGACCAGACTGCATAAGCAACACCGACAGGGATGGATTTCAGAACCAGAGAAAGAAAATAAAATGCGATGCCATAACCGATTATGACAACGGCGGAAGGGGCAAGCTTAGTAAAGCCCTCGCTAGATTTTAATGCGGATGTTGCGATTACTTCGCCAACTATTGCGATAACAAGAAAAAGCCAGCCTTTCATGATATATCTCCCAATTTGTGTAGGGCTTATTATGCACGCTTAAAAATAATAAAAGCAGACTTGACCTGATAGTTTGGCTGTGAGCAATTATGTGCTTAGTGCATCTAACGCCGCCATAAACGGCGACAGGGTGGCGCGCCTATTGCGCATAAAATGGCGAAGCCATGCGCAACAGGCGCGGAATCTCTGGCGTCCGGTTTGATGGCTTTGTTATGCAAAGGACTAGTCTTCAATGACGTGTAAACCACGGCGCTTTAAGTCCTCCAACGAATCCAACATTCCCCTTATTAATTCAACAGGATGCCCCTCCCAGTCTTCAACAACGCCAACAATTCTCAAGGGTTCGCAGGTTCTATAGGACTGTGTTGGATTACCGGGAAATCTTTTGTTCGTAAGATTCGGATCGTCTTCGAACGGTCCTGTTGGCTCAACTATGTATATGTAGCCGCGACCCTCGAGGCCAGACAGTGACATAGCAAGTTCAGCTCCCCAAACTGCTGGCTCCATCAAGGCTGAAAAGTAGATGTGCTTAAGAATACGACCGTCCTCGAAATGAGAGATGAACCCTGTGGTTAGCAAGTCACCAATCGCCAAATTGGCTTTGGTTCCATGATAGAACGGTCCTTGCACCTGCTTGTAATTATCATGAGAGATGGGAATCCAATCTTTTACCATTTTAAGACCCTTAATTGTTGGGATTTGGCTGCATAACGCCTGAAATAAGCCGTGCCGCGAAGCGGCATCGGCTTGATTGAATTGTTAGACGGCAAACTCGAGCCAATACTTGTGCAGGCCAACAATATTAGACGAGCACAGCATGGGCATTGCCGCTTTGATCTTCTCCAGTGACCAATTCCACCACTCCATCTCCAGAAGCAATGAAATTTCCTCATCGGTGAAGCGTTTCTTAATCTTCTTAGCGGGATTGCCGCCAACGATAGCGTAAGGCTCCACATCTTTTGTCACCAACGAGCGGCTGCCTATCACCGCACCGTGCCCGATCTTGATTCCGGGCATGACCATTGCCTCAGAGCCGATCCAAACGTCATTGCCAATGACAGTATTACCTGCTTTTTGGAAGGCATCGAGTGCGCTTGAGAATGCAGGTTCTTCCTGCATATAAAAGAACGGGAAAGATGATGCCCAGTCGTACCGATGCCCCTGATTGCCAGCCATGATAAAGGAAGCCCCACTCCCGATAGAGCAGAAACTACCGATGATCAACTTATCAACGTCATCACGGTCCGGAAACAGATACCGTGCGCAGTCATCGAATGAGTGCCCATGATAGTAGCCAGAGTAATAGCTGTACCGCCCAACTTTGATATTGGGGTTCTTCACTTGCTCAGAAAGCAGCTTGCCTTTGAAGGGGCTATCAAAGTAGTTGGTCATAAGAGATCCCGCGGTCTGTGACTTTGCCGTCTAACGTTTGAAATAAGGGGCGCCGAGCGCCAGCGAGGGGAGCCAAAAGCTTGCTTTTGGCCGTCCCGACTTGATTGAAGGGTTGGGCGATTTTGCCATTAGATTTTTTATAAATTTAGTGTGTTTAGAATGGTGATCGCATTTTTCTTGGCTTTTATGCTTGATGTTAAATTCGACCCCAAGTTTCCTGTAAGTGCGGACACAAAAACATATTTATGTCCTGATTTGCTTATAATAAACCCTTCAAACCATCCGTTTTGTAAGGTTCTATTTGCTGTGAATCCTGCACCAGTTTTCCCATACAGTTTTGTACTATTATCCAGATCTTGTAGATACATGTTCTCTATGGTGTTTTCTATGGCTGAGTTTTTAACTGGGAGATTGTGATTAATAATTTTACGCAGGAATTGAATTTGTTCTTCTGGTGAAATTTTTAAGCTACTTTCGAGCCATGCTTCTGTTAATCCGTTGTTTCTTTCTTTATCTCCAGAGAAGTCTTGATTTCCATAATCAAAATCTTTGAGATAATTCTTGATTTTATTTAATCCAATTTTTTGGGTTATTTCTTGCGAAACCCAAACAACAGAAAATTGCATCCACGTCTTTGGTGTATGATTGCTGTTCCAGATCTCCATTCCTTTGGGGGTTTTATCCCATTTGAATATGGTTTTCTGATCTATTATTTCCGCATCAAATGCCATAAGTGATAATGCGATCTTGAAAGTTGAATCTGGTGCCATTTGCGTTGCACACTTTGCTTTATTGAATTGAGCAATTTCAGCGTTTGTGGATGCATCGTAAAGTAAAAAACAACCTTCAGTTCCTTCAAATAATGGAGATGCAACAGTAGAGATATCTGTTGATGCACTGGCGCTGCTGTAGATAATATTTGCAATTATTAAAAAAATAGCGAAGTTGATATGTATTGTGTTTTTCATAATAAGTATTGGTTTGGTAAAGGGCTTAATTTTAACGGCTAACAATTAATGAGGCTCCGGGTTCGCCCAACGTTTGACATGAGGGGCGGCCAAGGGCGCCAGCCCTTGGACGTCCCCCTCGATGGAAGGGTTAGGCATCACTGCGTGTTCGCTCGAATGCCTGGCGTGTTTGAACCATGTACACGGCTGGACCATCTGGGGTGGTTACGGTACCTTGCCTCTCAAACCCCGCTTTCTCGTAGCATCGGATCGCTCGCAAGTTGCTCGGCGACGGGTCCGTTTGGATCTTGGTGACCTCGGGATCATTGAACAGCAACTCAACCAGAGCTCGAACCAGCTTGGTTCCCAAGCCTTTGCCCAGTTGTGATGCATTCGCCAGTAACTGGTCTATTCCGCGTACTCCTGGATCGGTTTCTTCTTCCCACCATCCGTCCCCGCTTCCAAGAGCAACGTACGACTGGGCATACCCAATCGGCTCTCCATTCAGCATTGCAATGTATGGAGTGACGGACTCTTGCGCTAAAACGCTTGGCAAGTACTGTTCCTGTACGTCAGCAAGTGTCGGGCGTGCTTCTTCTCCGCCCCACCACTCGACGATATGAGATCGATTTAGCCACTCATAGAGCATCGCAAGGTCATGCTCAGTCATGAGGCGCAGTGTGACGGAATCGTTGCTGTTGGTCACGATGCTGTACTTTGTGATGCCTAACTTTGTTTTTGCGTTGCTCATGATGTCTAACTCCCAATTTGTGTAGGGCTTATTATGCACGCTTAAAAATAATAAAAGCAGACTTGACCTGATAGTTTGGCTGTGAGCAATTATGTGCTTAGTGCATCTAACTTTGTTTTAGGGCGACTGCCCTGCTGCGTAACATCGTTGCTGCTCCATAACATCAAACATCGACCCACGGCGTAACGCGCTTGCTGCTTGGATGCCCGAGGCATAGACTGTACAAAAAAACAGTCATAACAAGCCATGAAAACCGCCACTGCGCCGTTACCACCGCTGCGTTCGGTCAAGGTTCTGGACCAGTTGCGTGAGCGCATACGCTACTTGCATTACAGTTTACGAACCGAACAGGCTTATGTCAACTGGGTTCGTGCCTTCATCCGTTTCCACGGTGTGCGTCACCCGGCAACCTTGGGCAGCAGCGAAGTCGAGGCATTTCTGTCCTGGCTGGCGAACGAGCGCAAGGTTTCGGTCTCCACGCATCGTCAGGCATTGGCGGCCTTGCTGTTCTTCTACGGCAAGGTGCTGTGCACGGATCTGCCCTGGCTTCAGGAGATCGGAAGACCTCGGCCGTCGCGGCGCTTGCCGGTGGTGCTGACCCCGGATGAAGTGGTTCGCATCCTCGGTTTTCTGGAAGGCGAGCATCGTTTGTTCGCCCAGCTTCTGTATGGAACGGGCATGCGGATCAGTGAGGGTTTGCAACTGCGGGTCAAGGATCTGGATTTCGATCACGGCACGATCATCGTGCGGGAGGGCAAGGGCTCCAAGGATCGGGCCTTGATGTTACCCGAGAGCTTGGCACCCAGCCTGCGCGAGCAGCTGTCGCGTGCACGGGCATGGTGGCTGAAGGACCAGGCCGAGGGCCGCAGCGGCGTTGCGCTTCCCGACGCCCTTGAGCGGAAGTATCCGCGCGCCGGGCATTCCTGGCCGTGGTTCTGGGTTTTTGCGCAGCACACGCATTCGACCGATCCACGGAGCGGTGTCGTGCGTCGCCATCACATGTATGACCAGACCTTTCAGCGCGCCTTCAAACGTGCCGTAGAACAAGCAGGCATCACGAAGCCCGCCACACCGCACACCCTCCGCCACTCGTTCGCGACGGCCTTGCTCCGCAGCGGTTACGACATTCGAACCGTGCAGGATCTGCTCGGCCATTCCGACGTCTCTACGACGATGATTTACACGCATGTGCTGAAAGTTGGCGGTGCCGGAGTGCGCTCACCGCTTGATGCGCTGCCGCCCCTCACTAGTGAGAGGTAGGGCAGCGCAAGTCAATCCTGGCGGATTCACTACCCCTGCGCGAAGGCCATCGGTGCCGCATCGAACGGCCGGTTGCGGAAAGTCCTCCCTGCGTCCGCTGATGGCCGGCAGCAGCCCGTCGTTGCCTGATGGATCCAACCCCTCCGCTGCTATAGTGCAGTCGGCTTCTGACGTTCAGTGCAGCCGTCTTCTGAAAACGACACCATGTGCAAACGATGTCAGAATAGAGTTAAATTTCCTATTGATTGACATATTCCGTCAAAGGTAATAGATTTCATCCTGACACTTTTGCCTTTGGAGGCATCTTGCAAGGTCAACGCATCGGCTATGTCCGCGTCAGCAGCTTCGACCAGAACCCGGAACGGCAATTGGAGGGTGTTCAGGTGGCGCGGGTGTTCACCGACAAGGCTTCTGGCAAGGACACCCAGCGTCCCGAGCTGGAAAGGCTGCTGGCCTTCGTCCGCGAGGGCGACACCGTGGTGGTGCATAGCATGGACAGGCTGGCACGCAACCTTGATGACCTGCGCCGCATCGTCCAAGGGCTGACACAACGGGGCGTGCGCATGGAGTTCGTCAAAGAAGGGCTGAAGTTCACCGGCGAGGACTCACCGATGGCCAATCTGATGCTGTCGGTCATGGGAGCCTTCGCTGAGTTCGAGCGCGCCCTGATCCGCGAACGTCAGCGCGAGGGAATCGTGCTGGCCAAGCAGCGCGGTGCCTACCGGGGACGAAAGAAATCGCTGAACAGCGAACAAATTGCCGAGTTGAAACGGCGAGTTGCGGCAGGCGACCAAAAAACCTTGGTGGCCCGTGACTTCGGCATCAGCCGCGAAACCTTGTACCAGTACCTGCGGGAAGACTGACCATGCCACGCCGCTCAATCCTGTCCGCCACCGAGCGCGAAAGCCTGCTGGCACTGCCAGATGCCAAAGACGAACTGATACGGCACTACACGTTCAACGAAACCGACCTGTCGGTGATCCGTCAGCGTCGCGGCGCCGCGAATCGATTGGGCTTCGCTGTGCAGCTTTGCTACTTGCGATTCCCTGGCACCTTTTTGGGCGTCGATGAGCCTCCGTTTCCGCCCCTGTTGCGCATGGTGGCCGCGCAACTCAAGATGCCAGTGGAAAGTTGGAGCGAGTACGGCCAGCGCGAACAGACACGGCGGGAGCACTTGGTCGAGCTGCAAACGGTTTTTGGGTTCAAGCCCTTCACCATGAGCCACTATCGGCAAGCCGTGCATACATTGACCGAGCTGGCCTTGCAGACCGACAAAGGCATCGTGCTGGCGAGCGCACTTGTCGAGAATCTGCGGCGGCAGAGCATTATCCTGCCCGCCATGAATGCCATCGAGCGCGCAAGCGCCGAGGCCATCACCCGTGCCAACCGACGCATTTACGCGGCGCTGACCGATTCTTTGTTATCACCCCACCGTCAGCGCCTGGACGAACTTCTCAAGCGCAAGGACGGCAGTAAAGTGACGTGGCTGGCATGGCTGCGCCAGTCGCCTGCCAAACCGAACTCTCGCCACATGCTCGAACATATTGAGCGCCTGAAATCCTGGCAAGCACTTGATCTGCCCGCAGGCATCGAGCGGCAGGTTCACCAGAACCGCCTGCTCAAAATCGCTCGTGAAGGTGGCCAGATGACGCCTGCTGATCTGGCAAAGTTCGAGGTGCAACGACGCTATGCCACGCTGGTAGCGCTGGCCATCGAAGGCATGGCCACCGTCACCGATGAAATCATCGACCTTCACGATCGCATCATCGGCAAGCTGTTCAACGCGGCCAAGAACAAGCATCAGCAGCAGTTCCAGGCTTCCGGCAAGGCGATCAACGACAAGGTGCGGATGTATGGGCGCATCGGTCAAGCGTTGATTGAGGCCAAGCAAAGCGGCAGCGATCCGTTCGCCGCCATCGAGGCCGTTATGCCCTGGGACACCTTCGCCGCCAGCGTCACCGAAGCGCAAACATTGGCGCGGCCTGCCGACTTTGATTTCCTGCACCACATCGGTGAAAGCTATGCCACGCTACGCCGCTACGCGCCGCAGTTCCTGGGCGTGCTCAAATTGCGGGCTGCAAATTTATCAAGAGTAAACTATTAAAAATCCATTAAAATCAATACTTTCACTTTGAGAACATGTATTTAAAGTAAATAACAATTAAAGCCTGTATCTTAGTTATCACTTGAGATACAGGCTTTTTATTTATTCGTTCATATAATTAAACAGTTTGCCTAAAAAATCATCGCTAATGGTTAATTGATACTGTTTTTCAACGAGATTTCGAAGTTCCATAACGAGAAGCAAAGAGTTCTTATAGGCTTCATATAGTTCTAATTCATTTAATCGGGCAGTAGTCTTTTTAAACTTTTCATAGTTTTCAGGACTAATTTCTTTTTCAAGATTCTTTGTCATATTAAACCAATTATCGGCATTTTCTTCCGCAATTCGAATGAGTTGTAGTATATTTTTTTGTAATTGAGATAAAAGTTCCAGTGAACGTGCATTTTCCCCTCTTTTAAGAACATTAATCCCCATTAACCATAGGTTGGAAAAATTATTCAATAAAAAATTTACGTTTTCTTCTGTAAGTCTATTTGGTCCCGGACCTTCCAACTCTGATAAATACAATTCTAGTTGTCCTGTTTCATCATAAATAAACATTGCTTTTGTGTCAGGAATGTAGCCTGATTCTTTGAATGAAGGAATAATATTCATTTCGTTTTCGGAAAGGAAATGAAATTCACCACGTATTAGATTTTCAAAAATTACTACTTCCGTACCGTACTCATTTTGATAGAGTAAAGTGTAGGAAGCGACTTCATTTAGCCATTTTGCTGAATCAAAGGTGGAAATTGTATCATCTTTTAGAAAAACGTAATATTCTATATCAGAGTATTGATCTCCCTCTCCTTTTGTAAAAGAGCCATACATCATACAAGCAGATATTCGTTCATCTGACTGGACAAGTTCCTTAACCCTTGCCATTAGTTCCTTTTGTTTTAACAATTCGATTCCTTCTTTCTTTATTTTGATTCAGGGAGAAATAAAAAATCCTCCCAAATAATGTTGGAAGGATTAGTCATGTCACTTTTTAAGACACTCAAATAAAACTATTTAGCCTTTTTAGCTATTCAGTCTTACATTTATTTAGTATATGGAAAAATGGGCAGACTAATCCTAAGTTTTTAAACTGAAATATACTATTTCATTTGTTAAAAATTAGATTAGTTCTTCATTGTCCACCCATCTCTCCTTTCGATTAATAGTATATTAATTTTAACACTTCAAAGTTCAAAGCACAAGTTGGTGAAACTCATAGATTAACTATTCTCTAATGTACAAATCTCCGTATAATTTTTGGATCTGGTTCCTTAATCTTATATTTTCCTCTTCTAATTCCTTTACTCTTGTTTTTAAGGTTTTAATAAGGACTTCTTCAGAACGGGAGCTTTTCTTGGGTTTTGATATTACATTTTCTGTTTTTTGCTGTTTTCGGAGAGATTCAATCCTTTGCCTAATATCATGTTCCTTATAAAGCCATGATTTAGAAACATTAGCTTCCTTTGCAACTGTGTTAAAATTAATAGTCTTACCTTCAAGCGATAGTTTAGAGATAACCTTGTCTACATTTTCTCTAGTCCGCCTGGACTTTTGCTTTGCCAAACGCACAATTTCCTCTGTATTTCGTACCTGTTTAACCATCTAACTAATCCCCTTCAGGCTGCCAATTATTTGCTCTAGTCGCTCTTTAACACGGTTATTAGTCTCTATTTGCCTTTGCCATTGCTTTTCCTTAGCGACTGCCAATAACTCCTCAGTACGATTTAACTGTTCCTCATGCTGCGATAAAAACTGCTTACTTGTACAAAAATGAGTACAATCTAAACAAGCATTGGCGTGTGGACAAGAACCTGCTATTACTGGTAATCGGCAATAACCATTTGGAAGAACTTGTGCATTAATATTTTTCTTGAACCATTGAAGATCAACATCATCGACTTCATTGTCATTATCTAACTCAATTATATCTCCATTATTAGTTACCAGTTTTTCTTTGAATTTTGTAAATTCAGCTTTAAGGGTTTCATCAAAAATATGAGCATATCTGCTTGTCATTTCAGGACTTTCATGACCCAAAAACTTTTGTACAATATGCTGCGGTACTCCGTTATTAATCATTCTTGTTCCTACTGTATGGCGAAAGGCATGGGCATGGAATCTATAAATCTCGCCTGATTTATCGACTATTTTTTGCTCATAAGCTAATTTGTTTAACTCGTCTCTAAATGTTTCTTGTTTTAATGGCGATCCATCTTTTCTTGGAAAGAGGTATTCACTATCTGGAAACTCCCATGAAACTTTATCTTCCCGAACTTTAATCAATAAAGCTACCTCTTTTGATATTGGAACTATATGCTCCTTTTTCATTTTCCATTGATAATACTTTAAAAAGTAATCTCCATCTTTGTCCTCTAATAGACAACCTTTTTTCAAGGTGCACAATTCGCTTATCCTCATCCCACATTCTTGGACTATCATAGTCATCGTAGCTATATATTCGGGTAATTTATCAAGATGACTGTTCAATTGCTCCAGAACGTATTCATCTATAAAACGAGGTTTTGCTCTCGGTATTTTGGGATAGTCTTCTGGATAGATTAACACCTTGGAAGGAATATCATTCCATTCTAGCCTTAGAAGGGTACTAAATAGTCCTTCCAATATAGAGATCCTCCCAGTTATTGTGCTAGGCTTTATCCCCATCATATTTAATTCGCTTAAATATGCTTCAATTTCCATTCTCGTTAATTGGTTTATTCTCTGAACGTGTTTAAAATTCATGTCCAAGAAATTAAAGAACTCTTTAAGTTTTTGGGCGATATCACATACATAGGAAAAGCTATCCGTATTTAATCTCAATTTACAATATCTTTTTACGAGTTGTTTAAAATACGTATTGCGAACCCCTTTAAAGTTAATTACATATTCATATTGTGTCGGATTAACCTTATCATCTGGCAAAGGTAACTTACGTCTATCCCAAATGTCTTTATCCCACTCCTCCCCATCAAAATAAAAGTCCTCATAAAACTCCATAAATTGTTTTAAATTAGTAACATAGTAAGAATTAGCTTCTACAGCTATTTTTTCTTGATTAGCAGTAATCTTATAATTAGTAGTGGTAATTCTAACACCCTGTTCTGTCAAATATGTCCTATATTCCGTCATTGCTTTTTTAATAGGAACTTCAGTAATTGAAGTAATGTTAGGATACTTTAAATCTAAAAAATCTAACATTCTATTAATTACAGTTCCTTTTCTAATCCATACAGTTTTTGCATTCCATATTCCATTATTTAAATGGTAAAAATAAAAATATTTCAATTCTGTTCTTAACCACGGATTTTTAACACGTTCAAAACGAACCCACCGATTTCTTAAAGTAGGGTTCTTACTTAATTCTATGGCAGAAGGATGCGGACATTTCCTTATATCCCAACTATTATTAGCCCAAAATCCCTGCAATTCTTCATTCATTGCAGCTATTTTCTTACTGATCTCACTCTGACTGATAATTTTCCTTTTACTAGAATCATTCATTTCTTATGTTCCTTTCTCTCAAGATATTTATTAAACTCATTTTTCATATCTTGATCTGAAAGATGAACATAGGTATTTAACGTTGTTTGAACATGTGCATGGCCCAACCTCTTTTGAACGTGTGCAACATCCCATCCATCCCTAATTAGCTGCGTTGCATGAGTGTGGCGTAGCATATGCGGCGTAAACTCTATTCTAGTTCTTTTAACTATTCTTCTAACTAGATCAAGAACACTTTGGTACTTTAGTGGTTTTCCAAAATAGCCTTCTTTTAAAGAAATAAAAACATAATCATGCTCCAAGTCCTCACCATACTCATATACCAAATAATCTGTATAAAGTGCCATAAGTTCTTTACTCACATGTATTGTTCTTTCCTTCCTTAATTTAATATAGGCCTCATTAACATTAACGTCTCTGGGTGTTAAATGGATTTGATTGAACATCAAGCAAATACGCGCCCATTGGGATGAAATTCTGCGGCTGGCCACCTCCATCAAGCAAGGCACGGTAACGGCTTCGCTGATGCTGCGCAAACTCGGCAGCTACCCGCGCCAGAACGGCTTGGCCGTGGCGTTGCGCGAGCTGGGGCGCATCGAGCGCACGCTGTTCATTTTGGATTGGCTGCAAAGCGTGGAGCTGCGCCGCCGCGTCCATGCGGGGCTGAATAAGGGCGAGGCGCGCAACGCGCTGGCCAGGGCGGTCTTCTTCTACCGATTGGGTGAAATCCGCGACCGCAGTTTTGAGCAGCAGCGCTACCGGGCCAGCGGCCTCAATCTGGTGACGGCGGCCATCGTGTTGTGGAACACGGTATATCTGGAGCGTGCCACCAGTGCTTTGCGTGGCAACGGCACGGCGCTGGACGACACATTGTTGCAATATCTGTCGCCGCTGGGGTGGGAGCACATCAACCTGACCGGCGATTACCTATGGCGCAGCAGCGCCAAGGTCGGTGCGGGGAAGTTTAGGCCATTGCGACCGCTGCCACCGGCTTAGCGTGCTTTATTTTCCGTTTTCTGAGACGACCCCTCAAAGCGATCCTCAGCGGTTTTAGCATGATTTTAATGTCGTGATGCGATTTCTTTTTCATCACATCACAACGCGCCTTACATTAACGATTTATGACAGACTCTTTTCGACCCAACGATATTCTTTGGTCTGGAAATTGTCCTGCAAACAGATGACGCATTTACCGTTGCGGCTTTCAGCGTAAACACTCCAGTGATGTACTGGCGTATCACAGTTATCAGAAACAGACTTGATGAAGCCGCTGAGCTCATGCTTCTGTACGATGGTGAGTTTGGATGTCGCCACCAGTGAACGCAGTTCAAACGCATCAAACTCGACTGTGATTAACCCCGCAGGGAGCGTCACTTCGTTGCAAACGGAATACAGCTCGCGCGGCACCGTGAAACACACACAGGTTTGTGCATATTGCTCAGCAGTAATATCGGCTGACGACTCAACCGCACATAGCAGCGTTTCCGATGAGATACCAATTTCTGCGTCGTGAGTACGATCCACCAGCTGGAGTGCTTTGTGCGCCTCATATTCGGAGATAGGCTCCCTACCTCTGTCAGACAAGACCTGGTGAATATCTTCCGTATCCCACAGCTTCGTCAGCACAACGGCATGTTGGTTTTTTGTAGAGAGATGAGCGATAAGTTCTTTGACTGTGCAGTACATAGGAAACCTCTTTTTATTGGTATTTGTCGTTTTGTTTACCTCTTTATTGAAACACGACCTCAGCCGCTGACGAAGAGTAGATAGCAGAATAATTAATTTATTAGTTGCCATATTGGCAACCAATAGTTTAGATGTTAAAATGTTGACAAATAGGAAACACGAGAGATGCAATGCACGTAATATCAAGAGACCCTTTTGACCAGGCATCCAAGCGATTTCCAAACAGTGCTCAGGCACTATCTGACGTATATCGAACACTGAAGCGCGATAGTTATCAGACGCCTGATGAGCTTAAAAAGGTTTTCCCCAGCCTTGATCGGATGAAATATAGAGAGAAATGGTGGGTTATAGATATCAGTGGCAATACCTTAAGAATGATGTTTTTTGCCGACTTTGACCGGGGAAAAATATTCGTGAAACATATAACAACCCACGCTGAATACGATAAGTTAACTGATCATTACCGGAGAACAAAAGCATGATGTTTCAAGATGCCGTAAACGCAGCACAAAACCTGATAAACCTCGTGCCGTTACTGGGAGACAGTCACTCACGCACGGATTATGAACAAGCAGTTCAGTTGGTTGAGCACCTCGTCGAAAACGACCCAGACAACCCGCTTATCGACATGATTTGTGCGAAGATTGATGCGTATGAAAAAACCGCGCCAGAATTTGCTGAATTTAACGAACGGTTAGCAAACAGCGATAGCGGTGTAGCAGCATTGAGAACGCTGATGGATCAATACCACCTTAATACGACAGACTTTCAAGAAGAGCTCGGTTCGCGCTCATATGTCAGTCGCATTCTCAAAGGTGAACGCGGATTAACACTGGAGCACATCAAAAAACTGTCTGCGCGTTTCAATATCCCTGCCACCATTTTCATAGGTTCATAGGCCAAACGGTGACAGTCGAGCCCGCTCATTAAAAAACCCGCGATATGCGCGGGTTTCTTTTTTGATTCAGTAAACAATCTTACCGAATTAACTGCCGGTTGTGCTGAATAGTACAGACCGCACCAAGACCCGCATGCAGCACGAAGACTACCAACACAAACCATCCAGTGAGCGGGATCTGTAACGAACTCTGGGATGCCGCTGACACGGTCAATATCAAGCCTATAAGACCAACATATTTAACCGCCAGTGATAGGCACACCACTGCGGGACTGCGTAGCCCTGGCTGCTTGTGCGTTTCGTGATACTGGTACTTTGCATACAGCCCGCACAGCACCAACAAAGACAATGTCATTAACGTTAAAGTACCGATCAGTAATGCCAGCATGACAACCCCCTTTCACCAGATTTTGTCAGCCAATATGGCAGACGCTTTTCCACAGCTTGCGTGCATCACCGCCCACGTCGAATGAGTAGCTCTCGCCAAATTCCTTATCGTCGAATTTGCACACTAGACCATATGGCGTAATGAGCATGTGGGCACCCGCCACGCTGATCCCAAACAGTCTGATACTGATATGCACGGGAACAGACACTACGCCCTTACCGCCCTGGCGAAACCGCTCCAATGCCGAACTGAACATGCCGCGATTAATCAGCACCTCCAGTAAGTGCTCGTTGACCCAACTCCCCTGGTCACCAAAGACGGTTGAATTCGGTTTAACGCTGATGATATTTTGTGGCTTCATCTCTCCCCCTGTGCTATTTCAGCACCCTATTCTGGATGGACGTTTTCCCGGATTTGGGATCTTTCCAGTATCGCTCCGCTAACGCTACTGACGAAAAAACCGCCCGTAGGCGGTTTTGGTGTTGGTGGTTAAAAGTCGATTTCCAGCAGAACAGTTTTCACCAGCGTACCGGACTCTTTGAAGGCCTTGTCCTCCAGCTCAGTGAATGAGCCCCCGAGCAGCTTCACCCGTTCACGGAAGGCCTTGGTCAGGGCATCTTCTCGGAACAGCACGCCAGCTGACAGGATGCCCCGCAGGCGACCGCCTTGCGTATACATCCCGCCAGACAGCAGCAGATCCAATGCCCGGTTCGTGTGCTTGATATCAGCCTTATTTTTGAAAGGCGGGTTCATGATGATGACATCGAATTTCTCATCCATTTCAAGGCTGAGAAAATCAGCATTGACCAGTTCAAGGCTTGTGCCCGTCAATTCAGGGTTTACCAGAGCCATGATTTCAGGATCATTGTTCAGTTGCTGGACACGCTTTTCATCCAGTTCAACGGCGACAATATTGAGGTTTTTTGCCGCTTTAGCCACCGCTTTGACGATGCGACCATCTCCGCAGGACGGCTCCAGAACGCGATCCCCGTCCTGAATATTGGCGCTGGCGACCATCGTATTGATAATTTTTTCCGGCGTCGGGAAAAAGTTGAAGTCGTCTTTCGGCACCACAACCGATCCGCTCAGGATGATGTCGTCGATACGACCTTCCGCACTGCCGTCAAAAATATGGGCTTTTTCTTTACGGTTCCACTTCCCGCCAGCGGCTTCCAGCACCTTGTTGGTGTTGGTGTACAGGCGGCGATCTAGTTGACCTTCCAGGAAGAGTTTATTGCCTTCTACTCGTGCTTCTGACAGAACTGCGAGGACGTCGTTTGATACTTGCATTTCTTACCCCAACCTTTGCTATTGAAATTAGCCACCAGCCCCACGCTGATGGCCTGAGTTTTGTTACCCGATCACCTCGACAGATTGATAGGTTTCATCTGCCAGCACGTCGTCTTCGTTGCTGTCCCGCCCGAAAATTGCAGGTAGGCGATCAACTTCAAGATGGCTTGGCATCCATCCCAAAGTACGCGCCACCCAGAAACTACGGGTATACCCAGCATTATCGACAACGGATACCCGCGCACCTTCGTAGCCCACCAGCTGAGGACTCAGGTTACCATTGCACTGCAAACCGGTGCGTTTGGCGTGCTGATGGCCTTTTTCCATCATCGCCATACACTCGGTGTAATGCTCGAAAGAACCTGCTTTACTCTTCGGTTCGGCAACACCCATCCACTGCGCCACAGCTTTTGCACGCTTTGCCAGCAGGGCAATTCCGATAGGGAAAACACCACTGCCTTGAGTGAAGATGTATTGCTGTTTCTGTTTGTCAATTTTCAGCTGGTTCATAACGGGTTTCCTCGTTGCGATAATTGTTCGGCCTGCAATCAGACCGAACGGCTAATGACTAATACATAAATTGGACGTTTTTTTCGTCGTAAATCTGCTTAACCACCGTTTCACCACTTAATTCCATCGGTTCAATCCCATCAGGAAGGCTGACTGCCGCAGAAACTTCGGTATGAAAGAATCCGTTCTCACGGTAAAAAACGCTGTTCATGACAATTGAATCGGCACCGTCTTCCACGAGCTCAGCCAGAAGCTCTTCCGGCGTCCACTCCATCGCGTTGATAGCGTCACGCAATTCCGTCAGTTCCTGCTCATTCGGTGATTCGGATGCCAACAGTGCATCTAATTGCTGAATGTAGGGATGTTGCGGCTTAAACCGACGCAAGAACTTACCTGCTTCACTTACGCCATCAGTACGATTCAGACCAAAGGTCATGCTGCGTTTATCGGCGCTGATGGTCTTTTGTTTGCGCTCTTCACTGATAACCCAAGGAATTTGCGCATCACGCTTGTAGGTCACGAAATAGCACTGAGTACATGTTGAAGTTGTTGACATAAAAAAACCTCTTTTTATTGGTATCGTTGTTTTGTTTACCAAACCAGTAAAACACGACCTAAGCCGCTGACGAATAATAAAAAAGAGGTTATTTTGAGAAACAATATCGGCCGCTGAATATGGTATTAGCGGAAGGATCCCACGGCAATTTTTCCGTGGTAATAATGCAGCGCGCGAACGCTTTCCTTGTGGTCGTCATCACCCGCCTTGCCCGATTGGCTATTTATTTTGGTTGTCTGGTACCGCTCAACCAAAGCCATGTACTCCGGATCATTTGCCCGGTCATAACGGACAGCAAAGCGACGGCTGACTCCGAATTTATTTCTGCGATTGGCACCCATAGGACATCCCCATTAAACCCTGTTGGCTTGATGTGATAATCATCTCATAGGCGAAGTTCTGGCAAAGGGGGGGAAGACTGACTGATACTCAAAGCAGCTGCCTACTCAAAATATTTGCTTCTAAAAAAGGCTTGATCTTTTACCTTCTAAAGGTAAATTTTATTTAACTTTAGAACAATCTCACTGGAAAAGGAATTAAAGTGAATCCCAAAAAGAATCCAACAAAAACACAAAAAGGCATTTTCATTTTTTTAATTGCGTTATTAGTGGCTCATATTTGTATAACAGCGAAATACAACAGAGAGTTTCGGAGCCAACCCTACACTGATTTTTTTGACGATTTAAAATACAAGTTTGAGCACGTAAAACTCAGTGAACTACAACAATATCCCTCTTATGGAACCTTAATAATTACATCGAATGACAAGATATGGGCAAACCAAAATAGTGATTTGACGAAAAATGTTGAAGTGATGTTCTGGTATGAAAAAGCAAGCCTTATCAATGGTGTTCGTTTGATAAGTGTAGTTGACCCACCATTTAAATCCCCTAACGAAACAACATTCTCAATTCCAATTCCTGAACTTATTGGCTACAAATTGACGCACATAAACCTAGGGGAATTAACTATTCCTTTTGACCGTAATTCGGGAAGACAATTCCCGTTCAACCAGCCTAACACAATAGGTACGGCTTATGATTATTACACCCAAAAATACTCAACCGAAGAAGAAAAAAAACAAAACTGCTGGGCTGGCTATGATTGTCTACATCACCGACTATTTACTGAGATGACGATACAAATCGATTTAGAGGGAACAAAAAAATTATCCTCTTCAGACACATTTATAATGTATGACAGTTCTAGCAGCAAGGGAGCTGCCGCATACTGACCTTTTTCATTTGAAATAAAAGATTACTGCCCCATCAGAGCGCGTATAATCAGGTCACTACCTTTGTGGGTGTAATGGATACCGTCCTCAGTTCGTACCTGAACGCCTCGGATTTCCCTTGCATATCCTTCCCCCAAGGCTACCTTGGGGTCGAACAGCGAGATCCTCGTTTCTTCAGCAGCCTGCCGGATAGCCTCTCGGGTATACTTCAGGGCATTTTCCATTACCGTATTTTTCATTGCAGGAGGCAGCACCCAAACAACAGAGGCTGAGGGGTTGTCTTGCTGAATTCGACGAATGAACTGAGTTGCTTTATGGCGATACCCCACGATTTGGCTTTCACCTATCCCATCATTGGCACCAAGTGAGATCACCACAGTCTCGTAGTCCTGGAAAGATATCGTTTGAACGTATTCATTCCACTTCACCGCACTGCGATCGGTAAGGCCTGTACTCTCTTTGTAAATGCCTTCAACTGGCAGATGTTTTTTGGCGCTGGTGGCAAGGCTATAGGTCAGGCTGTCACCGATAAATAGCGGTTTGGCAAAGGCAAAAACAGGCAGGTACAGCATGAACATTAACACGGATTTCATCATCTAATTTCCTCAGCAGAATACAGCCAATGATTTTAAAAAAGATGTTTTTTTTAATCCACGTTAAACTCCGACACTTTGCAGACAAAAAAGCCCACGCCATTTGGCGCAGACTCTTAAAGCTATTTGTGGTGGCTACTCGTCAGGCCACGGCTTCCTTAGCCATTGCCAAAGCTTGCTCTTGGGTTTTCGCCACGCCGAACCACAAGATCCGAGCTGGAGGGAAGTCGCAACGTAGCATGCTAAGAACGCGCTGTTCACTTTCGGCGAGTTCAGGCTTGTACGCGGCCACACAGCGTTGGTATTCTGGCCCTCTACGTAACTGCGGGATAGCAAAAACAATGAAGCAGCGGTCTTCTGGCTCAGCGCTTTGCATACCTATCTGCGACACCGCATAGTCATACGCAAACTTTTTTACGTCGTAGAAACTGCCGCTTCCATCGTGAAACATCGTGTATTCGATTTTAGTACCGGCTTGCGCACGCTTCTTCATATGCTCAGTTTGCTGGCTATTGTCCCAACGGTGCATCTGCATACGGCTGGCTTCTTTGCCCTTCAGAACAGCCTTGGCATTCGGTTTGTAGCCTTGTGCGATCAGCGCGTCAATCCACTCACGGACAGTCACTACTGAGCCGTTGAAACGGATTGCTGAAGCTAAATGGTTTTTAGCGCGTTTTTCGTTTGCATTTACTAATGCGATCATTGTGGTTTCCTCTTCTTGTTCATTTTGTTTACCTAATTATTTAAGCATGAGCCGCACCACTGACGAAGGGATTACCCAATGATTTTTATAATAAAAAATGCCCATCGAGGGAGATGGGCATTAAGGGGTATCGTGGGTTTGGGAAGCCCACTTCATGATCGGACGCTAAGCATGTGTGGCAGCGTCGAACTCGGGTGAAAACTCAGGGTTTATGCGGATGATAGTTGCCATTTCGACTCTCAAATTTACCTCCACATATTCCCCGTGCTTTAGAAACTGGACTCTTTGGTCGATACGACGCATTCCAATGCCGTTGGATTGAGCCTTAACCCACCAATCGACGTCTGACGGGATTGTCAGTGTTAATCCCTGCCACTGGGTCATGAACACGTTACCCATCGGCTTATACGTTTTCTGAGGCTTGCACCAGAACGGAAACAATTGCTGAACCAACTTTCCATTGCGCGGATCTACAAACTCCAGGAAAACACCAAAAGGCGACTCGCTTAAGATGGTTTTAAAATCCATCCACGCTGCGTGACAGAAGGCGTTATCTCTCAATATCTTTACTGTTTTCACGTCGTTCATTTCGTTTTGCCTTGTTGGTTTCTATGTAATAAGTAAAGCATGACCCCAATCGCTGACGAATAGTGAAAACTATATTATTTTGAATTATTTCTTTCGTGGTTGATTTTGCTTCAGGTAAAAAAAACGCCCACCGAAGTGAGCGTTTCAAAATGGAGGGACTTAACCTTTCCCGTTGATAACCCGGATCAGTTTTTCATTCTGCTCTTGGACCAGCACTTCTGCCCTGGACTGAACATCCATCATCCGCCGGGTTGGCATCGCCTCACCGAATAACGACGCGGTTGCAATGGCCTGAAGATACTCAGACTTCAGGTGGCTTGCCTCTGAGTCCGCAATAGGAAAAGCAGGTAACGGCACCCGTTTCACGATGGAAACGGCCACTGATTGCTGCGTTTTCATCGCAACATTGGTCACCTCGAACAACAGGAGGAACCCCGCGAATGAGCAAAGAGCAATTTTTGCGATCTTTGCTTTAATTCCATCCACGGTCAACCAGACTATCGCGGAACAGGGAATGCCGAGAACAATGAAAAGCAATGCCCCACCAGGCGTTGAGGCTACTATTGTGAACAAGGTGATCATATTTCCTCACTTAAAGGCTGTAGTTGACCAGGACATTGTCCCCCGCTGACAACCGCTAAAGAAATTTTTAAACACCAAATCACGAGCCTCCCCTTACTTGACATCTTGGCGAGTGTCGTTAATGTTGAGATTAAAATTAATAACAAAGCAAATAATATGGATACTCGTCTTCGTAACCTCATCAACGATTACCTAAAACGCATTTCTGAAGCCATTGAATTAATGAAACTCTCAGGGATCGCGTTACCTAAGTCTAACAACGAATGGGCATGCAATGCTCTCCCTATCAAAGGTGTATTAAATGGAGGGGTGAAGTATTTCAAACACGGTTACGGCTGTGCCGTGCATTTAAAATCAGGCGTTGTAGATTTTGACTTTGGTGAGCATGGAGAGATAAATGGATTTGACTATTGGCGGTTAAAAAGCATTTCAGATAATAGTTTAAACCAGTACGGATTCAACTCCCCTAATGAATTAAAAGAATGTTTTGAAACTGAAATATCAAATGGCAACCTGATATTTTCTGGCTACATTCTCTACTACAAGAAAAACACGTCTGTCTGATATGGTTAACGACCAGTTTCCTGGTCGCTAACATTACTTCATATTATTTTTGTTCTGATGCAAGAATTGCTTGGATGGCTTCATCTATTTTCTCTTGAACTTCTTTATCTATACGAGAGAATTCATAAGAAAACGTTCGATTTTTCGGGTTTACTTTACGACGTGCATAAATCCGTCGATCTGAACCTTTAAATAATTCAGTGGTAACAACCGGGCTTACCGCTGATGGCGGTTTCCGGCTTATCTGTGCATCCCTGAAATAAAGCATAATTCTGGCTTTAACTTCTTCCGGAGACATTGAAACGATCTCATCATCTCCGTCTATTTTATCCATTATTTCAAGGGTGATTTCTTCCAGATCAGCATCTTTAGCTTTCACCTCTTCAGAAAAATCCAGCAAAAATTTGTAATCTGGCAAAGTCAGTTCTGACACGACAGGGAATAACGACACCATAACACTAGGGACAGCGGCCGCCTGAAAAGCTCGCGTAACTTTGGCATTCGAAATACCTTCCGCTTTTGCAATCTCAGATTTGCTCATGCCTTGGTCATGCATGACTTGAAAACGGAGACCAAGCTCACGCAGATTATGTTCTTTTGCAGTTTGAATATCAGCTGCGAGTTGCCGTGCATCATCAACACTGATAGTCTCTGATGCCACCAACACTTCAAAATCCACGTTGGCAAATAAGCAGGCAGCGCGACGGCGAGAGCCATCCAGAATTTCAATTCGATCACCAACCACTCTGCCGATAGCTGGGAAAAACTGCTGTAAAACAATGGTTCTGACAATATCTTTAACGGACTCTTCAGTTAGCGTGTCCTGATCCCGGCCATTGATTTTTGCATCGACAAAGGTACGTGATTCTATTTCAGCCGCTGGAATGATTTGTCTTGAAAAAGTTACTTTCAGACCAGATGCGAGCGTAAACACCTTGCTCTGGTTTATGCCTGATTCAAGCATCGTAGTTATCGGGGAACTCCCCATTTGGCGACCAATTTTTTGGACTGGTTTGAATGCTGATCCGCTCACTTAGAACTCCTTAAATACTCAATTCTGTCAAACACTGCGCGCGCAAACTCATCGGCCTGCCCTTTTGCCTTTCTGAGTGCGTCAGCACTCCCTGGATATGAAGCGGGGTTTGCGCTGATAACTGTATCGAACGATTCACCACATCGTTCAAATCCATCAAGGCGTGATAATGATGCATCAAGCATCGAACCGGCATAAACCTCCCTTGCAAAGCTATGAGAAGTCTGGTGATCCTGTTTTGTGCCCATTTTTGACATAAAACCAATATTGCCGAGCAACTTCAGATCAATACCTTCATTTTCAATTCTTTCTACCATTTCTGGCAGTCTTGTCAGGTATTTCATTGTTGAATGAAAGTCTACCTGAGCTGGAGGTGTCGGAGTTAAAAGCAGATCACTGGCTGCTATGCCATTTAGCATAAATGCATCTAGATGAGGACCGGTATCGATCAAGATAAAATCATAGTCATCTTTCAGACGCTCTACGATGTTTTTGCGCAATACCTCACTTGGCGAAGTACCTGGCAAATATTGTTCCACTAAAGACCCCCATTCACTCGCCACAAAGGCATCATCAATAGAAGCAGGGATAACATCAACACCAGGCATAACAGTTGGCTTAACAAACTGCTCAATTAATTGTTCTCTGCTTAGATTGTTAAGCATGGCCTGCGCCGCCGTTTCGGCTACTGAGCCGATACTATTTTGATGGCTAAGAAACATCGTGCTCGACGCTTGGGGATCGAGGTCTATAACAAGGATCCGTAAATCGTACTGAATAAGAGATGGGTGAGCTCTCATCCCATGAGCGAGAGTAACCGTACTAACAGTTTTTGATACTCCACCTTTAAGGTTGATAACAAATATCGCGAATCCGCCCTCACGCTTTTCTCTGTAAGTTTCTACTCCGCGATGTTTGTAGATATCAATAACGTTTTGTAGGGTTAGCGCATATTGCGACGTTCTTCCTGTCTGGCGTTTATTAAACTCGTACCCACTTTCTTCCATCTCAGCGACCGCAGAATCTACAGCCCGTTTATTAAGCATAGGCAGCTTAGCTACGGCGTTTTTAGTGAATGTTTGGTAATAACCGGTTTGATTAAACTCGAGCCGCTGTTGCTCGATTTGAGTGCTTAAACCGTTCAACATAATATCAGCTCGTTGAGCAGTTTCTAAAATGCCACCATAGCTTTTTTTCATATATAAGCCACCTAATAATGTACAAAGTTAATTGCATTGTACATGTTTTTTGTCTCAGTACCAGTTTTCTTGTACGGTATCTTTTTTTTATATCAGGACAAAAAAAGTAGTTCCATTCCCAATAGTTGGTCTCAAACCTTTATCTATCATTTATTTCCGAAGAATAAGGGTGTAATTTGCACATAAAAAAACCGCCGAAGCGGTTTTATTTTTTGAGCTATACGTCACATTTAACCGTGAAAGAAAATCGGCATATTCAGCACCCCGCCAATAAAGTCCTTTTCATCACTTAACTCTCGATAAAACGGAGAGTGAGCCTCTGCCAGTGCCAACAGCGCTCCACGCTCTGGCCCGAACTCATTGACCTTTTGGGTGATCTCCGCGAATATTTTACGGACCGTTGCCAAGTGATTTTCGGGCAAGCCATCTTCCTCCAATAATTGAAGGAACTCCGTGAACATCACATTGCGTGGGATCGGGCTGTACTCTTGAGACATGTTCCCCTCCAAGTTTTGCCCCGCCAGGGGCGGCTGATAAACCTATTCATATCGGATATTAATAACGCGATTTCCAGCGCACGACGCCTTCTGGCAGCTTCGGCTCGTTGTCATTGCCAAAACCACTGTGAAAATCGTCCTTGTATTTTCTGACATCAGGATTCCGCGCGATGATGTATCGCATCGCCAATTCCTTATTAGCAAACGTCATGCGGGTAAATGTTCTTTTCGGTGCGATCAACCCTTCAAGGCAGCGAGTCTCATCAAAACCAACTGGGCAAATATCAAACCAGTGTGATAAACCGAATGGTGCTTTGGTCTTAGCAACCTTAGCTTTGGCCTCATCGTCATAACATTGAGGTAATACCACCTCAATGACATCGACCGGGTCGTCAAGCTCAAGCGCGCTATTGCCGATCAGCGCATCCATCATGGGTTTCCCATTTTCGTCACGTAGCGAATTCGCCAACCATAACGCTTTAATGCCATGTTGCGGTTGTTCTGCATATGCTTCAGCATAACGCCAGCGTGCATCGAAGCTGCTGATTTCGCCGACTAAGTTGACATGGATGTCATAGTCCAGCCCGCCGTAATCCAGATCTTTATTCGCACTGAACATATTTATATCCGGCATTTCTTTTGTTGCAAAAAGCCAAATATCAGCTAACTGAGTGCCCAGCTCCTGCTTCCGTCCTTCAGGGTACCGGTAAGGAGACGCGTACATTTCTGCCAACTTATCCTTGGTGCTTTCATTTTCCAGTCGCTGGTAAATGCAATGAGCCGCTTTGCTCAGCGAGCCCAGGTATACGAATTCCCATTTCACTCCAGCATAGCCGTCTTTAGCGATTCGAATACCGATCGGGAACATCAACGCGGGTCGCTGTACTTCCCCGCCTGTCGCTCGGTTGTAGTTCATCTCAACGTAGGCCTCTTTCCACAAATGCGCCATTTCCGCCAAGCGGCGTTGATTTGCTGGGTTTAGGCGATGTATCTCGACAGCGCCTTCTTCGACGAACTGGAACGCTTCTTGTTTTTCTTCGTAGCTCCCGAATGCAGCGGTTAGATTTTTCCACTCTTCCGCTTCCGGCCATTCGTAGAGGGTGGTTTCTGCCACATTTGAGGCGATCAACGTTACCCAGGAGCGTGACACTTCTTTGATGCCTGTTTTGGTCAAGTTAAAGTTAACCCGCTGAACCCAGATATGTGGCTCCAAGCGGTCATCACGCTCATCTGGACGAGGGGCTATGTATAGGGATAATTTACCACTAGCGTTAACAATCAAACGTAGTGGCTGCGCCTGGTTTTCGCATGCGAAATCGATCACCTTCGGCAGTAAATGCATGCCACGGCAGGCGATCATGTCCATCATGTTCAGTAAACTTTCCCACTGTTTTTTATCGCCCATCGCATCCGAGAGCGGCGCGCCACGGTTGGCTGCACGCCAGGCTAGTACCGTTTTATCAATGATGCTGTCATGTTCGGTTAACTCACCGACCCGCCCGGCCACCAGCGCTGCATTAAGTAAGTCACGATATTTTTGTTCAGACCGTCGTTCTTCGCGCAGGTATTTCGCCAGCGATTTAAACAATGCAATGTAATACGAGTGGTTAGAGCGTACCGAGCGGGAATAAATGTAATATTCCAAATCTTCTGCCGTTACTGCATCCAGACACAAGTATGGCAACCGTTCACAGCCTTCATCCCATTGTTTATTATACTTTTCAATACACACGTTCACGTTATATTCACGGGTGGTATTTCCCCGACGTGAATAGCTGGTTTTCTTGACCGGTGCTTTTACCGTTAATAAGCCGTCTTTAATAAAAGCCACGGCAACGTTACGTTCATCCTTAAAATCAACGGTGAAGCTGTACGAGCCGTATGAGCGGTCGTCATTCTCTTTAGCAGCTCCTGGTGCGGTTGTCGGATTCACCAATGAATGCCATTGGCACATAACACGCGAACCGCTCCGCATATGGCTGTTTGCCCATTCAATGTAGCTGTTCAGAGACATGCGCTTGCTTGCTTCGGGATTGCTTAACAAGCTGGTTCCATCGGCATCATGAATGAAACGGCAATACTGCTCCTGGAATTTCATTGATACGAAATTCACACCGGAAGTCTGGTCGTAGAAATCACCAAACAGCTTTTCACGATGGTCCAGACCACAGCACATGATCAGAAAACGTTTATAATGAAGAGCCATGCGTTCATGAGACTTCAGGCGGTCGGAGTACGCCACATCCTGAAATTTGATTTGCTCCCCGTCGATACCTCTGAACAACCGTTCTTGTTCATCCTGAGACGGGAACAGCATATTGGCACCCAGGTGTGATTCGACAGGTGAGACGATGCGATATAGATTTTCACCATCACGCACCATCAGGAAGACTTTGGCATTTTCAGCATTGTTGATGATATTTTCCAAGCGATCCTTATAGTCAATGTAACGACGGGTTGAAGCCATTACTAAAACGCAACGCGGTGAAGGAAATATCTGGTTTACCAGGGCGTCATTTTTACAGAGCGCGTCAAAGAATTTGCCAATATCGCTGAAGTCAAACCAGTCATTGAGATCGTAATGGATCGCCAGTTCTTCATCGACCATTAACTTTTGCTGGACAAAAGTCAGCGGCTCGTCGGCCGGTGCAGACGCTCCCTTGCGGATCACCTTCACATTGACATCTTTGCCAATATAGAGGTCCAGCGACTGAATGCCATCCATTAGCTTATCAACTTGGGTCCGTGCATCTTCCGTGGTCGCCAACTGCGCCGCTGCCATTTCAGAAAAATATGGCACTACCGCCTGCACGGCCGCAGTAATTTCCTTGTTCCGTTCTTGGATCCATTCCGATTGAATGGTTGCTATCTGGAGGTTTTGTTTTGCAGCGTCCTGCATGCTTTTAATATCATTCTCAGTAATACCCGATGCAAGTGCCTCCCCCAGAGACCCAGTAGCCAGGCGCACTGCATTATTACTGATTGCTGGCATTGTGCTGGCACTTTCCCCTTTCGCAGCTGCTTGCTGCTCGATACGTTGAGTCACTATAGACTTCATCGACTCTGGACTGGCGAGAGCATGAGAAAGCGCATTAGTCAGTTCGGTAACACGCTTTTGGCAGGCAGCAACTTCTGCATCACGGATCTCTTTTGCATCATCTGCGAATTCAAAGCGCTCAACAAAGTCGTTAAACAGGAAGCGGTGCTCTTTGACGGTACGCTTTACACTTCGGGAAACACCATCTTTATCAACACTTACAAAGGTAGCGTATTGGTCGTAATGCTTCGGATGGGCCCGCAGAATAACAGTATGCAGCTGGTTTTCGACCCAGCGTAGAGACTCAATGAGAAGTACCTCATCGCCCAGGATTGCCTCTTCTGGGATATCCTGCTTTGCGCGCCAGTATTGACCGCTCTGTAGGGAGTTGAAGCGTTGGATGCGCTCGACTTTCTCTTCGCGAACTATGATACCTGTCATGGTGCTACCCTCAGTTATGATTCATTTTCTTTCATTAATAGTCACATGACCACAACAGGTAACGAAGCTTTTGAGAGTTTTTAACGCACAACCCCCCTAATAAATTGTTACTTTATCCAATCCGATTTGATCGCAGCAAAGTCAACATGATTGAATATTGTTGATGCTGGACTATAAACCCTCCAACCCTGTCACTTTTCATGTAACTTTTCACAAATCCACTAAAATCGTTGATGCTAGACGATTTTAATATCGTTGACGCTAGATTATTTATGTAACAAATAAATTGTTGACGCTAATCGAATTGAAATTATTTTTGTTGATGCTGGTCTATTTTTGGGGCGAGGATGTGTTATTTAACAGCTCAAATAACCAGGAAGGGATAACGGGATATACACCGCAAAAGTGAGCAACAAGCAGTGATACCGCTAGTTCAAACAAGGAGAAGTTTCACGAAACTTAGGCCTAAGTTATAAGTTTTACAGCCTTTTTAGTGCATCGAAAATCGTCTTGCTCCAACGATTTTCGCCCAGCGTTAACACCTTGAATCGTCTTGCTTCTACGAATATCGTCCAGCGTTAACACCTTAAATCGTCTTGCCTCAACGAATATCGTCCAGCGTTAACACCTTAAATCGTCTTGCTTCAACGAATATCGTCCAGCGTTAACACCTTGAATCGTCTTGCTTCAACGAATATCGTCCAGCGTTAACACCTTAAATCGTCTTGCTTCAACGAATATCGTCCAGCGTTAACACCTTAAATCGTCTTACTTCAACGATTATCGTCCAGCGTTAACACCTTAAATCGCCTTGCTTCAACAATTATCGTCCAGCGTTAACACCTTAAATCGTCTTGCTTCAACAATTATCGCCCAGCGTTAACACCTTAAATCGTCTTGCTTCAACAATTATCGTCCAGCGTTAACACCTTGAATCGTCTTGCTTCAACGATTATCGTCCAGCGTTAACACCTTAAATCGCCTTGCTTCAACAATTATCGTCCAGCGTTAACACCTTGAATCGTCTTGCTTCAACGATTATCGTCCAGCGTTAACACCTTAAATCGCCTTGCTTCAACAAACATCATTCCACATCATAATCAACAACATAATTCATTGTTATTTATGATTAAAAATATACTCATGGGTTTCGTTTGTGTATTTTAAATTCAATTTTATGCCCAGCTTTCTTCTCTGTATATTCTAAATATCCAATCTCTTCAAGTTGCTTCATAGCTTTACGTATTACAGAGTTTTGAACATTACTAGCGGATTTTAGGGCAAGACGATCTTTTAAACGTTGCATACTGATCGGATAAGGGTTTTCAGGAAGAGCCTCTAAAAAAAGATACAAAGCTTTCGCGGTTTCTTTTCTTCCAAGTTTTTCAAGGGTTCTTACTTTAAGAATCTTTTTATAATCAACAGAATAAAGCTCTGCTAACTCTGGTGTGGGTTTGATATGAACCATATCATCTGCATGGCTGAACTTCCCTGCCTCTATAAGATGAAGTATGTGAGAGTTGATTCTATCGTCATCCGTGGCACGACTGAATTTCATCGTTGTTGATGCTAGTCGATAAATAGAGTCTTCAATTAGTTTTCTAAAACGTTTAGATAGACGGCTTTTTGGGTAACCACATCTTTCGATGAATTCATCGAAAGGAATAACAGCATACCCCTTGTGATTAGGCTTGTAATCGAACAAACAAGAAACAATACCCATCCAAACCTTAAAATCAGTTTCTACATCTAATCGCCTACCTGTAATAAGTATATCGGAGTAACCTTCCTTCTCTGCAAAATGCAAAGTCAGGTCATCCGAAGCATCCATACCTGTAGCTTCCCTGGAACCCGATCTTACCGTTGGAACAAATAAACCAAGCCTCAATAATGCGATAGGCTGAACTGTACTTGAACCATTAGGTTTAAGGTAATGGACTTCACCACTATCTTTTTCAGTCTCTGTGACAGATAAATAACCGGATTTTATAGGTTTACTCATGATTTCCTTATTTTATTACACTTTAATTGTTATCACCCTGCATCAAAACAAGTTGAGTAACCGTAGCTGTGAATAAATAAATAGCAATTTTAAAAAGGATCATGACTTTAGCAATATACATCAAAACGTTGATGAAACGATCCTAATGTGCGTAAGTTTAGACTAATCTAGACTAGCGTCAACAAAATATCATCCAGCATCAACAAAAAATAGGCTAGCGTCAATAAATAATAGGCTTGCATCAACAAAAAATCGTCTAGCATCAACATGAACATGCTATAAATGCTTTATATTTAATTAGTTGCAAGAACAAGGATCTCTTTTGACCTTATATGATCTTATTTGAATTTATTATTGGAACTATCCTGTTGATATGTGGATAACTTTCTTTTTAAAAAAAGATCATACAAATAAATTTCAGTGGGTAAAAAATAATAAGTTTAAAACTATAGATATCTTTTATTGTATTAAATCAATTGGATATGAAGAAAATAACGAACGGTGGATAACAAATAATAAAATCGTCTTTCTTCATCAAAATATCGACTAGCATCAACAAAAAATCGACCTCCATCAACTTTTTTTCGACTAACGTCAACAAAAAATCGACTAGCATCAACACTAACCTTTCTCTACCCCTTGGTACGAGAGAGATCCAGAATAGTAGGATCTCTTTTGACCTTTTCAATCTTATTGGAACTTTATTGTAACTATCCTGTTGATATGTGGATAATGTTAGAGTAGTCTTTATCAAGATCCGTATCAGATCAACAACTAGATCCATTCATTAAGATTGAGCTATTGCTTTTGCCAAACCAAAAACAAACTCATCTGTAAAAGTAAAATCACGCCAAACCAGAGTTCCGTCAACGCCTCGAATTTCCACCTGAGTTGATGTTTTGCTGTAACGGATGATCTCAACCGTTTTACCTGATAATCCACCAGCCTGGATCAGCGCTTCTGTCACAAGCAAACCTTCATTTTGGCGAAGGTCATAACCCTCGTCATCAGAATCAAGAGAGCCTTCTTTAACCACTTCAATTTTTGCCGCAGCTGAACGAAATAAGTCCGCCAATTTTTTACCTTTCTTGCACTCTACTCCTGCAAAAATTTCTTCGAGATACGTCATATACTTATCCTTGTGACCAATTTGAAATGATCGTCTTTATAAAACCAACGATCTCTTTTGAGATCATGTCATCTACTCCCAACACATCAATGCAAACTTCTTTTGTGCCTGAGGCCAGTTCTACCCGGCACAACGGGAAAGTGCCCATGACATCCCTTTTAAGCTTCGCCAAATGTTCACTACGAGATTTTTCAGAGATATTTGGGGCTAAGTGAGCAGGAACAGAAATTTGCAGGCAAATCGCTTCTGGGGCGTTACAAGCGCTATCACACATCAAGCTCATCGTATCGTACCCAACTAAAGAGCGATGATAGAACACTGCTTGACCCGACGCTGATTCATGGCTGGAAATCAATGTGTAGCCAATTTTCTCCAGTTCGAGATAAGCGCTTTCAGCAATACGTTGAGAATAATCTTCTCCCCAGGAGGCGTTGTTTCGTCCTTCAAAGCGGGCATGGTGGTAGTGTGATTTTAAAAATGCGTAATGCGCTTCGCGAGAAGGCATCGGAATGTGTGAGTAATTCATTGTTTAAGCTCCGTATGCGACAGAACCTCAGTATCCCTCTGACCAGACAGCTGACGAAGCATGTGAAAACGATAAATTCAAAAACATTATAGGGATGGGGAATTGGGTGGGATACCCACCCATAGCGTCATTGACCTACACGATTCAACATTTCGCGGATCTGGTCGATGATTGCTTGTGCTTTATCATCTCCAACCCCAGAGCCGCGATTGTGAATTTCAGCGGCAGTTAGGCACACCTGATTAATCACAGATTCTGGCACCGCCTGAGTTACGCTCTCTGGCCGTGCCAACACCAGGTTCATTTCGTTGACAGTAACCCCTGCGCGCCGAGCCATCGCCTCCCGGCAGCCAGCTGCCACACGCAGATCATCAATCGCCTGTAACATCACTTCATTGTCCGGCTTACACCCGAGCTCATCAGCCATTTCTTTGATGAATCGCGGGAGCACATCGACCGAGAAATACTGGAGCCGGAATTCGATGAGAGCCAGCTGTTCCTCCGGCGTTAATGTTACTCCTGGCCCCCAGAACGAAAGGCGATTTTTCATATCAACCAAACGGTCATGATTGGTCAGTATGTCAGGATTTCGAGCACCATCAACATCAGGCCCTGCGTTCAAATTACCGGTGTTATCACTCATAAAAACCTCTTTTCTGGGAGGGGTTAAGGAAACATACATTTCGACAACAGCTGCTGAAATGTCATATCTGATACCGTTACGGATTTCTTTGGCACTTCAGCACCCAGTTCTCGCAGGTGCGTTCGGAGCTCGTCCCGCTCCTTCATCGTTTCAATCAGCAAGCGAGATACCTGCGCTACCCACTCGGGGCGCATATGGACTGGCGACTCGGGATAATTATTCCAGTGCGCCATCATGGTTAAAGCCACGCGCAATGTATCGCGCTCAAAAACAGTGAGTGACTTAACGCAGATCCCTGGAGGAAATTTTTCAGCCTTAATTAATTTCAGGTAGTTAACCTGAGGCTGGTTGTTTTCCTTACTCATTATCCCCTCCTAAAAAAGCAGGTTTTTTCACGATGACTTCCACGTCCATACAACGGTTGTCTTGGCACATTTGCGCCTGGCCGTTGCCGTAGAACAACAACTCAACACGCTCGCTGGGCAAAGGCCAATCTTTCTCATTGGGAACTTCACCCACCACGTCTATGCGGACAAGGTTGTTGTTGCTGAACAGGCTCAAGCCGTCACGTTTTTCAATATTCACCCGATATTCAGCCACGACCGAATCGGATTTATCTTCGCGATGTGCTTGGCCGGGGGAGACGACGAACCCAGCGATAAGGGTACCGCCTAACACCATCATTAGCGCACCATTTAGCAGAATGTCTGTCACTTTCGTTTTCATCACTCATATCCTGTATGAATAGCCTGTTTCAATATTGGCTCAACCGGAACCGCTGACGAAACGAACGGGCTCACTGCTCCCCCTGAGCGAAGCGATCCATCGTCCTGACGACAAGACGAAGATGTCTTGCCAACGCAACTGCGTCCCGTTCAGCCATTTTGGTGATAGGGTAGGAGTCATGCTCCAGCGTCAAACCATCATCAAGTCGCCAAAGCATGCGGAGATACTCCAGCTTCAGCTGATTGATGGTAGCCTCTCGCAGGCTCGGTGATAGCCCCAAGCAGCTTTTGAATGCATTGCGACGCGTATGCTGGTGGTATCGCCGAAACCCTTGCTCAGTGGACGTGCCAGGCGCACTTAACCTCAACGAACACCAGGCACTGGTATGGCCTATCACGAAAACCGAAACATTGTTCTTGGCTCTATTTTTCTCTTGCAGTACAGATTGCTCATCCTCATGAGCCAAAGCCGCACGGATCCATTTTCCCGTTTGGGTCTGATTAGCCTGGTGCCACTGCATCGTAAAGGCCAGGTTCGCCCACCAACGCATACGAATAACACTGGCTTTGACTTTGTTGGCGATCAGCGATTGATAGCGATCAGTCGTCAGTACACGGAGGTCATTACGAGAGGCTATCCCGTCAATCGTCTGGTGGCCGTTCAAACCCAACTCACGATAAGTCTGCCCACGTTGCATCATGCGGTTGTACAGCGCTGACTTGCCTTTACACAGAGAAACCGCACCAAAGCGAAGATAGAATTGTGCGGCACTGCCGGACGTGTACTGCCCTGCCAGCACGGCATTACGCAAGCGCGGATATTCTTCCCAAATGATGAACTCAGCGGCATCCGCGTCTATGGTCACTTCGTTGTCTTCACTGAAGCTGACTACCCGGCGCTTTCCGTTCGGTGTGTTGATAACGCGACTTGCACGTTCATCATCCCCACCGTCAAAGTAGGCCATCTCTGCAACGGGATCGGCCAGGCCATCCATGCCAGAGTCATCCCCAAACTGCCCGACCTGAACCCATAAAGCTTTAGGTATGGGTGTTTTCGGTGCGACAGGCATATCCGGCTCATCGTCCAGCAGATCTAATTCGCCTTTTGCCCAGACACGGCGATAAATTTCCAGAGCATGAAACGGCTTGTCGTTAAATTGATGGAACGACCACATGAAGTCGATGTGGATCAGGGCTGACTCACTGACGATACGGAATTGCGGTGATGCCATACGCCGATTATGAGCGGTGTTTTCCAGCTCTCCCGAGCGTAGCTTCTCAGCCACATCATCGGCGCGCAGCTGTTCGACGTAATCCATGCTGCAACAGATATGAAGCAGGCGCTCCAGAAAACGCGGAGAATAGACATCGGGCTGAACTTTGATGAATCCCCCGGCGTACAGCGTGCGCCCTACAGGGTGCCTGTCTTCCCACGCATTGCGACGTTTGGACAGAAACCGCTGAATACGATTGAGCCCTGCCATGTAACCGTGGCGATCGTCATCGGAACGCAGCAGATTTTCCATTGACTTGTCGAGCCCGACAGCCTGGCATGCCCAACAACCGAACCGGCTCCCACAGGCTTCGCTGGATTTTTTCTCAGAGCCAGACCAGACACATTCTCCCGTTGCGGCTTTGTAGAGCTCCGCTGTGTCGTTATTGTTCTCCAGATAGCTGGGTAGCAGGTATTTTGGGGCGCTCCCAGCACTTAACAGAAATTCCCACACGTCGCCCTGTAACCAATGGCGGACGGGGTACAACTCCCCGCCCTCCTTGGTAGTCTTAACCTGGCTCGCACTCCCACCTTTTAAGGCGATGTTTTTGGCACGAATAACACCCTCTGCATCACGGCTCCCCAGCAGAAGGCAGACTCGCTCACGCACAGGTTTTGGTAGGCTTTTCATGTATGCCGTTTTGGCGCGTTTGGCCGCAAAAATCTTCAAGTCGTTGGAACACTGACGCACTGAACTGTTGGTAAACGTGGGCAGGCCCCGCCCTGTCAGTATCCTGCCTGTCCAGCTTGAGGTCAGGCCAGGTTTAGCCATAACGATAGACAGAGGCAGGTTTTCTTGCTCAATGAATTTTTCCAGAGCGGCCAGCTTCTGATCGGCGAGCCAACGTATCTCTGGGTTTTCAATGCCCGTGTCGGTATGTAAAAGATAATGGTGCTGACTGATGGGAATGCCAGCACGGACAGCGCGCACCAGCGCCATGAGGAATAAGTGCAGGACAACTTCAGAATCTTTACCGCTGCTCCAGGCGAGAGATATCGTCCAGTTATCAGCAAGGGCTTGATAGATGGAGGTGGTGCCATCATTGATGAGGTCGGCAAGGCTAACCCCGCGACTGGCATCACGATAATTCAGGTCGGCATCATTCTTCAGGGTCTGCCAGACAGACTGCCACTTGTCCGCCTTTAAGACGGATATGGAAGCCGGTGCCGGATTTTCAAAGTTGAAGGAATGCTGCATAAATCACCTGTTATTTGTTTTGGTTACAGATGATTTTCTCATGAGGGTGACAGCTGACGAAGTTCACTTAACTAAAATTGCATGTTTATCAAGTTTCGCACACAATATTTCTAAAAATATTAAAACGCTTACGAGGGAAAAATGGACGTTACAGGAACTATAATTATTTTTTCAATATTTATATTATTTTCTATCATGATTCTAATCAGTAATCACCACAAAAGAAAAGAGTTAAGCCTGAGTAGAATTGAAGATGCAATGTTCGCTATTGCGAAGCATATCAGAATCCACAGAGATGGAGGGTATGTTAACCCAACAAAACCACTGATGCCTCATAAAGAGAGGGATTACTTAGAATATAGAAACGGATATGATTCCGATAACTCACCAATACAACATGACAGTGACATTCTAACTTATTTTGTTAATGACTTGACTGGGTTTTCCCAGAGAATTCGATACCTAACCAATGAAAATATAATTATGCGGGTTGATTATTATGGAGAGTTATCAGACATATCAGGGGAAGGGAAGATTGTTAAAACAGGCACAGTCAAGCGGGTTCAGACTTTTATCTTAAGGAAAGGCAGGTCGGGGAAATATAGCAAAAGAGATCTATTTGAGATTACCCAGTGCGGGGGGGATCTGCTTTCTATCGTGAATGAATTCAGCATTCTAACAACGGCTATAAATAATATGCCAAGCTGCACAAGAAATTAAGTAAAGCCAGGTTACCCCTGGCTATTTGGTTTAATACTCTTCGAATTGTGGCCCACTGTAGTTATCAAACCGCGACCATTGGCCGTTGAAGGCCAAACGCACAGAACCGATCGGCCCATTACGCTGTTTACCCAGAATGATTTCGGCTACGCCTTTGTGCTCACTGTTTTCGTTGTATACCTCGTCACGGTAGATGAACATGATAAGGTCTGCATCCTGCTCAATGGAGCCCGATTCACGCAGGTCAGAGTTTACCGGCCGCTTATCCGCGCGCTGCTCCAGTGAACGGTTCAACTGGGACAACGCCACGACGGGCACTTGAAGCTCTTTTGCCAGCGCTTTAAGGGAGCGGGATATTTCCGCAATTTCCAGCGTTCGGTTGTCTTTCAACGCCGGAACACGCATCAATTGAAGGTAGTCCACCATGATCAGGCTCAATCCGTCGTTTTCACGGAAAACTCGCCGCGCCCGAGATCGCAGTTCGGTTGGAGTTAGGCCGCTGCTGTCGTCGATATAGACGTTTCGCTTTTCCAGTAAAATGCCCATCGTACTGGAAATCCGCGCCCAGTCCTCGTCATCCAGTTGTCCTGTCCTGATTTTTGTCTGGTCAACGCGGGACATGGAAGCCAACATGCGCATCATGATTTGTTCACCCGGCATTTCCAGGCTGAAAATCATCACTGGCTTATCCTGCGTCATCGCCGCGTTCTCGCAGATATTCATCGCAAAGGTGGTCTTACCCATTGAAGGGCGTGCCGCGATGATTATCAGGTCAGAGTTTTGCAGCCCAGCGGTCTTTTTGTTCAGGTCGGTATACCCGGTATCGACGCCTGTCACCCCGTCGTGCGGCTTCTGGTACAGCTGCTCGATGCGAGTCACTGTTTTCTCCAGAATGGTATCAACGCCCATTGGACCGCTGTCTTTGCTGGTGCGAGCCTCTGCTATCTGAAAGACACGGCTTTCGGCCAGGTCGAGTAATTCAGCGCTATTGCGGCCCTGGGGATCGTAACCGGCGTCGGCAATATCATTGGCCGCAGCGATCATCTCTCTAACCACAGCGCGCTCGCGCACGATGTCGGCATATGCAGCGATGTTTGCTGCGCTTGGGGTGTTTTTCGACAGCTCAGCCAAATAGGCGAAGCCGCCGACTAGCTCAAGCTGGTTGTGCTGCTCCAGTGCTTCGGCAAGCGTAATCAGGTCAATCGGTCGGCTTGACTCCACCAGCCGTTGCATCATGCCAAAAATACTTTTGTGCGCACGGGTAAAGAAATCACTTTCCACAACACGCTCGCTGACCTGGTCCCAGCGTTCGTTATCCAACATCAAGCCGCCCAGCACCGACTGCTCTGCTTCAGTTGAATGTGGAGGCATACGTAGTCCTGCCAGACGCGTATCTTGTTCTTGAGCTGGCAAGGGTGTACGGCTGTTTTTCTCTCTCATCCCTGACCTCACAGTTCGTTACGTTGTGCGATTTGGCGCTCACATTCCGAGGCCAACAATGGGTAATGCTGAGCGATTGCGGTATACAGCTGTTGGCTCATACAACTGGCTTCACTGACGCGGCCGTTGTTGCGACAGGTGCTTTCTTTTTCGTGATCGTAATTACTGAGTTCCTGACGCACATAGTTCACCTTAATACGAGCCAGGAATGCGTCGGTATTTTTGCCTTTACGGCGAATGGAATGGCTTTTTCCCAGCGCTCGGGGTTTGCACCCACGACTTTCATAATGGGCGATTGCCAGTTTTTCCAGTAAAACGTCATCAATGACACGGATGGTGATTTCTTGCAGCATTGGCAGAGATTGATCCACGGTAACCTCCTGATTTGTTTTGGAGGGTCATCTATTAATGAACACCGCCAAACAGGGTGAAGTGTGATAAAAAAGGCCGGATAACCGGCCTATTCTGCGATGACAGCGCGTTGGCTTATGCCTCTGCGTCGCCCTCACCTTCACCGTCATGAGCCTCAGTGGCTTCGTCACTGCCTTCGTTTTCAGCCTCAGCGGCTTCTTTCGCGGCCTGCTCAGCTTCTTCTTCCAGTTTGGCCGCTTCTACGTCGCTCAGCGCAGCCATCAGTTGGCGGGCAACTTCAGGCGACAGACGCAGCACCACTTCTTCCGGCACAGTTTCAGCGATTTCAATCTGGTTTTCGTGCTCAGCCGTTGGAGCTGGAGGGATCTGCGAGCGCAGCTGATCCAGCGTCGGCAACAGGCTTTCGAAGGTTTTGCGCACGACTTTCGGTTTCACCTTGGCTTTCTTAGGCGAAGACACGTAGCGCGCTGTGACGCGGTTTTTACCTGCTTGCTCGGCTTTAGCCAGAGAAGCCATCAGGATTTCGAAAGCGTCACGGTCGGTGCCTTGGCATTCCGTAATAACGTCGATCGCAACGTCACCAGAAACCTTATCTTCCCGAACCAATTTTTTAATGCGCTCTTCGGCTTTAGCCAGGATCAGGCTGCGGCGGACAGTTACGCTGGACAGACCCAAACGGCGAGCGATAGAGTCGATTTCATGGCCCCAATCAACCAGACGACGGAAACCTTCTGCACGTTCAATCATCTTCAGATGCTTGGTGTTGGCGCTTTCGATCATGTTGAAGACTTCTTCGTCTTTACCGCCTTCGAACTCTTCAATGATCAGTTTTTCAAATACCGCACCTTCAGCGATTGCGGCCATCAGGCCAGTGTAGCGGTGGTGACCGTCGATAATCTTCAGGCGAGTCACACCGTTCACAACAACGACTTTAACGCGGATAGCCGGTACGCTGCTCGGATGGTTGAGGTATGCGTTCTTGAACATCTCAGCACGCTCTACATCAACTTCACGCAGGTTCAGGCCTTCTTCAACGTACAACCAAGAGACGCTGACGGCGTACACGTTGTTACGGCCAACGTTCAGCTCTTCGAACAACGCGCTGTTAGTGGCTGTTTTGCGCTCTTTAGCAACGAAGTCACTCAGACCACGCAGAGTGGATGGAGCCTTGTCCATCTGGCGCATGATAGTGCCCAGGTTACCCATCAGCTCGTTGTCACGGGAAGCTTGGAAGATCTGTTGTACGTTGATAGTCATGATAGTTACTCCGCAAATTGTTATTGGTTGTTTACGTGTTTGTGCTTACTTCTGAATCCAGTTAAACACGGGGTGTGCCGGTGACGAATAGCAAATGCGGAAAAAAATAGTCTTTTTTCGATTATTTCTATCAATGGTAAATGGGCATAAAAAAGGCCAGCATTGCTGGCCTCAGATTGATGACGAACCCCATGTTTTTAGCATGGGGTTTATTGTTTTAGCGACCGAAGGTCGCGATCGCGATATTTTTCTAAAATTCCATCGGCGATATTTGTCTTGGCCTATATTTCGTTCTATATAAGGCTAATTGACCTTTCATGTGTCCAAAAATATAAAAAAGAAGCGCCAGCAGCGCCATCTTCTTGATATTTTGCGCTGTGGCCGCTAATAAGCACTGCATTTGAACTTTACTCAGCCCACGGAACCGCGCATAGCGGTGACCATGATGTTGTTTGGCATCCGCAAAGCTTCTTTCTACCGTCTCTTTTCGCCTTGCATACACTTTTTTTCCCCATTTAGTCAGTCTTAACGCATTTGACCATTCCTTCGCTTCCTCCCAGACATGTCGGGTCACGGTTTTTTCGGCCTTCTGATTTTGCGTACAGGATGAACGATGTTCACAGCCTTGGCATTGCTGACGGTTTGATTTGTAATGCTTATAGCCATTTCGGTCGGTTGTACAGTAAGTGAGCTGTTCTCCAGCGGGACACACATACACATCGCGCTTCGCATCATATTGGAAGTGTTTCTTTTGATACGTATTTTGGCCTTTATTGGGGCGTCGATAACCAGGCACGAGAGCGATACTCATTTCTTTCGCAAGGTGACAAACAGGGGCGGTAAAGTAACCAGCATCGACGCCTGCTGCCACGGTATTCAGGTTAAAGCGGGCAATTTGTCGTTGCAATCGACCAATATAAGGTTGGCTATCATGGACATTGCCCGCTGTAACGTGGGTATCCATGATGATGCCATGTTTGCCATCCACGGTACGATGGTCGAGGTAAAAGAAGCCTTTGGGCTTGTTATCCCGATGCATAAAACCACTTTCAGGATCCGTCGTGCTCACTTTAGTGTTTTTGACGGCGCTGTTTCCGTTGGATTTTTTTGCGTCGGGTAACGGCTTTTTTGCATGGTTTTTCCGGTCTTTTTCGACGGCAGCATTGAGCTGTTCAATATATTCACTTGGTGCAATGGGACGCTCTTCGTTAATGGCTTTGCGCGGGTTTGCATCCGCTTTTAAGTGAGTACTGTCGGTGTAAAGGACTCGTCCATTCGCCATGCCACCACTAATGGCCTGCTCAACAACACGGTCAAAAATCTGTTGGAAAATCTCACTGTCATTGAAACGACGAATACGATTTTGGCTAAGAGTTGACGCATCGGGGACTTTTTCCGTTAATCCCATACGAAGAAACCAGCGATAAGCCATGTTGACTTGGATTTCTTTCACTAACTTACGCTCTGATGGGACACCAAACAGATAGCCTAACAACATCATTTTAATCAGGCGGACAGGATCAATCGCGGGACGGCCATTATTCGGGCAATAAAGGTGGGCAACGGCATCACGAATAAATTCGAAGTCCATAATAGCATCGACTTTGCGAACGAGATGGTCTTCAGGAACGAGTTCATCAAGAGTGACAGTTTCGAACTGATATTGTTGAGGAGAAGGTTCTTTTAGCATATCGGTTAGCTCATTATTTGCACTAACCTTATTAGATCAAAGTCCTCAATAAAAAGCGAGGACTTTGTCAGCAGTCTGAGGCCAGCATTGCTGGCCTTTAGTTGGAGAGTTGCGCTACTGCGAGTTGGCTTTCGCCTCTGTCATGATTTTATTCATTGCAGCGCTAAGCTGTTCACTTTCCCCAGCAGTGTAATCCGGCCAAGGAACGAAAGGACGATTTGTTTTGTTCAATAAAGAGAACCCTGTCGGGCACCGCCATTCCATTGGACTCGTTTGACCTTCAGTGAAGTTAACCAACATCAGGTCTTGGTCACATTTGACATCTTTCACACCGCCGATCTCAATCAGGCGGGTGCTCATTATCCCAAAGTGTTCATCAGCAAACTTCAAGTGGTCAAAGGCCGCAAATGTGCTGTAAAGTCCGACCCAGAGAAGGATCTGGATATTAAGGATAGAGCCTATCTGCCCGAGGGTTTTTTCTTTCACTGCTTTACGTAATAAAACTGCGGCACCAAACAGCAAGTACAGACCACCAGCCAGGTAAAGCCAAACAGGTAAATTGGAGCTAGATTGGTCCATCTGTTCGGAACCTGCATCCATGAATGATTTGATGAATGGAGCAAGAAGCAAAAAGAAAGCCGGTACATAAAGTAACCAAGTCAATTTTACTTGTCTGATAGCTACCATGCGTTTTTCCTTGTCTGGGCTTGCTTCTTCGAGCACAACTTTCATTGTTTTTGCGAAGGAAAACACTGCTGCGATCAGAAATAGTGAGGTCATTAATAAATACATTTACTCTCCAAAAATTAGGAATGCATACTTTGATGTAATGGTACAGTGTTAATAGTTATAATAATAATTAATTCAGTCGCAAATTGAGCGGCTTTTTAAGATGCCGATAGATAAACTGCCATCCTTTCCCGTGAGGTGTACGGTAATCTAGGCGCGGAAGTTGTTGCTTTGCATTTTTCGACTCGAAGTTCCGAGGGTGTGTATTGAATTGAAAGAAGTGAGCCAACTCATGAGCCACCAGCGCCTTAAGGTGATCAAGCCGGTTAATGGAGTAGAACGAGCCGATCTCATTGTCCATGCAAACATGCGCGTACTCATGAAAATGGCAGGCAAATATGCGCTGGCCGTAAATTTCAACCAAGTCAGGCTCATAAAGGTAACCGGGGCTGATCGTAATATTCCGATGCCCGCCCCAGGAGTTCTTCGCAGCCCAGTTCACGCGGACGTCAGGGCTTTTACCAATATAGCCAAATTCACGTCGGAACATGTTTGCAAGGTAATCGGTATAGAGTTGGATGATCCGCTCTGCGGTAACGATCGTTTTTTCGCCGAATACCGCAACTCGTTCACGACGGGCAATCACCTTTGCTGGTTCAACGACTTCACGAACCGGCGGAGGCTGTTTTAAAATGGCGGTTTCCAAGCACCATTGGTCTTCGAAATCACCCTCAGGCGTATCCAGATGGATAGTCAGTTCTGAAGGCATACCCATTTTTTCTAACCAAGTGTCCAGTGACCTCCCCACTTCGTCAACGCTTACGAAATCTTCAAACCCAGGGGCATGCAACCAGATTATCGAGCCAGCCGGAATTGTGCGGTACTGGCGGATGTGCGATGCAATTATCTGGCGCGGTGTCATGATTTAATATCCCATACGTTGTTCGTGTGCGGATTGACGACGATATTCGGCATCTTCACGGGCTTCCCGGCGCTGTGCAGCCAAAACACGTTTTTCAGCAAACGTCATGCGGCTGATATCGGGTTCTTTGACCTTTCCCGATCCTTTGCATACGCTGCACTGAACATCGTAAGTACCTTTACGATACTCATCGCGAAACTCATCATCGAGCTCGTTCCATTCACTCCCTGTAAACCCATCAGAGAAAGATGGATTATCCACCTTCCCGTGTCCTTCGCAGCAATAACAAATCACCCAGCGGAATTTTTCTGTTTGCATGATTCACCTCTGTTATTTTCGGATAGTTGAGCGTGATTAACCGGAAGAAAAGCACCCCGAAGGGTGCGCAGGATTTATTCAGCGTTTTGCCAATCAAAATCGACAATCGGCTCTGAACCGTCCACCAGCGCCAGTGCGTGATGCAGGCGCGACAGAACGGCCGCTTTTTTATCAGCTGGCACATCGTTTTCGATAAGGGCAATGGCATCCGTAAGTGTGGAAATCAGGTCGGTACCCTGCTTGTCATTTTCGGGGTAAGCGTGCGGAGATTCAGCGCGAATTTTGGCTTCTTCGGACGGATTGGTTTCCCAACCATTTTCGTTGATGATGCGGCGCGGATCAGGCCCAACAAGAACAGCTGCACCGAGCTCAAAGCTCATATCGGCGTATGGCAGTTTTTCGGCGAGCATGTCCAGAGCGACTTGATTGTTCATGTGAAAACCATCAGCGACCCACATAGGGGCGACGTCAACACGAATAAGCCAGGAGAAGGGTTTAACTTGAGACATAGAGAGTCCTCTGTTATTTAAAATGCCCGCACCCGTAGGTGCAGGCGCATTCAATACAGAGACAGTGTTACACGACCTTACCGGCCGACAAAATTAGCCTAAGTCAGACCGTGACTGGGTTACCGTCACGGAAGTGCTCCCATATTTACGGGCGACATTCATCAGATCTGAAAAAACAGCGATAGGCTGTCCTGCACCTTTTGGGGTCTGGGCAACGATTTCCAAAAACTTCGAGACATTCCAACGCCACAGGGCCAACTGGCGGAGGGTTTTATCGCGGGAAACGTAGCCCGCAATTTTCTGGGGTAACGCTTCTACTGACGCACCTTCAGAGAGCAGATACACTGCGATCTTCCCGGCATCACGAACAGCCGGACCGTCATCATCGACACCCAGTGCGGTACCTGTCGCATAGAACAGAAAATCAGTATCGCGGATAGGCTCTGCCCCAGAAACCTGATTACAGGCCATCTGGAATTCGTCATACAGGAAATAGAGCGCGGCATCGCTAATACCAGACAGTTCAGGGTAATACTCCCGCAAGGTAGCGATAACCTGTTTGTCATCCTCTTCAGGTACCCAGGTCGTTGCGTAATCTGCGTTGAGCCGTTCAAGCGGCAGGAACGAGATACTGGAGATGGCTTCATCATCGTGCTCCGCAGCGCAGTGCATCCAGTCAAGTTTACCTTGCCATTTACCGGAAACCTCACTGATCCCCGTAAACACGATTTCCGTCAGCAGAGGGTGACCGGGAATGTATTGCTCAACGCTCAACATTTCAACACTGTCCGCCGTCATGTCATCCCACTCAGCCAGCGGATCGGAAGGGATATCAGCCAGGCTGACGATGCTTTTGTAAACCTGTTTTTCAAAGTAGAACAGGTTAGGCTCCATCAGCTCGCAGGCGTCGGGTGTGATAGAACGGCCCAATAGTAATTCTGCCATCGCTTCTTGTACCTGGCCGACGGTATCGAATTTTTTCGGGATCACTGCATCGAATTTTGTGTGGTGCAACACCCAGTAATTTCCATTACCGATCACCTCAAAAGGATACGGCACGATTTTCCAGTCGGTAACCGCCTGCATCGGAGTGACATAGGCTTGAGCCAGAAGCTCTAGCGCCTTTTGCGGCTCGGTCGATTTTTCGCTTAGCATCAGTGAAACCAGCTTTTCAAACACAAACACCTTTCCGTCTTTCACCAGGTATTGAACATTGGGAATACCGTCAATGGCACGAAGAATTTTGCGCAAGCTATCTTTGATACCCATATCATTGAACATCAAATGCAGTTCGTCGGTCACGATCTGGTTCATAGTTTTTTCCTTCTCCAGTTTCATAGCCTCGGCCAGGCGAGACGCGGGTTATTTTAGCGTTGCAGCGAATTTACGACGGCTTTCAAGCCTGTCAAAATATTATCCGCTTCCTCCGGGCCAAGCGGCTCGTCGCTGAAGTTGTTAAATGCATGATGAAACACCTGAACGTGGTCTAAATTCATTTCAGGCAGAACAACAGACTGGCGCAGCACGGCGCTGAGGTCGTCGGCTTGCATCAACATTTGAGCCCCGCTTATAGGCAATTCAGGCTTACTCAGTCCGGCATAAACAAAAACAACACGAAGCAGCTGTGTTAAGGCTACCAGCTCTTCACGCAGCTCTTGGCTGGTTTGTTCGAAAACTTGGCTGATAACATTCTTCACTGCATCTTTCGTTGTCCAGCCGTGGTGGATCATCATGTTAGCGTAGACTGCGAGGTCTCTCGGGTCGCCCTTATCGACATGCCGGAGAAAATCGTTGATGCAAGACGATCCCCAATCGGGTTTTGCCCATTCGTTCGTGAGCCCCCGCTTCAGTTCGGTAGATCGCATTTTTTCAGCCACTACCTCAGCCGTTTTCAAAATCAGAGCCTGGCTGTCTTTATGCAGGTTAGTCGGCAGATTGATAACGAAACTCGTCTTTGGTTCTGTGTTGTTATGCATGAAAACCACCCTTGTCGTAAAAGCACTAATTATTCCCCAATAATTCTTGCCCACGAAATATTTAACGTTAGCAGACTAATAAATATTGCACATTTAGGTAGTACCCATTACTATAGTAACAGGTACCGCTTAAGGGGATAATGTGGCGTTCTATAAAATCTCATCTTTTATCCGAAGCACCAAAAAAATACCTATAACAGACAAACAGTTACTTGATGCTGCTCATGAAGTTCAACAAGGACAATTTGAAGCTGATTTAGGCGGTGGAGTGATAAAAAAGCGCCTTGCAATGAAAGGACAAGGCAAAAGTGGAAGTGTTAGGGTTATTATCTTTTTTAAGATAAACAATCATCTTTTTTTTGCAGATGGATGGACTAAAAACATGGTCAATGCCAAAGGTACAAAAGAGATTGAAGATGATGAATTGGAAACCTATAAAAAATTAGCTGCTGAGTTTCTGAGTTTTGAAGAAAAAACCATTAACAACTTAATTTCTAAAGGAATTCTGGAGGAAATTACTGATGAGTAACAAACTTAATAACATGCTTGAATTGGCTAAAGAGTTAAATGCAGCTGGTGCATCACCTGAAAGCCTGGTTAAAGATATTGAAAGCACCCTCCGTGCTCGTGAAATTAACGATAAAATAAAAGAAGTTTCAGCGATGAGCGGCTCTGAGATCAAGATGTTGCGGACTAAATATTGTATGTCTCAATCTGTGCTCGCTCGTGCATTGGGAATGTCGAAAGAGAGCATATCCAAATGGGAACGAGGGGAAAAGAAACCAAGCGGCCCTGCATTGAGGATGTTGCGTATTCTTGAAAGCAAAGGCCCAGAAGTTTTGGTGGTCTAAGGCTAAAATAAAGCCCCTAAATCAGGGGCTTCAGACTGCTGACAAAGTCCTCGCTTTTTAGTGAGGACTTTGATCTAATAAGGTTAGTACAAATAATGAGCTAACCGATATGTTAAAAGAACCTTCTCCTCAGCAATATCAATTCGAAACTATCACACTCGATGAGTTGGTGCCTGAAGACCATCTTGTTCGTAAAGTCGATGCGATTATGGACTTTGAATTTATTCGTGATGCCGTTGCTCACCTTTATTGTCCCAATAACGGGCGACCTGCGATTGACCCTGTTCGTCTTATTAAAATGATGCTGTTAGGCTATCTGTTTGGTATCCCATCAGAGCGAAAACTGGTTAAAGAAATCCAAGTCAATATGGCTTATCGTTGGTTTTTACGCATGGGGTTAACGGAGAAAGTGCCCGATGCTTCAACATTGAGCCAAAATCGTATTCGCCGATTTAATGACAGTGATATTTTCCAGCAGATATTTGACCATGTCGTTGAACAAGCCATCAGTGGAGGCATGGCGAATGGACGCGTTCTTTATACTGACAGTACCCACTTGAAAGCCAACGCGAACCCGCACAAAGCCATTAATGAAGAGCGTCCCATCGCCCCAAGTGAATATATTGAACAACTCAATGTCGCTGTCGAAAGAGACCGGAAAAATCACGCAAAAAAGCCGTTACCCGACGCAAAAAAATCCAACGAAAACAGCGCCGTCAAAAACACTAAAGTAAGTACCACTGACCCTGAAAGTGGTTTTATGCATCGGGACAATAAACCCAAAGGCTTCTTTTATCTTGACCATCGTACGGTTGATGGAAAGCACGGTATCATTATGGACACCCATGTCACCGCAGGAAATGTGCACGATAGCCAGCCTTACATTGGCCGATTACAGCGTCAAATTGAACGTTTTAATCTTAACCCCATTGCCGCAGGCGTGGATGCCGGTTACTTCACCGCCCCCGTTTGTCATCTCGCGAAAGAAATGAGTATCGCTCTTGTTCCTGGTTATCGACGTCCCAATAAAGGGCAAAATGCGTATCAAAAAAAACATTTTTACTATGATGCACAGCGCGATGTGTATGTGTGTCCAACCGAAGCGCTTTTAACCTACAGTACAACTGACCGTAATGGTTATAAACATTACAAATCCAATATGGCTCAATGCCAATTATGCGAACATCGACAATCGTGTACTCAAAACAAAAAAGGACAAAAAACAATCACTCGACATGTATGGGAAGAAGCGAAAGAGTGGTCAAATACGTTACGGCTAAGCAAGTGGGGTAAAAAAATCTACGCAAGACGAAAAGAGACGGTAGAAAGAAGTTTTGCCGATGCCAAACAACATCATGGTCACCGTTATGCGCGGTTCCGTGGGTTAAATAAAGTGCAAATGCAGTGCTTATTAGCAGCTGTTGCACAAAATATGAAGAAGATGGCGCTACTGGCGCTTCTTTTTTACTTTTTTAAGTTAATACAAAGCCAATTAAAGGCATATAGAACGGAATATAGCTTGAGAAAGTTATTGATGATGGGATTTTAGAAAAATATCGCGATCGCGACCTTCGGTCGCTAACACAATAAACCCCATGCTAAAAACATGGGGTTCGTCATCAATCTGAAGCCCCTAAATCAGGGGCTTTTATCTTTCATCGGGCATTACTTTTTAACATATTCAATGCTGCTTTTTGCCATCGCATGGCATGTTCCAGCAGGATCACAGCCTCTTCCTTACCCTGGAAGGCATCTCCAGTAAACACCTGCGCATCGAATTGGTCGCAAATTTCTGCGGCCCTGATCTGTTCAGGGCTTTGTTCATTACGCTGCATTATCTTGCTGCCTTTCGTTTTTAGAGCGGATTTGTACCCCCCGGAACATCGCACAACGGCGGAACATCTCAATGTCTGGGATTGCCCCATCACCATGCTTGGCTCGGCACATACGCAGTGTCAGGCGAAGCAGCATCTTGATATCGCGAGGAGGCATTGTAGGGAATCGTTCCACCAGCTGATTCAGTAGATTTTCGCTGAGTTCGACACCAAAGTTGTCTGCCATCACCTGCCAAATTTTCTTGGCGTCATCAATCGTAGGCACGTCATAGCGAATGATCGCTGCACAACGAGGGATGATAGCTTCATCCAGGTCATCTTCACGGTTTGATGTCATAAACATCAGGCCGTCGAAATACTCCATCGTGCGTAGGAATTCAGCGACCACTGCGTTATGAACCATATCCAGCCCACGAGCCATAACGAACACATCCGCTTCGTCCAGGAGCAGCACACAATCCCAGCGACGGGCACGCATTAGAACGGTTTTCAGGTTCTTGTCGATCTCTTCAGCGTTAATGCCCAAAGTGCCTGCATGGATGGAGTACAGCGCTCTTTCCGTCAGTTCTGAATACACTTCGGCAGTCAGCGTTTTCCCCAGCCCCGGCTTGCCTACGCACATGATGATATTGCCCGCACTTTTACCTTCGATAATGTCGCTGGTAAAAGCGGTAATATCGGTGGTTAGGACATCCAATAAATCGCTATGCGATTCTGGCAAAATCATCTTGTTACGCAGGTTTTTGTCGTACTCGTATGGCTCGACATTATTCGAATGCACCCAGACGAACTGATGAAGTGACAGGTCGAAGAAACGAACTGCTGTAGCTTCAGGCAACACGCCGAAACCATCAGCCGTATCAGTACACAGCAAGTCGGTTTCAACCATCTCACTGACCGGCCCGCACTCGCTGGTGGGCAAGTCATGGATTAGCTTGTGACCCGCAATGTTCAAATTGCGATCGTAACTGCCATACCCTTCGATTTTGTTTGCCGCACCGATAGCACGGAATTGGCGAGGGAACTGGCCTTGTACCTGCTCGTGATACCGTTTCAGCTGTTCATCGTATTCAGCACGCAGCTCCGGCGTTTCTTTGAATAGGTTTTGCTCAGCCAGAATTTTTGAAACATGACGGCGAGCTACTTCTTGGGCATAAAACTTAATGCTGCCAGTGTGGACGGAATAGGGTTTATCACGGTTCGAATTATTACCGTAGCCATACCATGAAATATTGATGTCCACAGACGGCGGCTGGTTTCGGTAGCTGCCGCTGGTATTGTGTTTAACGGATGTAACCAGCGCGACATACAGATTACCATCACCGTCACGACGGTAGATCCAGCCATCTTTGGCATCACGACGTAGGTATTCAAACAGGACACCATCAAAAGCCTGAAAACTCGCAACAGGCTTAGAAAAATCACCGTTCTTTGCCGCAACGATCGAGTCAATGACGCGGACAATTTTCTTTTGCCCCATTTTCTCACAGGTATTTCGTAGGTCGTTAACCGCCTCTTCACTTAGCATGTCAGTGTCGATATCAACTTCCTGACTATTGCTTGCGTTAGAGAAGGCCTTGCTGGTCAGCTCTTCGAGCGTGGCGTTACGTAAAATGCCATTGGTGATGGTAATAGCCATAAAAGCTCCGATAGGTGGTTGTTTAGGGATTATCTGGGAATAAGCACAGTTAACGAAAAAAGCCCGCCGAAGCGGGCTGAGGTGGCTTACTTCGTCCCCATCGTTTTCTTGTAGAGTTCCCAAGCCTTATCTTCAGGCAGCTCAGCTAAAATGATGATGTCTTTGCCGTTGTGCTCACGGCAACCTGTGAAAATTGCGGTTTTGTCTTTAGCCTTGCTAAGGTCTATGCCGTTGATGCCGTACAAAGCATCATTTTTCACATAGAGCAGCTTTTTGGGGAATTCACGCTTAAAGCGGGCGCGCAGCTTTTTCTCTTGCTGCATATCGGAAACCAGCAGTTCCACCAAAAACTCAAGATCCATGTCATGCATCATTTTTTTGCCTGTTTTCGGATCATTGAATTGAGACTCCAGAGCCGGAAGGGTTTTGGCGAAGGCTTCAGCCTCTTCTAACATCTTGCCTTTACCATCCAGCGCGTGAATAAACGTGCAACCGCCTTCACCGCTGTTGTACGACGTTGCGATCGCCTTACCGTCAAAGCAAACCTTGGCTTCAAAGCACCAGGTTTCGTGGCTGGCGAACGAAGACACTTTCAACGAAGTCAGAGTGATGCGGGTCTGATTGATTTGCTGAGTCATGGTAAATCTCCAATTGAGTTATTCGTTTTGTTTACTGCCTGTGAATCCAGTATCACCCCACCCTAGCCGCTGACAAACAGTCAAAATGAAAAAAATATGTTTTTTTGTTGAGTTACCCACATAAGAAAAAACCCGCAGATTGCGGGCTCTCATGGCGTTTTTCGTTAAACCAATCGACAGGTACCTCTTTGGATGAAAAACAGTAAGATGAGTGCGCCTACAGCATGAAAAATGAGATATGTGTTTAAGAGAAAAACAGCACTGAGATAATCGGTAGCACTTGGCGTATACCCGAAGCATGCTTTCCCTCTCTTATTCATACCTTGTATGATTAGGAATCAAAAAGGCCGATTACCGGCCTTTTTTAATGTATTTCTGGTTTACTTAGCGGCTTTAAGCGCAGATGTACGCGGCCAGTAATGCTTGGGTTTGGCCTTACCCGTTTTACCCTGTGGCACGCTGACTACGTAACTGATTTCATCGCGGGGGTAACCCACTCCCGCGCTTTTAAATAGGTCGGGAAAGCTTTCCCGGTGCTTGTTGGTGAAGTTAGCATGTGGTTTTAGTACGGCGACAACTGTTCCGGTTTTTTCACGCTCATAGCCCTGCGCCTGGCTTGTCCAGGTAACTTCATCACCAACTGCAAATTCTTTCTGGCTCATGTTGACCTCGTCGGTTTGAAAAAAGATGTGCGGTGCCGGGTGCCTCCCAGTGAATCGGTGTATCAAGCCGACTCGCCTTCACCGAACCCCAGTGCTTTTCATACTGAAAAGGGACAACTGAGTTGTCGTTAGTCACTGTTTGATACAAAGCCCCTGCGCATAGCGGGATTCACCGCACAGCTCTATCTTGTCTCACGTATCGTGGCTGACGAAATTTCAGACAACAAAAAGGCCAGCAACGAATGCTGGCCTTGAATTTACTTTGGATAAAAGGTGTTTTAATTACCAGCCACTGGCAATGCCTACACCGATCGCGTTGTTGTTTTCACTATCCAACGATACGTTAAAACGGATTCGAGTATTCGGCGAAGTTTTGAATTGCACGCCACCCGCGATTGCGTTTCCGTTCTGGTAATTACCCAGCCCGATGCCGTAACTGAAGGTGCTATCATTAGCATAAGGAATGGAAGAGATAGCCGTGACACCAGCAATACCAGCATTCAAACGCTTTTCAGCTCGCTCAATTTTTTCACCCAGCTGCTTGAACTGTTTGTTGGACGAGTCACGCAACTCCCGGAACTTGGTATCGGTATAGTAGTTCGCATTCAACTCCGCTGTATCTGCGGCGTTCTGAGCGTAGGCCACACTTTGCTGATAACGAATATCGGTATAGCTATTCGATTTGGTTACCGCGTTTTTCTCTGCCTCTTCCGCACGGCCAAAGGCCTTGTCGGCTTTTTTGTCGGCCACTTGCGCCGCTTTGATTGCGGTTCCAGCCTTCTCTTTCGCATCGTTAGCGACACCTCGGACCTGATCAACTTTGGTATTCGCCTCGTCGGCTGTAATTTGTGCCCGATCAGCTTTCGAGCTTGCGGTATTTGCAGTCGATTGAGCCTCATCCGCCTTTCCAATTGCCGTATCTGCTTTTGAAATTGCGGTATTAGCACTGGCCTGAGCATTGTCCGCAGAGGACTGAGCCTTATCTGCTTTAACGTCTGCCGCATTTGCCGCTGCATGAGCATTATCAGATTTAGCCGAAGCAACGTCAGCGGTGCTTTGTGCCTTATCAGCTGATGCTTGGGCGTTGTCCGCTTTTTTGTCAGCCGTGGTAGCTACCGCATGCGCATTGTCAGCGGTGGTTTGGGCTTTGTCTGCGGACGCTTGAGCTGTGCCAGCTTTGCTACTTGCATCGTTCGCAGCCTGCTGTGCTTTATCCGCCGAGGATTGAGCGCTGTTTGCCGTTGCCTGTGCATCATCCGCCTTCTTGTTTGCCTGGTTGGCAGAGGTTTGAGCGCCATCCGCTTTTTGGCTCGCCTGATCAGCTGAGGATTGAGCTTTATCAGCACTTGCCTGAGCGTTATCGGCCTTCTTACCAGCGTTGTCCGCCGCAAAATGCGCCTTATCGGCAGAAGTTTGCGCGCTGTCCGCTTTTTGGTTTGCCTGATCGGCAGAGGATTGAGCTTTATCAGCACTTGCCTGAGCGTTATCGGCCTTCTTACCAGCGTTGTCCGCCGCAGAATGCGCCTTATCGGCAGAAGTTTGCGCGCTGTCCGCTTTTTGGTTTGCCTGATCGGCAGAGGATTGAGCTTTATCAGCGCTTTCCTGTGCGTTATCGGCCTTTTTACCAGCGTTGTCCGCCGCAGACTGCGCCTTGTCCGCAGAAGCTTGCGCGCTATCTGCTTTTTGGTTTGCCTGAACGGCTGAGGATTGAGCTTTATCAGCACTTGCCTGAGCGTTATCGGCCTTCTTGCCAGCGTTGTCCGCCGCAGACTGCGCCTTGTCAGCAGAAGCTTGCGCGCTATCCGCTTTTTGGTTTGCCAGATCAGCAGACGATTGGGCTTTATCTGCACTCATTTGTGCATTGTCTGCCGTTGCTTGTGCCTTATCGGCAGAAGCTTGAGCGCCATCCGCTTTTTTATTTGCCTGGTCGGCTGATGCTTGGGCGTTATCAGCTGAGACCTGAGCATTGCCTGCGGAATTAAGGGCCAGATCGGCAGTGGATTGCGCTTTATCAGCGCTGGATTGGGCTGCATCGGCTTTGTTCCCGGCATCGGTCGCGGTAGATTGTGCCTTATCAGCAGAGGCCTGCGCCTGATCAGCTTTCCCGCTGGCATCGTTGGCGGTGCTCTGGGCTTTGTCCGCAGCCGATTGCGCCTTATCTGCGCTGGACTGAGCTGCGTCCGCTTTGTTTCCGGCATCGGTCGCGGTTGATTGAGCTTTATCGGCCGAGGCCTGTGCCTGATCGGCTTTCCCGCTGGCATCGTTGGCGGTGCTCTGGGCTTTGTCCGCAGACGACTGCGCTTTATCAGCGCTGGACTGAGCTGCGTCCGCTTTGTTTCCGGCATCGGTCGCGGTTGATTGAGCTTTATCGGCCGAGGCCTGTGCCTGATCGGCTTTCCCGCTGGCATCGTTGGCGGTGCTCTGGGCTTTGTCCGCAGACGACTGCGCCTTATCAGCGCTGGACTGAGCTGCGTCCGCTTTGTTTCCGGCATCGGTCGCGGTTGATTGAGCTTTATCGGCCGAGACCTGTGCCTGATCGGCTTTCCCGCTGGCATCGTTGGCTGTGCCCTGTGCTTTGTCCGCAGAAGACTGTGCCTTGTCTGCACTGGATTGCGCGGCATCGGCCTTATTCCCTGCCTCGGTCGCGGTTGATTGAGCTTTATCGGCCGATGCCTGCGCCTGATCGGCTTTCCCGCTGGCATCGTTGGCGGTTTCCTGGGCTTTGACCGCAGCCGATTGCGCCTTATCAGCGCTGGACTGAGCGGCATCCGCTTTGTTTCCAGCATCGGTCGCGGTTGTCTGAGCCTTATCCGCCGAGGCCTGTGCCTGATCAGCTTTCCCGCTGGCATCGTTGGCAGTGATCTGGGCTTTATCCGCAGATGACTGTGCCTTGTCTGCACTGGATTGCGCGGCGTCCGCTTTGTTCCCAGCATCGGTCGCGGTTGATTGAGCCTTATCCGCCGAGGCCTGTGCCTGATCAGCTTTCCCGCTGGCATCGTTGGCAGTGATCTGGGCTTTATCCGCAGATGACTGTGCCTTGTCTGCACTGGATTGCGCAGCGTCCGCTTTGTTCCCAGCATCGGTCGCGGTTGATTGAGCTTTATCGGCCGAGGCCTGCGCCTGATCGGCTTTCCCGCTGGCGTCGTTGGCTGTCGCCTGAGCTTTATCTGCACTGGATTGAGCCGCATCAGCTTTTGCGTTCGCTTCTCTTGCGGCGGAAAGTGCGCTATCAGCTTTACTATCAGCGCTGTTTGCCGTTGCCTGAGCCTGCCCTGCCGCATCTTGCGCCTTAATGGCGTTGGCATTAGCTTCCCCGGCCGATGTTAGAGCTTGATCTGCTTTACTTGCTGCGGTCTTTGACGCTGCCTCTGCTTCAACGGCCTTCTTGGCAGCGTTATCAGCTTTTGCGTTGGCATCTTCAGCAACATCAGCTGCGTAATTGGCTGCATCCTGGGCGTTATTTGCCACACCCAGTGCCTCTTTCGCTTTTTTGTCCACAACATCGAGCTGATTTTTATTAACAGCATCAGTGCCGCTTGTACCTTCTGCTACCGATGTGATTTGACGTTCGTTGCCGTAATCACCAACGGAGACCGAATTTTTACGGTTCGTGACGCTACCATTGCCGATCGCAACGGAATCTTCGTAAGTTGAGCGCGCAGTTATACCGATCGCCACTCCACCTTTATCAGCGTTAGCACCATAGCCAACCGCGATACCGCCATTACCCGCCGACGCAACGGAACCAAGCGCCACAGAGCCCTGCCCCGAACGTCCGGAGCTGATTGTTTTCGACTGAGCACCGATCGCCACACCATAGTTGGAATTTTCGCTATTCGAGCCCTGACCTAATGCAACACCGTTAAAACCACCTTTAGAACCAGCGCCGATCGCCACACCTAACGTCTTACTGGATTCACCACCGATCACAATGGCCTCTTCGCCAGCGGTCGCTTTATTGCCCAGGATGATGGCCCCGGAATTAGCCTTGTTACCGTTCCCGATGATCAGACGTGACTTGTCAGTGGAAGTACCATAGAGCTGGGTAATGTTTTCGTCACCGATGACGATCGAAGCGTCATGCTGAGAATCGTTGTTATTACCGACTACGACACCTTTTTTACCTTCCACCACCTTGTTGTTTTCGCCGATGTTAATGGCTGGTGACTCCGCAAACGAGGTCCCAGTGAAAACGCCTGCAACCATTAGCGATAGCATGACTTTGTTCAGTCGTTTTACCAAAACTTTGTTCTCAGGCATTGATGCCAGAGACTTGCCCGCATTGGAACGACCTTTGCTGGCCAAACTGCTTTTACTGTTCTCTTTCAACCAAGAACTGATCGACATGTACTTACTCCACTGGGTTAACGTAAAACGGCGTAATTGCCTTTCATGCACGGAATGGCACCAAGGAAATTATAAAAAAGCAGGTATATCTATTTACAGGGAAAAGCCCCTCAAAACGGGCTCGTTTTCGGTCGGAAATTTTCTATAAAAAAGCCAGCAAAAGCTGGCCCTTTGGATTCTTTTAACACTAAGAAAAGGTTATGGTTTTTTCAAATCTATCAAATCAATGCACTTTACTATGGCGTTAAACTGTCGTTCTTCAGATGACACATACTTACTGTGATTTTGTTTCTGCTTTTCTGTTAATTCTTTCCTTGGAATAGTCTCGACGTATTGGGCGTATTTAAATCGAATGCAGGCATACAAACTCAGCGTCAGGACCACACCGAGGCAAGCTATGACCGTCCATAGGTTCGGGAGTTCTCGGTAGAATGGAAAAATAATTGCGTATGCAATAAACAGATTGCGTACTACGATATGCGCTTTCCGTAGGGCAATAGAGGGTAGGCTCGTCGCTTGCCATAGGGTGCGTTCTTGGCTACTTCTAACCTTATTCATTGCCAACCATGATGAAGATATGCCGATCATTGTAATCACCATAAATCCAACCATCAAAATGGCTATTGATTCAGGAAGGTATGCGAAAAAGCTGAAGTAATTAGACATCTTGACCTCGTTAGGTAGGAAAAACACACAGAAACATCTGGCTCAACTAGCGGCATCTTTCAATTCTGCTTTAGCGCGAGATGTCAGAGACATGTTTTCTCCAAGTTGTAGGAAGAAGATTTGAACGTTGGGGGGGCAAATGACAGCGGTGCTGGGTGCCTCCCAGTGAGTTGACCGTATCAAGTCAACTCGCCAATTCGGAGGAGTAAAGCTGCAATACAGGCCCCTGCGCTTAGCGGGATTCACCGCTGCCATTTGAGATAAGTATAATTACTCAGTTCAATTGACTGACAAAGAAAAAAGGCCATCGAATTGCTGGCCTTTTCCTTGTAGGTGGCATGTTTGGTGGCGGTCGCGGCTCCGTTATCCCTCAAACCCCCAAAAGTACCTTGGGGAGATCATCGAACTAACATAGGGATGGGGTGTTAAAACCCCTCCCCTATGTCATTCCGAGCCCATTCCTCGGGCTTTGTGGGTCGCCTGATAATAGTCCCTATTTTATCCGGGCGAACAGTGTGGGTTCGCTGAGAGCTCACCCAGGGTGCTGTGGCATCCTTCCCACAAGGCTGGTTTATGTGACCAGCCCAGATCGCGCCGGGGGCGCTCATCAATTCTTGGGGAACATGCCCGAAAAGGCGGCTTGGCAGGAAAAAGATTCAAAGGAAAATAAAAAGGAGAGCCTGAGTTCCCCTTTGATGCATTGCATAACCAGTTATTACATTGAGCCGTATCCGAAAACACCACCAGCGGACAGTTGACCACCAATCGTATGGTCATAAACCATCTGGAACATGGTGTCATTCATCTTTTGGACTTCATTGCTGCAACCATAGCGGCGTAACGGCGCGGTCTCGATGTCTTCTTCGACGAAGTCTTCTTCCTCGTCGTCGTAGTAGTAGTGCGTAACGGCCAGGTGAGCGATAGCGCTGAGATCTTCCTCTTCGGTGAAGCGAATACCCTGGCGCTCGTACTCCAACTCTTCTAGCTCTTCCTGAGTGAAGAACTCTGGTTGCTCTTCTTCAAAATCGACCTGGATATCAGACACAAAACTGGTTGAATGTGCTTTTGCTTTACGATTACGACCGAACAGGTTTTTGATGCTGATTGCCATTTTTGTGCCCTCCAAATCTGTAAATGTGTTTGTTTTTAACTAAGATAATTATCTCACACCCGCAGATCTGACGAAGGAAATCGGACAAAAAACATCTTTTTTTTGAATAAAAAAAGAGCTCTGAACAGGCCAGAACTCTCAATTTTTAAGAATACAGTAAGGCTTATTTGGGGTTTCGTTTAGCGGCCATTGGGCTGGCTTTCACGGGTAACGGGTCACCTTCCCCTACACCCAAGGCGGATCGAACCAGGCTGGCATTAACCTGATCTATGACGTCGCTTTGGGTGCAGCACTTGAAAGTGACGCGATGATGACAGTTCGCCTGGATAGTGGCGCTTGGGTCGATGGAGTTGCGGACATGTTCTTTAAATGCTTCGCTTTGCATGATGGCCTCCTGTAAGTAGAGACTTCATTATGTCCCGCTGTAACCGGTTAACGAAGTACGATCACCATTCCCGGCGTGTCGGCGTTGTATCCCTCGGCTCATGAGACAGACGGCAGCTAACACTACCATCAGCCCTCACGGTTAGAGTGGCTGTATCTGGTTCTCCTCTGGAATTACGCACAGCTACATTCACGCGGCCATATCCAGGAAGGATGAGGAATATCCTGTTTGTGCTTTCGGTCAGAGTAAGCCCCCTTTCTTCCAGAGCGGCGAGAGCTTTTTTAAACGTGGAGTCTGTCATCGCGCCTGTCATTTTGAAAAGGATAGTTGGCAAATGAAATCATATGTTCGATTTTTGCGCAACCCTTACCCTCACCCCAAATCACCCTCAGGGTTAAGGGTATTACCCTCAGGGTGATTATCATGGTAGCCGCTTTGAGTGGAATCGAAGGCAAAAAAAAAGCCCCCTAGCCGGGAGCTAAACACCGTCAGTGCTCTACGCTGACGGTAATGGACTAGGCGTTACCCCGACCCCTTGGGATTGAGTTACTTCAGTGGCTGAACACCGAACAGGACGCCGCAATACACCAGGCCGAACACCATCAGAGCGAAGAGAACAGCGCTGGTGGCCTCATGCATGATTACTGCATTGATGACGCTTGCTGCGCGGGCTTTAATGGCATCAAATGAACGGTTGCGAACAGCTTGAGCTTTCATGATGACTCCTAATTGCGTGTTAGTTTTCTTACCTTGTGCAATTAGTTTCGCCCTACCCGATCAGCTGACGAAGGCTCTACAACCCTATTGCGGTCTATATTTTCAAAAACAATGTAGCGCTCTGAAAATGCCTCATTTCTCAACGCAAATCGTCACGTATGCCCCACAGGAACCGCAGCAGTAATCATTGATGTAGCGGCCGTCGTCAGTCCAGTTATTGGCACCACAAGTACATCGGAGCACTCTTATCTTCCCTGCGGGGATCGCCACACTGGGGAAATCCTGAACGTATGCGCCACCGTCAAAGTTGAATGCGGTCACTTTGACTGTATGACGACGTCCGTTATAGGCGGTATAGCGAAAGTACAGATCCCTGGTCGTTATGGTTCCGGCACCTTGTTTGATAGCTTCAGGCATAGCAGTTCCTTATATACAGGTCCAGATGATGAACAAGATGGCTACTAACCACATGAAAATGAACCCTGATACGCCATCTGTAAAAAAGGAAAAAAGCATCTTGATACCATTTCAAAGGGGTGGATACCCTAATTATAGGGGGAATGCGGCGGTGACGAAAAAAGGAGACAAGGTCGCTCATTGTGAGCGACCTGGAAAGTTAACGCGATTTTTTTCTCTGGACGGTGAGCAACGTATACCGATTGCCGCAAGGTTCGCAGTTAGCTTTCATAGAGCCGGAACGAACCTGCTTCAGTACCCCGCCACACTTCGGGCAGGGCACATCACGAACACGCTCTTGCATTCGTTGGTTGATGGCCTCAGTTCGTTGTTCTCGCGCCGGGTCAGATTGCCGCTTTACCGCTGGGATGTCGTACCCTAACGCTTTGGCTACGCGGCGATACTCCTTGCTGATCCATTTACCGCCCGGCTCGTGATGGAGGCCGTCGCCCATCATATCACCCAGGCGGATTAGCTGCCGGTGTAGATCGGCCTTATCGCTGGCTTCACTCATCGCGTTTCCCCTGTATAGCCACCAGCTTAACGGACAGTTCGCCAGCGCGCTGAACAGCATCACAATACCGGCCATGTAGTTTGGTGTATTTGCGGCAAACTGTGCTCAGCACATCCATAACCTGTGATTTATCCATCTCACCGATACGGTCCCACAGCAACACGACACTTTCTGGGGACGTCTGCTTGTCCTCTTGACGGCGAGCCAGGAGCTCTTCGGCGATGATACGCAGCAACGAATTTTCAGGTTCGTATTTGCAGATATCGATCAGTTGCTCTTCCCCCATCACTTCATTTTTCATCGGGCTTTCCTTCTGGTTCCGCATCCAGAGCCGCTTCGTAGATGGATAAGGCTATACCGCCGCAGCAACGGGCTTCTTTTGCGATCGCCTCACCGATCTCATCGGTCATTTCACGCGGCATGGCCTTGTATTGAGGCGCGGGCACCGCTGCTTTCAATACCACCAGCTTATCCAGGGTGGAGATATCATCGGGCAGCATATTCGGGCTGTCTTTGAAGATCATGTGCCGACGGTCTTTCGTGACATACCCAACGTGCTCACACTCCACGTTAATGCGCGGAGCCTGCGCCATCATGGCTGCGTAATCGTCCGGGTGAACCCCTGCCATTACGGCAAACGCCATCTCTTCAGTTTGGCGTTTAGGCGCAAGCATGAAGCCTTCCGGCACAGCGAACAATGGGATCGCTGGGCGTGCAAGCTCGGCGCGCGCCTGCCATACACGCCATAGCCCAGAGATAAAAGCCTTCTCGTCAGCTTCAGTGACCGCACCGCTTTTGTCGGCAGAGTAGTCAGAAGCCAGCATGGCGTTAAAGGCTTGGCGTTCGTTAATTTGCCCCGTGCTGTTTAAAGCCGTAGCCTGCAATTGTGCAGTAAGGTCGTGCAACGCGGTTGTGATCTGCTCCACCAGCGTATGGTGCATGACGGTTTCGCCGCTACTGGTAACCGCAGCACAGCCTTTGATGTGATTGAGGTGAATAGCTAGGCGAGCGATCTCGTCCATACGTTCAACTGAAAGCATTACTCTTCCCCTTGGTCAAACATGATGCGTGAATATTTGGCCGTGCTTGATACTTCCAGCCAGCCGTTGCAACGTTGCTCAGAGATGAAGGACAGGCGCGCCGTATGCTGGTACTGACTCCCCCTCACTTCTTCGATGGTGTCTTCAGAAAAGAACATAGCGCGGCCACAATGTGGGCATTTGCAACCCCATTGACCATCGGCGCGCCCAATGCGTGTAACCTCTCGGATTTCTTCGCTTGCCACTGTTACCCCCTATGGGTGGAATGAACCTTCATTATCAGCTGAGTCATACCTATGACGAAAAAAAGCCCGACAATGTCGAGCCTTTAAAAGAGTTTTCCGCTGAGATTATCAGCGCCAGGTGTAGATGATGGTTTTGCCTACAACCTGCGTTTTGTCCACTTTGGAGTAGGTCGTTTCTTCTTCGACGCTTTGCAGCCGATCGGCTACGTTTGCGACAGGTTTACCTTTAGCGGTTATCAGGTGCGCCGGTTCGACGATTTCACCCACAAAACGGATCACACCGTCATACGCAGCTGCGGTGGTTGCAGCCAGCATAAAGATAGAGCCAACGAGCAGTTTTTTCAGCATATACAGGTCCTCAGTGGTTTTCGTTGTCGTGTTGCTTTGGAATTTCAGTATCACCCCGCCCTTTCAGCTGACGAAGGGTATTCTCGTTAAAATTTTTGATTTCTTCTGGTCACGGACGAAAGTCACTTTTTCTTGCGAAACTGCGTGGCTTAAGGGGGAGCTATTTTGCTGCCTCGACGGGCTAAGCTCGGTATATTTGCAATGCTCACTGCTTGATACTGCAAGGTGATCAGGTGATCACACAAGCTTTCAATGAATTTATTTAAGGATGTACACGATGAGAATACTCACTACCAGCAAAATTAAATCAGTTATGGCCGCCACTGCCGTTCTGGCGCTGGGCGTGACCACTGCATATGCTGAGGATGGTTTTGATGATGTTTACTACGGTGCAGGATGGGATTCGGTATGGGAAGTTATTTACACATATATGCAGGGGTCTTTAGGCCGTATTCTTGTGGGATTGATTGCTCTCGTAGGGACGGCTGCTGCTGTCATTCGCCAGTCATTGATGACTTTCGCTGTTGCGATCGGAGCGGCCTTGGGCTTGTCCTTCGGACCTGGGGTTATCCTTGAAATAATGCTTCCGGGTGCTACATATGCGTGACTTAACCAAACCGTTGAGATAAAGCAGCGTGTTGAATTAGGTAAAAAAGGGGCGTAGAGCCCCTTTAATTTTGCTGGTGGTTTTAGCGGGGCGTGAACCCAGCCAGATAGACGATAAAGTCAGGCAGGCTCAACGATGCGACCCACTGACTTTCCTGTGCGTGTTTCGCCTGGTACATCTCAGCCTCAGCAATAAGCGTTGCGCTCCAGCCAGCCAGATCAGGATGTAGCACCTTCAGTTCGTCCCCACGCGCAGCCAGAATTTGGCTGTCCATGCCTACACCGTAATCTGGGATACGCACACCGCAGTAGTCTATCAATTCACTGTTGGCTAACAGGTCCGCACGCGTGGCGTCTTTACCATAGAGGTGAGCAGGCAACACCTTCGCCTCCAGACTATTCAACATCCGTTGGATCATGGCCGGGTTAAAGGTTTCAATGAAGGCCATGTCTTCCTGGCTTACGCTGACACACGGCACGCCATCAGGGGCTCGGAAGGCCGAAATGATATCGCCGTCCTTGCCGGATTCTACGCAGCTCAGCCTTGCGTTACTATTGCTCGTGAACCACTTCCAGTTTTTTTGCGTTGCCGCTTCCGCGACCCGGCGAAGTGTAGCGATCTCATCCAGTGTGTATTGGAGACACTGTTGGCTTTTACCGGGCAATCCACCTGGCCCGAATTTGGGGGCGATAACTTGGTTGGTCAATTGAGGCACTCCTTGTCGTTGATGTTGTCTTTTGGGAAGAGAACGGATTTTCCGAGCGAAACATAGATAAACCCGCAAATGCTGGCTACGAGCCCGGCAATGAAAAATTCGGTTAATAGGGTAGACATAATTTCCCCTGTCCCTGTCAAAGACCCGATCGCTCCAACCATGCACAAGAACATGTAAAAAATAAGCATATTGAAATTGAGCCGTTTATTGATGGCTTCAACCTTCATACCCCCCCAAATTACGGTGAACAAAACCACACCAGCCCCAGCGCCATACGCCATGTACGACATGCGCAGCCTGTGCTCCATCAAAGCAACGACGACATCAACCGACATGAAAACCAAAAAATATAAACCGGTTGCTGCCCAAAAAATCTTTTCATCGTCCAGGCGCATTTTCTTCATGATAACCTCTGTTAATTTTGGCTTCAGGAAAGCCGTATTGATTGAGCCAGCCCGACCATAGCGATCGGGCTGGTGGACTGGTTAGTTCGATTCCGGATTGAGAATCGACTTACCGGTACTGACATAGAGCGCTGATATGCCACACATGACAAACCCAGCGATAAAGATGATCAATGGGTAGTAGGAACGGTTGGCGTAAGATACGGGCTCCCCTAAATAGGAATAGATAAAAACGATAGGCAAGCTCGCGAGTACCGCAGTAAGCAAAACGATGCCTTGATACTGCCTGACCACGGCGAATTTCATCAGTCCTTTATAGGTCGAAAAACAAAGGACGCCAGCAGGTACACCGCATAGGATGTAATCCTGTACCGATCGGTCGTGAAGCACTGCACTGACCGTTTCCAGCACTGTGAAAACTGCACAGATCACCATAACGCCGAACCAGATACGCTTTTCTTTTTTAAGGTCGTTCGATGACATGCTCTTTTGCCCCCTATCGAAGTTCACTGCCAGGCTGCTCCGCAGCCAGACGATAGCCACCGCGCTTACCGTTGAAGCGTTCGGCACTTGCCCAAACTGTCCGGCCGCTAGGGCTTTTGATGCGGATCCCCTTAGGCCCGGAGACTGATACAACCTCCAGCACCTCAATGCGGCGTAACGGAGTATATCGAGGGTCAACTTCTTCCCAGATCTGCCCCGGTTTAATTTCCAGCATTTTCACCACCTTGTTTTGCGAGTTGATTTTGAAGGTCACGAATTGTGGTTTCGTGAATTTTACGTTCATTGCGGATGAGTTCCCGCTCGTGATAGAGGGATTTCTCCTGAAGCTCAACCTCTTTTTCCCGGCGGTCCAGTTCTTTGATCCGTTCGGCCAGAGCGTTTTCCTTTTCGCTGCCACCCTGCAAAAGTTGGCTAACCTGCGCCTGAGAGCTCTCATAATTTCGCTTCCAGTTTTCGCAGCTGGTTAGCGCCTCTTGTAATTGCTTATGCAGAGCGCCAAATGAGTTCCCTACGCCTTCAGAAATGGCGTAAAGCGGGGTGACGGCATAACCGTCCATCGCTTCGTCAACGCCTTCTGACCAGCGTTTCAGCTCGCGCTCGCATTCCTCTCGGGTAAATGCCTGGGTATCACCGCCGATTTCTTCGACTTTGCCGTGGCAAGTAATGCTGAACATGGCCGGTTCAGCGCAGATGATATCCAGCAACTGCCGGGCAATCTGGTGTGCTACGTGATTTTTGCCATACTCAGCAAGAACCTGGTTCAGGGTAGCGATACTGACAGTCATCATTTCCTCTTCTGTTGTCAGTGATGAGAGTATTGATTATCCGGGAAGGGAGCCAGGTAACGAAAAAAAAGCCCGAACGACTCGGGCTTTTGCTGGTGGGTAATCTGGTTAGGTTTTTTCTCGGCACCCTTCCTTTACTTGGTACTCTCGGTAATAATCGGGGTACTCACCACTCATCCTGCTTTCAAGCACCCCCGCATCGTATAGTCGTTCGCAACGATATTGCGGCCGAAGGATATACAGGCTCATAGGCTTAAACCAACCTTCAGGTAAGACCCATAACGCATCCAGGTCGGCTTTCGTCAGGTTCGCGGCTTTATCTTTTGGGATCTGCATTGATGTTATCACGCGGGTCTTCAGGGCTAATTTGCTTAGCTTAGGATTTTTGGCGGTGATCATCTCCACCAGCGTCATGATAACCGCAGACAAACCGCCCAATTCTTCAAGCTGTCCCAGCAATACGGCGGATGCCTCAAGCACCTCGCTATCGCTTCCTGAAGTTCGCGCTTGCTCGCCACGTTGGGCAGCAGTCAGCAACTGCGCCAGCTGATCAGGGCTATACGTCATAGTCCAAATCCTCAGCGGAGTTATCAGACTCGGCAGCATTAAACGGCAGCGCCTCTTGGTGCTCTTCTGCGGTAAACTGATGCACTGGACTCGCCATTTTACCGGCACCAGCGCTGAGCAGTGTCAGACCTTGTTTCGGCGCGCATAAACCTGGAATACTCTGGCCGAGGAAAAGTTTCACCGGTGTGATGTGATCAGCAACATCGGCCATGCTGTTGTAGGTTGTAGCCACTTCCTGCACGACGGCTTCTTCACCGACACAGCACTCATCAAAGAACGGCCCACCGTCAGCGGTCATCAGTCCCCACATGAAAGGCACCGTAGCCGCGTTATCGCGCGCCTTTTTCAGCTCGGCAACTTCGGCCTCGCTTTTCTTCAGGCTGTCGATCGCTTCAGTTAAAATAGCGTTGTAACGCTCTGCCTTTGCTTCCAATTCCGCTAAGGCGTCAGCGACCAGCATAGGGGTAGCCGTGCTAGCCCAGGCTCTGGTTGTTCCACCTGCGTGATAAATCGGGAGTGCCAGCTCGATAGCTTCTTTTAATTTCGAAACCGCGTTCTCTTTTTGCATGATTTTTGCCTTAAAAATGGGTAAAGAAATTTTAATTCACATAACGCGTCATGCACGGCGCATGTTCATGGTCACTTGCCTTCCTCGGCCTTGCGCACTCGCTGGATGAGGCCAATAACGGCCTGCGGGTGTACGGCAGCGATATAGTTGCCATTTTTGTTACGCTGAACGCCTTCGACATCACCTTTGATTTCCCCGCTCACCATGCAGGTGATGATACCGGCATCTTCAGCGTCATAATCGTCAATCCGATCTGGCTCGCCGAATTCGATTGTGGTTACACGCGGGTCATAGCGCCACGGCCCTTTGGTCGCTTCTCGCGCTAGCTGCTCCATTTCGGTGAGATCGTCACAGCGAGCGATGGCGGACTCTTCCACCAGCTGAATGAGTTGAAGGATAACGTTTGGACCCAGAGCACCCAGATACTGAACCAGCGCGCTGCGTTCATGACGGTTGAACTCTGTATTCTCAAAACCGGGATCGTCAATCAGACAGCGGTCGTCACCTTCATCGCCGCTGAACAGCATTTGATAGCTGGTTTCCGGGAATGGCTTATTGCTCCATGAAGCATGAAAAGACTTAATGGGGCAGGCCGCTGCCAGGCGCTTCAGTTTTTCGATGAGTTCTTGGTTCATTTGTGCTCCTAACTCTGCGTTTCAAAATTACTCGGCTGGTGGATATAGGCTCATTATCCTGGCTTTTGACCGCTGACAAAGAAAAGCCCGGACATTGCCGGGCTCAGTTCGTGCTTGCTGATGAAGGCGAACTGCTTTCATTGGATTTACTTTTTGAACAAACGCGAGATTAACCTGGCACCGAATTTATCCAGGCCGTCCAGTTGCTTGTTGATGACCTGTGACAGTGTATGCAATGACAGAAGACTCATACCTACGAATACGCAGGCGAACAGTAATGCGATGCATCCGGCACCACCAATAACGAGATAACCCCAAAACGTCGTAGGGGCTTCAATGATGGTCAGGCAACCGGGCTCAGGTTGCCATTGGCATGAAAATCCCCTGAGTGCATAAGGGAAAGCATCAAGCCCGTTCATAACGGTCGTAATCAGCCATCCTGCACCGAAGAGCAATGCCACTCCAGCACAGAGCAGCAGGAAGATGAAAGCCACCCCCACTCCCCTAGGTAATTGACCGCTTCGTTTGGAAGTCATTACAGCCTCTCGATTTTGACAGCGATACTCTGCGTTTGGTTTATGACTGCGCCTTTGCGGAGGCGATACCAGTGAATTGCAGCCCTGCCTTTCTCAGCCAGAAGGCGACTGCTTTTTCAACGGCATCTTTGGCTGAGGCCATATCAGGATAATGCCCCAGATCGCCTTTGAGTCCCGGCAGGCTGCAACGCGTCGCATAAGAATTACCGGCACGGGCTTGGGTGGCATCGTAGTAGGCTGACCCGATCTTAAACTGGCCCATGTAGAGTTGTTCGCCTTGGTTCCACCGGCTTTCGCTCGGCTTCCAGATGAGAGTAGTCATTGAAGTGTCTCGCGATGAAAAAGGTGCTTTTATTATGCGAGCAGTAAGACGGTTGACGAAAAAAAAGCCCGAAATTCCGGGCTTGGTCAGTTCGGGTGAATACCCATAGCGAGTTGCAGATCGCTGAGCGTTATCATTAGCATCATCGGGTCGAGCGGCGAAGGCAGGAAGCCAATATGCTCATAGAACCGTTTAGCATCATCAGTAAGAGCGTGAACCACCACCCCTCTAATGCCCACCAGCACTGAGGCCTGAATAACGCGATGACAGGCATCTTTAACAAGCCCTCTTCCGATCCCAAGGCCTTTAGCCCTTGTATCAACCGCCAGCCTGCCGAGTAGAATGACGGGAATATCGGTGGGCATATTACGGCGGAATCGACCAACGGCTTGATTGGTGCTGACGACCCCTGTTGACAGAGCATAATATCCCATCACCTGGTTATCCGAAGTGGTCACAAAAGTGCGCGACGCTCCGGAGTTTTGATTACTCATCGCCCGGTTTTTTAGCCAGAGATCTAACGCCTCTTCTCCAGAGGAAAAACCTTCCAGCAGATGGTCTGATTTGAGTGGTTCAGGTGCTGTTAGCTTCAATGTCATTCCTCCCAAGGGGATTTAGACATCATTGTTTTTCGTAGTGCCTCATTGCTCCCAGGCGCGGCATCAAGCTGGTTGATAAATTCCTGGTAAACTTCGGGACTGACGTTGATGACTCGCAGATCTGCCAGCGTTTCTTCAGCTGCACGTCGAGCGGCTTCCAGAACAAATTCGGTACGGTTTTTCCCCACTGCATTCGCGGCACGGTCGATCAGGATTTTGTCTTCTGGCTTTATTCTCAGGTTCAGTGATGAACGTGTTACGGCCACATTATTTTGAGTTGGCATATTAACCTCCCAATTGATTACTTTCATTGCTAAGTATACAGGAGTGTAATGTCGTTGTCATTACGCTTGGTATGGGTGCTTTGGTTGGTCTACAAAAGCACCTCTGATACGGGGTTGTTTTGTGCAGTAAAAAGCCCGACGTGAGCCGGGCTTGCTGGTGGCGTGGGCACTATCAACCTTACGAAGTGTGGCGTGGCCTGCTCATCAGTTGCTTAAGTGCATCCGTTGGAGCCACTGGTGAGTCAATCAGATCCGTTAACTGTTCCCACGCATCGGGGCAAAGTTGTTTGCTATTATCCTGCGCAGCTGGCGCGCCGGAAGCAGTGCCTGATAATGGCAGCATAGCAGCCCGGCAGGATAACCACTGTTCCCAGCGGGACTGAACGGATTTATCAGCGTAACCCAGACCAGATTTTTTCAGTGCGGTACCGTTATCACTTTCCTGTTCGCTGCGCTCAAAAGCAACTCGTAACGTCGCAATATCAGGTAAGGCTGTAACCGGGAGCTCGGTAACGTTGCACAACGCAGCACGCAGGCCGACCTTGATTTCTTCCAGTTCGTCGTTACCAATACTGCCGTCAGTCAGCGCGTGGTGAAAATCGAGCGCCATCCCGTCAGTCACTTGCAGCGGCTTCGGCTCCTGGCTCGCCAGCCCCTTCCACCCTTCCCACATGGCCGCAGCCATCATAAACCAGACGTTGCCACAGCCGTCTTTTTTGTGGTCGAAGAACCAGTCCACAAAGTCCATCGACATGGCGTTATCTTTGGCAAACTGCTCACGTTCGGTCATGCTACTGTTTCCTCTGACTGCCCGGCCAAAGCCAGGTGCTGTTGCAGTGCAGCCCGAACGATGTCAAACATGCTATTCAGGCGGATAAAGGCCGGGTTCGGTATCGTCGGCCACGGCAGGTACCACGGTTCGGTGCTAAAGTATGGCACTTCACTGATCACTGAAGAATAGCCACAGACTGTGCTTTTGATATCGTCAGATCCGTCGATTTCTTCCCAGCACACACGGGCTTGGTCTTTGGATATTTCCCCTTCCCGGCGCAGGCGCAGCACTTCACTGAACATGAAACGCATATTCGCCTCATTGTCATTGTCGATTTCGCTGCTCACGTTACCGGCCATGTTGGTGATCAGGTAGTCGTTCCCGCAGTCACAGAAAAACTGCTCAACGGAGCGGTCGCTCATTGCATACCAGGCAGAGGTCCACGCTTTACCCTCGCAGGTAACCGTAATGCGACCACGCCCTGGCCCATAGTTTTCAGTCATGACGCGGATCGGATCAAAGTCAAGCAGCTCACTGATTTCGAGGCTCAGCACCTTGGTCTCAGTTATTTTCATCGTCGGCATCTCCCACCAGGTTGTTCTGTTCGAACTCGGCATGAATTTCTGCCCAGCGCTCTTCTTTGGTCATGGTTGAAACAACAGCCGCGTGATGCGCCGGATCCAGCACAAAAACATCTTCATCCGGGTGAGCATCAACCTCCCGTTCAATCACCACATCCTCCGCTTTGCGTGCGTCGTACATGATGTTGTCGTACACGTAGGCATGTTTGCGGGGGTTGCCCAGGATCACGTAGTGGAACGGCACCTTAAAACTATAGAGCACGGCCACATCACCCGGTTGCAGATCACGCCATTTCTTGGCGCGGTAGCGTAGCTTGGTCACTCCTTACCTCCTTCAGACAAAACAACTTCCGGCGCGGCACCCATCACCGCAGCATACTGACGGGTAGCGATATCAATATCGTCTTCCGTCTTTTTCGCTGACTTCGGCCCGTTGTCAGGGTGGCGCAGGTATTCGCGATAAGTGGCCGGCGACTGAACAGCAAGCATCGCCCGCAGCTGTTCGTCGGTTGGCTTTTTCGGTACCAGCATGAACCCGACAGGAATATGCAGTGCTGGTGGAGCGGCAAACACGGCGACCGGATTTTGGATGCGATCGGCGCGGTCAGCCGGATAAATGAAGCCCTTACCGTTTTCGGCATAACCCAAAGGTGGGGCTTCCTTCAGTTCGGCCAGTTCTTCCAGTGCATCAGCGTTGTCCCGCAACCGCTTAGTGTTTTCGGAATACCCCATGTCTTCCCAGCGCAACGCCTCCAGACGAAATGCCGCAGCGCGCGTTTTTAACTGCTCTACTGTCATTGCCATTACGACTTCCTGTTTTATTACGTCAATTATTTGGTGCTTTGCCTTTCATACAGTTCACGGAATTGGTGTGAACCATCGGAGTGCATTGCCCGCATACGTTGGTACAGCGATTCGTTAGGAATGGAATGCCAGGCGCTCCACATACTGCGATCGGACGAGCAATAGCGGTATTGATACTCCGCAACCGGCATAGGTGCAGTTGCCCGGTACAGCTGAGCCTCTACTGCGGCCTTTTCACGGCGTGCAGTGTCCAGGTCTGCCTGAAGCTGTAGAACCCAGCGCGCGAGCTCACCTTTTTCATCCCGAAGGAGGCTCAGTTCCTGAAGCAAGAATTTGTCAATTTTGTCCATCAGCGGCAAACCCTTTCTTAGTAAAGAAGGCCAACCCTTCGGTATACATCTGCTTCAGCTCGACCGAATCAGGCTCTGCGGCGCACTCAGGCGACCATTTCGCCATGTCGGACAGTCCAACCACCAGCTTTTTAACGATCACGCGCTGGATGTATTCGCGGCGCTCTTCCAGCAGCCAGGCTGAGGCCTCAGTCATGTAAAAATGCAGAGTCTTGGCGAAACCCACCAACTCAGTCGTTTCTGCGCGGCCAGCCAGGTAGTCGCATCGCGCGATCGCAATGCTCAGACCATCTTCAGTCAGCGCATAGGAACTATCACCCTCTGAGTGGGTTACGCCGGACTTCATCACGCTGTAAGCGCCTTTATCGCGTAACACCCAGAACTTGCCGTTCTCGTGAACAATGTCTTTTTCCCGCATCGGGTATTACTCCTGTTTTACAGCCGGATCGAAGTCGGTTGACCGGAACGAACGGCAGGTGTTGAATATTGCCCAGCATTTGGGGCAGTTAACTTTTGAGCCACGAGGTGCGGGTTTGGTTTCCATCGCAGTGTCACTCAGGCCACCATCAAGCCCGCACAACGTTGTATATCCACCACCAGCGCCCACGTCACCCGTAGGCAGGTGAACATGCTCCTCTCCGGCGTCTTCCAGTAAAGTCACAACAACCAGACGGCTCATCGGGCATCGTCCACGATTTTAAAGTCGATCACCCAAACCATCGGATTGGCTTTCCAGCTATCAACACCGTGGATTACTGACCACTTGCGCCCGAAAACATCGGCCAGGCAGTCCCCGCTACGTGTATCCCGGATAGAACAGCCTTCTCTCAAGGCGTCTGCATCGCTGATATCACGGAGGCGTTCAATACGCACCTCTGTAATCTCCAGAGTGATACGCGACTCAAACTGTGTCATTTGCTGTGCCGGGAACCAGCGCTTAACTTTATTGGCCGCGCCATCTTCCAGATCTGCCCGATAAACCAGGCGCACACCGCAGTCGCCATAGGTTTCGCGAATCCACAGCCGATCGCCTACATGTCCAAAACGGCAGAAAAACGTCGGCCCAAACTTGGGTGGCAAAACCTTATCCACCAGCGCACGCTGGCGTTTAGTCAGGGATTCCGGGAACGTGTCGAGGCAGATTTCTTTGATCAGTTGGCGGGTTTGAACCTTTTGACCGCTGCGGATAGCCCGGACTTGCTCATCGGTGAAATTGATAGGGAAGAGTTTCATTCTTTTTTATCCTGCGAACATGCTGCTTTGATTTCGGTATCATCCGTGTGGTCATTAGGCACAAGCAGGCTGAAGACCGCATGTGGACGAAGGCCTGTCTCGAAAAAGCTCAGGCGGCCACGGATAGAGACTGGCTTCAGCGTTTTGGCATCCGCCAGCGTGAAGCCTTTCGGCCCGAAGAACCACGGAGATTCGCTTTCTTCGACACAGCCAGTGATAGTCGCTACGCCGATAATCGCGCCGTAAGAAAAATACTTTCTTTCAGGCAACATCAGGGAGTGACCGAATTTGGCGCGTAGGATTTCCTTCGCCTTTTCCATATCGGTCTTGGATGCCAGCTGCGCGCTGGCGTGAATGAGAATCGGCCCGCGCTGGTGGGTGTTCCAGCTGCGGTTTTCGATGTCCTTGTGACCGTGAGTGATCAGCCACGCCCACGGTTGGCGGATGGATAAGGCCTTCATGCTTTGGCATCCTTGGCTTCAGAACGTTCAGCGGCACTCAGAATGGCTTCCACCACGGATTGTGCAATAACTGAGCTACCCAGACCGCCGACATATTTCACGATCTGTTCACGAAACGCTACCGCACCCAGAGCGGTGACCGTTTGGCTTATTTCAGCACGCTGCGCTGCGTCAATCACTTCATCAGCCCAATCGCGGTCGAACCCAGGCATTGCAGGCAGAGATGCCACAACATCAGACGGCAGCGCGTCGATGTAGTCGCGCATTGCGATGACAACTTCCAAAAGTTCGTTTTTCATGTCTGATCCTTATCGCGCTGGTGGCGCATGAATTATTGACGGATTGAGTGGCGGTGCTGCTTGCTGTATAACCAGTATCACCCTAACCCAGAAGCTGACAAAATTTTAGACAAAAAAAAGAGGCTTACGCCTCTGTGGTTTTTATCAGTAAGATCACAAAATATTAAAAGTTTTTAATAACTTATATACAGAATGTGATTCTATTTCTTTTAGTTTATTTTGTAGGAATTCCTTTTGTCTGACCTCTATTTCATATTTCTTCATTATTGATTTAAGATAATCAGGAAAAGCATCTATTCTTTCTATGTTTCCGTCATGCTCTTTTAAAAAATTTTTATTGTCAACAAGACCACTAACAAGCATTTTCTTGGAAAACCCACTTATTTTATTGTCGTCCCTATATTCAAATTCAATTCCAAATTGTTCATAGAAACGGTTTCGCCTATTTTTATTTTCGGACATTCCATTCGTAGCATCGACATCTGATAATCTTATCTTCTTCACAGCAGCTTCTGGCCACTGACGAACCCATTCTATAACACAGCTCATAAGCAAAGACCCTATACGCATCCCTTTAACAGCTTCTAGGTGTACATTTCCATTTGTCAGGCTAACTTCATTTTCGTGTTTGTTATAATGAGCTTCAAATATTCCATCTTTTTTTTCTCCATTAATATTCAAGTATGTATATGACAAATTGAATATTAAAATTCCTTGAGCATGATCTTGTTTAGTGGAGCTTTCAATAAGTAGCCAGCCATTTAACTCTTTTTTCTTATGTGAATTATAAACTTCATATGTTCGAACGTATTGCTCTTGTAGATTAGCTGGCTCTACAAAGGTTTTCATTAGAACTACATCCTGCATGTTAAACACCTATTTAATTAAATTAGCTAATGTTAGTTGGAGTAATTTAAAAACATATTATATTTATCATAACTAAACGCCCACTTTCACAAAGCAATAAATATATAAAAAGGGACCTTAGTCCCTTTCAGATTGATGACGAACCCCATGTTTTTAGCATGGGGTTTATTGTGTTAGCGACCGAAGGTCGCGATCGCGATATTTTTCTAAAATCCCATCATCAATAACTTTCTCAAGCTATATTCCGTTCTATATGCCTTTAATTGGCTTTGTATTAACTTAAAAAAGTAAAAAAGAAGCGCCAGTAGCGCCATCTTCTTCATATTTTGTGCAACAGCTGCTAATAAGCACTGCATTTGCACTTTATTTAACCCACGGAACCGCGCATAACGGTGACCATGATGTTGTTTGGCATCGGCAAAACTTCTTTCTACCGTCTCTTTTCGTCTTGCGTAGATTTTTTTACCCCACTTGCTTAGCCGTAACGTATTTGACCACTCTTTCGCTTCTTCCCATACATGTCGAGTGATTGTTTTTTGTCCTTTTTTGTTTTGAGTACACGATTGTCGATGTTCGCATAATTGGCATTGAGCCATATTGGATTTGTAATGTTTATAACCATTACGGTCAGTTGTACTGTAGGTTAAAAGCGCTTCGGTTGGACACACATACACATCGCGCTGTGCATCATAGTAAAAATGTTTTTTTTGATACGCATTTTGCCCTTTATTGGGACGTCGATAACCAGGAACAAGAGCGATACTCATTTCTTTCGCGAGATGACAAACGGGGGCGGTGAAGTAACCGGCATCCACGCCTGCGGCAATGGGGTTAAGATTAAAACGTTCAATTTGACGCTGTAATCGGCCAATGTAAGGCTGGCTATCGTGCACATTTCCTGCGGTGACATGGGTGTCCATAATGATACCGTGCTTTCCATCAACCGTACGATGGTCAAGATAAAAGAAGCCTTTGGGTTTATTGTCCCGATGCATAAAACCACTTTCAGGGTCAGTGGTACTTACTTTAGTGTTTTTGACGGCGCTGTTTTCGTTGGATTTTTTTGCGTCGGGTAACGGCTTTTTTGCGTGATTTTTCCGGTCTCTTTCGACAGCGACATTGAGTTGTTCAATATATTCACTTGGGGCGATGGGACGCTCTTCATTAATGGCTTTGTGCGGGTTCGCGTTGGCTTTCAAGTGGGTACTGTCAGTATAAAGAACGCGTCCATTCGCCATGCCTCCACTGATGGCTTGTTCAACGACATGGTCAAATATCTGCTGGAAAATATCACTGTCATTAAATCGGCGAATACGATTTTGGCTCAATGTTGAAGCATCGGGCACTTTCTCCGTTAACCCCATGCGTAAAAACCAACGATAAGCCATATTGACTTGGATTTCTTTAACCAGTTTTCGCTCTGATGGGATACCAAACAGATAGCCTAACAGCATCATTTTAATAAGACGAACAGGGTCAATCGCAGGTCGCCCGTTATTGGGACAATAAAGGTGAGCAACGGCATCACGAATAAATTCAAAGTCCATAATCGCATCGACTTTACGAACAAGATGGTCTTCAGGCACCAACTCATCGAGTGTGATAGTTTCGAATTGATATTGCTGAGGAGAAGGTTCTTTTAACATATCGGTTAGCTCATTATTTGTACTAACCTTATTAGATCAAAGTCCTCACTAAAAAGCGAGGACTTTGTCAGCAGTCTGAAAGGGACCTTAGTCCCTTTTTTGATTTCAGTCAGCTATTTGATTATTGCTGAGCACCTTCGGCTTTCAGTTCGGTGATCACCTGCTCCGCCAATACTGCCGCAGAGCGCGCCTGGTTAATCAGTGAGGTACTCATGCCGTCATCCACCAGCTGATTCGCCCGTTGGAACATGCGCGCAACAAACTTCTCCAGCGCGGCGATTTCAGCCCCTGCCAGCAAAGGCGCAACGCCGTCAGCCAGCTGGTTAAGCGCATCGTGCATACCGGCCACAAAGCCTTCGCAGTAGTCGTCGCTTTTGCCGGTACGGTCGCGCACGCAGTCCATGTCATCGCCGTCTAATAATTTGCGCAGCTTTGCCTTAAGGTCGCTCATTGGCCGCTCCCTACACGTTCCGCCAGCACCAGGAGGCGACGACCAACAGCTTTGACCACTTCCTGACTGCTTTCACGCGTCATTTCCTGCGCGATTTCACCAGCATGGTTTGCGGCAGCGACGGTGGCATCCTTTTTGATTTTCCGCAGGCCGCGTTCAATCGCCGGGTAGTCAGTATTGTGCAGAGCGTCGTTGGCGATCATGGCCGCAGTACCGGCCGCGCCTTTATCCGTCACGTCGATGTGCTCAAGGATGGCTGCATGAGCGTCTTTCAGCATTTTGCCTTCCGCAACCAGGTGCTCAACTTCAGACGCAGGGACGTAGCCTTTCGTCGGGCTGTTTTCGAGCGAAGGCATCAGAGCGTAATCACAGACCTGCTTGATGTGACTACCGACGCTATCGTCCGGCCCCACTTCGCGCAGATCGGTCTGAGTGGCACGTTGCACGACGATACCCCAGACTACCTGGTCAGTTTCATCAGACCAGCCGTCACAGGCCTCGCCCCGGTAGTATTCGATGTGCTCTTCAGCGGCTTGCCGGGCTTTGTCGGCGCTGTCGTGCTCATCGTAACCGCCGTCGGTGCTGTACGAGAAGAACTCCAGACCGTCGGTCACGCGTTTGAGCTCTTCCACCAGCTGGATATTCTCAGTACGCAGGCGCTCGCCTTCAGCCAGTTTACGCGCGAGGTAATTGACCAGCGTTTCGTTTACCCGCATGTCGCGCGGGATGCACTTGCCGTCAAGCAGGCCTTGGATTTCAATTGCTGTCATCTTTCTTCTCCTGATATACCAGTTTGCCAGACAAAATGGCGTCGCGGATGGTGTTGAACTCCTTCGCCCAATACTGCGAATCGACGAAGATCTCCAACTTGGTGTAGTCGTGCTTTTTGCGTTGGATGAAGGCATCCGCTGCTTCGCGGGTGAAGTGTGCGTTGACGTACTCCCACTCCCAGACGTACCCGGTTACCGTGTGGTCAGGCAACGCGCCGAGCACATCCCATTGCTGATCGACGCGGATAGCCAGAAAATCAGCCCGGTACTCGGTCTGGCATTTTTGGTTGAGCTCTTCTCGTTCTTCAGAATCCAGGTCATCCCAGTATTCCTGCGGGCTAAACCATTTGGCGTCATCCACTGCCACCAGCCAGTCTTCGATATAATCCATATCCAGACCGGTGATCAGGCGTTTCTTCTGCACGACGAATAGCGGGTCAGCGGTGCAGTGCTCATCAACACCTTTACCAACGCAGTGATATTTAAGGCGGGACACGAAGTCCGCCCAGGTTTCAGCGTTCAGTGGCGCGCCAGTGGCGAGCGATGGTTTCTGTTCAGTTGTCATGGCTTGGTTTTCCGTTAAGGAGTGGTCCGTTTCACTTCATAGCCAGTATCGCCCTACCCTCTCCGCCGACGAAGAGATGACAGATACAAAAAAAGGGGCTTTCGCCCCCAGTTATTTTCAACATGGCCCGAAGTGCCGGGCGTGCTCCCCCGGCAATGTATATTGCTTCAGTGGCGCGATGAACTCAGCCAGTAGCGGCTCTCTCCCCCAAACGCTGAACAGCGTTGTCAACGAGAGCGTTGCATATTTAAAGAACAAACCTTCTGCCAGATCGAGAGCTCGGGCACGGGCTTCAGGAGGTAGCGCTTGCCCCGCTAGCTTTTCCAGATAACCCACCAGGTCTGAAGGGATCAGCTTCAGCGACGATGTAGGTGGCTCATTCAACAGATGGGTGATGATTTTGAGCCAATCATCATTGTTAGTGATCACGATGCTAATATTGCCGGGACGATGATATTCAACGGATACCGCCCCGCCGTCATAGGCTTTAACCATCGCGCAGTCGGACATGACTGGCCGGTTTTTGCCTGTCACGTAATACCCCAGGTGATCGCTGTGCGTGCAGGTGTGAATTATCCGCAGTCCGGCCCCCAGTATCTGCTCGCTAACCGATGTTGCACTGGATTGTTTGTCTGAATGGCTCATTGCTTCACTTCCTTTTTGGCCTGCCGACGATGTAACGCCGTTACGATGAACACAATCAGCGCGGTCATAATGAGTGGGTTTTTAAACGGTGGCTCAAAGGGCCCAAAGCCGATCACAATCGGACCGCCAATAGCACAGGCCACCAGCGAGACCCAGTAGATGGCTTCAGGGAAATTCTCTCGGACAGAAGGCCTGGAAAAAATGAGAACATGAGAAACCAGCGCAATCGCGACTCCCATCCACAGCGAGTTGACATCCAACGCCCCCATAAGGCCCGCGACGCCTGCGCCAAACAGGGCGTATGCCAAGGCGGCGTACTGAACCAGCATGACCAATTCTCGGCGGTCGGCCTTCTGCTCTTCCGTTAATTTCATCTTTTTCTCCAGGGTTAATGAGTGAGGGAAAACTTATCGCTAACCTGCGCCATGTAGCGGATCATCTCAGTGCCCACCCATTCACCGACGTAGGTGCTCACGCCGTTACCGATCTGCTTATACGCTGAGGTTTCGCATACTGGGAACTCAAACCAGTCGGGCACGCCTTGCAAGCGAGCATACTCACGCACCGAATAAGGGCGCGCACCCAGCGGGAAACGCTTATCGACCACGAGTCGCGTTGAACGGTCCTTTGCGTAATGAGCGACACACGTTGGTGCGATATCACCCTTGGCAGGGTCGCTAATGATGGGTAAATCGCGATAGCCGCCCCGTAGCCGCGTTTCTACTGATTTAGGGATACGAACGGACGGGTTATCCTCCAAAATCGCACTGAGAGGGATTGGGCGCGTATTTTCCGGCGGGCGAACATCAAACGGGCGACGCGTGCCGATTATGATTAGACGATGCCGACGTTGCGGTACCCACAGCTCCGATTTCACCGGGCAGAATACCTGAATGAAATACCCGGCCAGTTTGGTCATTGTTTCCATGACAATTGGGAACGCCAACATGCCCGGCACGTTCTCGATAACGTAGAACTCAGGCTGGGCAACCGCCAGGTGACGCAGTGCGTGCAGGAAAAGCTCATCGCCGGTTCGAGTACCGTGGATATCGCCGATCGTGGAATACTTCGTGCAGGGATAGGTGAAAGACATGCCGTGGCAGCTATCCTGTTCCAACACCATTTCCTGCGTGATGTCGCAGTGTTTGATATGGTTCCCCAGATTGTGGCGATAGGTCTTAACGGCGTCTTTGTCCAGCTCGAAAGACTGGGCGATCTGAATACCGGCATTCTTCAGGCCGATATCCATCAGCCCGGCACCGCAAAAATAACTGTTCATTAGAACGGGAGACATTCGACATTCCTTAAAGATGGTCGATGAATTTTATGGCTTTGCTCAACCAGAGAAATATTCAGCGAAGTTAATCCAAACAATGCTCGCCGCTGTGCTAATCAGCACGATACCCGTGACCACGTCGAGGCCGATTGAATCCGCCTGGCTACCACGCGGCAGAATACATAAGACGAGCGAACACACGATCAGGAAAACGGTCAGCATCATGCTAAACAACGACGCCCCACCCTCAGTTGAAAACAAAAGCTCGTAAACAGTCATGGTTTTTCTCTCAGTGATTGTTCTTGCGTTCAGCGGCATACAGACGAGCCAGAATGCCATTCAGCGCGCCATCCAGGACCTTGTAATACGACTCGGTGCCCCCCATGTCGTCACGCATATCCAGCAGCGCCTCCAGCTCGGCATCGTCGATCGGCTGCACCTCATTGGTGGTGGCCGACAACACTTCACCAGCATCAACCGAGATCCCAGCTTTAAACAGCGCGTCGATAGCGTCCTGCCTGTACATCACCGCGCGGCCAGAAGGTGGTGTCCAAGCGATCGGTTCCAGTTTCACGGCAACGTTTATTTCAGCGGCCATCAAGGCTTCAGTCAGTTGCGCCAACAAAATAACGTCTGCACCGCTCGGTGGTTGCAGCCCTAAGGCTGGTGGAATAGCGACGGTTTGATAGCTCACGGCATTCACCTTCTTACTTCGCTTCGCCTGGAGCCGAAAATAGTTCAGGCTCACGCATTTCGATAGAGACACGCATCCGGGCATAACCAGTAATGCCATAACCGTCTGGCTTACCTTCGATCAGTGCCTTGATAAATTCAGGCCGATACCCAGACCAGGAAAGCGCCATCCCTGTATCAGGCTCCACCAGCACGACAGGGGCCGATTTGAAACCCAGGTTGCGGAACAGCTCACGATGCTTTTCGATACTGCCTTCCACGAACTCAATCCCATTTGCGGCAAAACGCTCTTTGGTCATGCGGCAAGGCTGGCAATCCGGCAGACAGAAGACGATGACTTTCATGGTGACCTCTGTTATTGGTTTGTTTGTTTACCTGCAACCAGTATCCGCTGACACCAACAGCTGACGAAGCATTTGACGTAAAAAAAGCACCTCGAAAGATGCTTTTTATTTGGGATTTTGAAACGCCTATTCAGCATGACGTTTTGGCGACTAACAGCAGTGATATCTGTCCGCTAATAGCCTCGTTTAGCTTTTCTTGCATAGAATAGTGCTGCGATAGCGGCGAACCCTTCGGTACGCAATTCCAGATACACAGCCAGATCGTAACTCTTCATCCCTTGGACTCCGCTGTAGGCTTACTGGTAGTTTGACAAAGGCTGGCCGATCATCCCAGTTACCTTCAACAGCTCACCAGCGGTAACCGTCCGCAGCATTTCCGAACGCCCAAACTTAACATAGTCCTCACGAGGCATCGTTTTAAAGTCCGGATGCGGGCGGTCATTGCACAGTTGCCAATCCTGATCTGCGCTATCACGGCGCAAGACGAAGACATCAACAGACATATGCAGGCCAGTGCCGAACATCGCGGTAGCAACGATTTTTGCCTGTGACCCATCTTTACGTTGGATCAACTGTTCTGCTTTGGTGACCAGTTCTTGTTCTTGCATAGTTCGTTCCTCAGCTGGTGGGTTACCAGAGGCAGGGAGATAACCCCCTGCTCTATCGGTTATGGGCGGTCTTCCAACGCCTGGATTTGGTTGTCGATTGCCTGAAGTTGTACAGCGAAACGCTTTTCGATTTCGTTACGCAGAGCTTGATAGGCAAGCAGTTTGGTTGAATACAGAGGTAAGCCACCGTAGAACTCGGTCGGGTTACCAGCTGCACCGTGAGACTTTGGTTTCGACCACGCAGGATAAATTGCGATGGTTTCACCTTTGAACGACCCGATTTTCGACGCGTCGTAAGTAAAGCCGGTGGTTTTACCTGAAGTCGGGATAGCGATATCCGGCTGAACCTGAGCAGTAGAACGCAGAGCAGAAATAAGAGTGTTCATGATGATTCCTTTGTGTTGTTTGTTTTGTTTACCTGCAATCAGTATCACCCCACTCGCACCGCTGACGAAGAGTACAAACAAAAAAAAGCACCCGGAAAGGTGCTTTTTAAACATGATGGGATTTGCCTCACATCGACAGTTCGTTAATCCGCCCCTCAGGCCTCTTACCCAGGGTTGTCATTTCACCGAACTCAAAGAGTCCGCAAATCTCTTCTCCGATCTGCGCCACCAGCACGCGCCATCGACCGGTACCATTCTCACCCCAACACGCCACTCCGGCTGCATCCAGCTCTTCTTCAGTAGCGAAGAATTTTGCGCCCTCCAGTTTATCGACAGAGATCAGCAACTGGTTATCTACTGTGAAGCAAATGCCGTGCTGGTTCATGAAGAACAAACGACGCTGCGCATCACGGGTTGAGATAATGGTTTCCCCGTTGGGTAACGGAGTTGCAGACGTAGTTTTCACATTAATCAAGCGCCCTGCTCTCTCCAGGCAACCGATCATAATGCCAACAGCATTGGTCAGATCGCTGTAGGGTGGCAAGCCGACCAGCTTTTGAAATGCCATGCGTTCATCGTGGGTTTTCAACTCCGCAGTTCGGGTGTGAATTTTATTATTATCAAGGTCAGCAGCGCCCTGCTCTGCCAGAATTTTTTGCAGCATCAGGTTGCCCGCAGTGCCTGGGTCATTCCATAACTTCTCACCCTTCAGCAAGTTTTCGGCAAACAGATTGCTGGTGGAGAAAGGTGCTGGTACTTTGCCAACGAACTGAAATACCACTGTGATGACGCTTTCGTATTTTCCCATAACACACCCATGCATTCGTTTTGTTTACCGAAATGATATCACTATCTGATCACGCGACGGAACGGAGGAAGCGAGTCCAGAATACTTTGGCCGTAGCGCGTATTCTTGATGCGCGAATCCAGTATGGTCACCGCCCCGGTATCGGACTCGGTTCGGATAAGCCGCCCAACCGCCTGGATAAGCTTGATGCATGCCTGCGGCACCGTGATTTCTTCAAAAGTGTTCCGCCCCGCCTTCTCCATCCACTCTGTGAGCGTTTGACTGACCGGGTCGCTCGGTACGCTAAACGGCAGCTTGGCAATAATCACGTTGTCGCAGTAATCTCCAGGCAAGTCTACGCCCTCACTGAAGGAAGCCATCCCGAAGATAATGCTCGCCTCACCACGATCGATACGCAACTTATGGCGGGACACGATTTCCGTTTTAGGCATCGTCGTCTGCATCAGGATGTGTTCCTTCACGTTGTCCGGCATACCGGCACAGACTTCGGTCATCTGCTTACGAGATGAGAAGAGCACCAGGCACCCTTTACGGCGGAGCACCAATTTAGGTAATAGCTCAATCAGCTCGTTAGTGTGCGCCTCGGCATTCTTCGGCGTGCTACGCATCTTTGGCACAAACAGAACACCGTTGTTCTCGTAGTCGAAAGGGCTTTTCGCCAGCAGCGTCGGCGTATCCTTTTTTAAACCCGCTTCATTCAGGTAGGCATCGAAGTTGCCCATCGTCCTCAGTGTTGCTGAGGTGATGATCACCCCATGCGCTTCCTGCCACAGCTCCCTATCCAACTGCTCGCCCGCATGCACCGGGCTGCTATGGATAATGACTTCGCTTTTATTGTCTCGCTTGACGTTTACCCAGCGCGCCACTGGAACAGCAAGCTCACCTTTCTTCGTCGATGCAGTAAATCGACTCATCGCTTCCAGCAAGTTTTCTACACGGTTCTTCAAATCGCCGATCGCCATTTTGTGGCGGGCATTATCCTCCGCGACGATTTTGTCACCGGCCTCATCAATGATGATGGTCATTTTCTCAATCAAAGTCTGCATCTGGTTTGCCAGGTACAGACCGTTTTTAAACAGGGCACGGACATCATTGGGTACGTCACCCTCAGGGAAACGATAGACGTCAATGTTACCGTGATCGTTACGGAAGTTCAGGGAAGATAAAAGGGTGGCGCGAACTGACATCAGCTCGGTTGCCGTGTCCGAAGCCAGCGCCACAAGCTTGTAAACGTGGTCATTCATCTTCTCGCCATAAGGGGTCTGCATGTCCATGACCATGTCACTGACCTCACCCAGCCAGCGCGCCGTATTATCCAACGAGGCATTTGCAGCAAAGTGCTCAATGGCTTTACTGGTCAGGTGATGACCTTCGTCGAAAACATAGATGGTTTCTTTCGGCGGTGGCAGGATGACACCACCTCCCAAAGACAGATCGCTCAAAACGATATCGTGGTTAGCTATCACCACATCGACTTCTTCCAGTCGGCTACGCGCGGCAAAGAAGGGGCAGTTTTTGTAATGAGGGCACTTAATCTTAGGGCACTGGCTGGCGACCGCGTTAACTTTGTTCCAGGACTTGTCAGCCAGCTCCAGCGGGTAGGTATCTCGTTCTCCGTTCCATTCACCGCTGGCGAATTCGTTACCCAGACTTGTCATGTCGTCGCGAACATAGCCATACGCATTATGCTCTGCATCAACGTGCGCATCGTAACGCAGTCGGCAGAAGTAACGGCCACGGCCTTTCGCCATCGCGTAGGTAAATTTAAGTCCGCCCTGGCTTTGGATTTCCGGCAGATCTTTCACGACTACCTGCTCCTGAAGCGCTACGGTTGCTGTAGACAGAATGAGGGTCTTGCCCTTCTCTATCGCCAACGGGATCAGCGGCAGGCAGTACCCCAGCGTTTTACCGGTACCGGTACCCGCTTCCACCACACCAACGACAGGCTTGTCGTTATCCTCTGGGATATCGTTAATCAGCGAAGAGCAAAAGCGGATCATGTCCTGCTGACCGGTACGCGGCTTCAATCCCTTCGACGTCAGGAAGTTGCTGTATGCAATTGCCGTTTGTTGCTCGGCGGTCAGCTTGATATTGTTGCTCATGACGAGATCCCATAGAATTATTATTTACTCATTAAATTTTACCGCACCACCAGCGCTGACAAAGTGACATCCAAAAATAAACCGCCATGTAGGCGGTTCAGTTCGTTCACCCCTCAAACCAGAGAGAGGCAAGATATGCGCACCCGGCAATTTTGCGCTCATGTTTGGGGTCGAAGCTTTTGAGGATGACCATGATATGCGCCAGCGCCCATTTCAATTCAACACCTTCCTTGGCTGCTGGTGGACATTCAAGCCCGTGGTAAAACCAACGCTCAATGAAGGCAACCCAGGAATTCTTTCCCTGTTTGAATTCGTCTGGAATGAGATCCCATTTCGGCAGGAATTTTTCAATGTCCTGAGGCCCAAAGGCGAGCATAACCTGAGTGATGTTTTCGTTCGGCGTCCACGTCTTCATGATTTTCTTTTCCAGAGTCAGGATTTGGTTTTGATTGCATCGGCAATCTTGACGAGTACCGCACGCAGCTCTTTATCATCAGCGATGTTAGTCGGTAGGGTATTCAGGCATTTCTGGGGCAAGTAGATATTACCGAAGAATACCAGTTGCTCTTATACTGGCTGGAAGCTACAGATCCATTCCCAGTCATTATTGGCTTCCCAGATGCAAAGCAGCTCAGTGCCGTCATTGTTCACAGTGGTCAGTTCCAGACCGCGTTGCTTAGCAAAGTTGTGGGTCGTCTTAGTGATCTGCATGATGGTTTCCGCGTTGTTGTTTTTGATTAATGACATTGTCCACCATAACTGACCGCTGACAAAGAGTGGAAGGGTGATTTTCAGTAATTTGTCCCGCAAGAAAAACAGGCTTGTAAGCCGCATTTTGACAGGGTTTCTTTGAAAATTTTCAGCCTGAAAATCCCACGTTTTCAGAGGCAGATGAGAAGGGATAGATAGATATTTCCCTCAGGCAAATACATATGTTAAAAAGGGCGGTTTTCAGTGGTTTGTCCCGCAAGAAAAACAGGCTTGCAAGCCGCATTCTGACAGGGTTTCTTTGAAAATTTCCAGCCTGAAAATCCCACATTTTCATGCACAAGAACAGGGTTATTTCCCCTGTTTTTTCAGTTCGGCAATTTCGGCCTTTGTCGCGAGACGTTGACTACCAAACAGCCCTTTAATCAGAACGGGCTTCTCTTTTTTCCATCCCTTGATGGAGTTCAAACCAAACTGTTTCGGCTTGTTGTGATTCCAGCTTGCTACAACACTGGTCTCATTGACTTCAACGATCTGGACAGGGTGAACGGAAACGGTAGGGATATTAGTGCTTCCCAGTTTATGCCGAGTGATAGACCAAACGGTATCACCGACCTTCAGTTTGCTAATGACCATTGCTCAGTTCTCAGTGAGTGAAGAAGAGCCGCCCGCAGGCGGCTGGTGGAGGGAGGTTATGAGTTGACCCAGCTGGTGGTTTGCTCCAGAGCAAATTTAACGATGTCACACTGGTAAACGTGCCCCTCGTTAGCATCGTTTGCGATCTTGGCCCCTATAACCTCAGCGACTTCGTAATACCAGATGCCCGGCCCTTCTTTGCTGGTGAAGACCTCATCGCATTCCTCAACGATGTCGATAGCCAGTTCACGGATCCAATCCGCACACTCGATTTCACCGCCACCAGCTACGTTGAAGTCGATGCGCTCCTGCGCAGTGTCGTCCTTTACGATGAGCGGGACACGGGTTTCGTTGAAGCTGCTGAAGATGAACATTGCGACCAGAGTTGGGTTCAGAGACATCATATATCCTCGTTTGCGTTATCAGTTGTTGGACTTCCAGTATCCACCAGCCCTGACCGTTGACGAAGGCAAAAGGGCGAAAAAAACATTTTATTTCCCATCTGTCACTTGAGAGTTGCAGCCGTTCCGATATACAGCATACCGCCATTCAGGAGTGGAGAGACCTTAACACCGTAAACCGCATTTGCCTCACCATTTGACGCCTCGGATGCAGCCGCGCTTAATTCCTCCAATGCGATGCGGGCTTGCCTTGACGGTATCACTCCCCGCCTATTGGCATCGAAAGTAGCAATAACTTGAACCATCCCGTAAATCTTTTCTACTGCATAGATATCAGGAATGAGATCGGTCGTTAGAATCAACATAATCCACCCTAAAAGTTATGTGCGGGTTCGATACTGACATCACACCCTATTCCGCTGGTGGAATCTCTTTAACGACCAAGATCTCAACCTCGGCCCCCTGTTCCTGCTGCGTTAACTCGACACAGCGCAGCGCCGCAGATTTTGCAGAACACCACGAATGCGCAAACCAGTCGCGGGATTCAGTTCGGCAAGCAACCGCATGGGTCGCTTTCCATGTCAGCTCAGCTTCTTGCACTTTGCCATTGGGCAGCGTGCAGTAAAACGTACGCAGCCCCTTCTTCATTTGGCACCTACCTGCTGAGGTATCCCCAGCGCTGCGATCTGTTTGCGAACATGGTCAAAGCCAGCCCCAGTATTCACATCATAGTCTTCGACTACCGCAGACAGCACCTGTACCCGCTCGGTCGGCGTAAGGGCGCGTTCCAGGGAAAGGTCAGAAGCAATATCGGAGACGTTATCGAGTGTCAATGTGTCGAGTGCGATCATCTGACCTTCAGAGAAGTTGCTCATCAGGTAATTAATCAGGTATTCACGAGTACCGAAATTCATCATTGTTCCTCAGGGTGGGAAAATCAGCCCCCGTCTCCGGAGGCGAAAGAGTTAGTCTCGACGGCAACGTTGCTGCCGGATTTTAAAAGCTTCTTCAGCAAGGGAAAAGGCAACGTGTGCCACATCACCTTGGGTTGGCCCATTGGAACGGTTTTTATCCCAGAGTGTTGAAGCAACACCTGTCAGCGCACTCGCCAACAGTGAATCAAAAACCGCTTGCTCCTCATCAGAGGTAATTTTCAAATCAGAACTCATTGTCATCTCACTATATCAACAGGGGAGGAATTACCCAGACCACGACAGTGGCCTGAGTTGAATGTTTACGGTGCCAGGAATGTCACTTCAAACGAGCTGAGTTTGTCATCCCGATGCATGCCTTCAGTCAGCGCGGTAATTTCCTGCCACAGCGCTTTAGTCTTTTCGGTAGCGCCTTCAGCCATACCATCAACCTTCAGGTAACGTTCGGGATGGGTGACATTCAATCGGCGCTTCACAGGATCCCAGTCACTGTAATGGCTGATTTGAATACTGATGTCTGCCAGCTTCTCCGGCGCGGTGCGCTTCAGGTTCAAGATAGCTTCAAAGGTGAACACGATACGATCATTGTGGTCTTCGGTATCGAACCAAACACAATAACGAGGGAAGTGACGAACAGCGCGGCCGCTGCGACCCCAATTCACGGTGTGCTCACGAATAGACAGCAGAGTCTTCTTGTGAGTGGTAACGCCAGCATGACGGAGCAGATCGGATAAAGTGTGCATCGTATTTCCTCGTGTTATTTATTTTGTTTACTGAGTAAATTCTCGCACGAGGCCGACCGCCGACGAAACGTATACAGGGGGATAATGCCAGTTATTTTGAAATCCTGACTATCGTTCGCAAAAACCTATCCACCAGCAACAAAGCCCCGCTCGACAAAATTCGAGCAGGGTAGAAGGCAAGATGAAAGGGAGAGGCGATTAACCGAAGGTGTTAACCAATGCCCCACTTTTGCGAGCATGAATCAGCAGCGCATTATGTCGCGCCTGCACATCCTGGAGATCGGCAACTTCACCGTTCGTGATCAACCAGCCGTTAGTGCCAGGGGTACTGTATTGCACCATGCGCTTTCCACCCGCCTGAGTGTAACGGTGCGCTCGTACTTCTATGCCCTGAGGAAACATGCCTACCCCCTAACACCGCTCGAGAAGAAATTTGGACGCCTCATCGTTACTGCTCAGCTTAACGATGTTGTGCTCCACCCACTTGAAGGCACCGTTACTGCATTGGACAGGATCCCTGACGAGCAAGGAGCCATCGGCACCAACCGTATATTCGAAACCGGCCTCGGCAATTGCCAAGCGGTAGGTGGATGCCACCAGCATTAACAGTGCATCAAAGACACCAGAGGCAAGCGCTTTCTTGGCCGCGTTAATTCGTGCGGCAGTTCCGGCATTGGGTTCGATTTGCTGAATACGCTTGGCATCTTCAAGCAGCATTGCGATCAGTTGCTTCAGTTCGTTCTCGCTCATTGCGGTATATCCCAGTAAGGGCACCTCAGTCGGTGCCAGTCAGTTATTCAGGTTTGAAGTCCGAAGGGACGACAACACGGAAGAAGTCGAAGTCCTGCACAGTCGCTTTGCGCATATCATCCGATGGTGTGATCAGCTGCGGCTCCATAGACAGGCAAGCGCCCAATTGCGGTTTGCTTGCCAGAACACCCAAGATGTTTGGTTGCTCAGGGAAGGTATAACCAAAGGTGTGCCCGTTCTTGACCCAATACGTTCCGTTGATAGCGCTCATGGCTTTATCCTTTCGCTGGTGGGTTAGTGAGTCAGATAATGGTTGATGGCACGCTCAACGAACGAGACTGGAAGACCGCAGCCTTGAGCCAGGCGCTGGGTATTAGAACGAACCAGCTCACGCTCATACCCGAAGCTGCTGCTGTAGTGATACCACAGCGTGCGACCTTTTTTGAAAAGGTCAGATTCGTTTGCGATACGCATGAATTGGGCCGGAGCCTGATTCGGACGTTTTGTGATTTGATTAGTGGTGCTCATGGCATTGGCCTCGATTAATATTATTCGTTTTGTTTACCGCTCTTGAAAACAGTATCACCCACGGTTAACCGCTGACGAAGCGAATCGAAGAAAAAAAGATATTTTTTTGAGAGGGGAGGGCGGAACAGAATGGGGGAGTTCCCCCCCCGCAGTTAAGAAGTCATATTACCGTTCGGAAATGCTGGTGGCATTTTGCATGCCGGAGAGTTTCACCCAGGCCATAACCTGATCTTTGTCCAGTTGACCGTTTAAGGTGATATAGGCCGGAGCTGAAACTACCAGCGTATTACCGATCGAGAAATGGACATTCACTTCAACGCTGGACGCCCAAGGCAGTGCAAACCAGAATACAGCATCGAATGGGGAATGGATAGTGATGCCATGAATCAGTTTCACTTCCCAACGAACGCCATAGTTGTCACGGATACCGCGATAGAGATTGCCGCGATCGCAAGCCCAATCATCGCCGTTCTCGTCACGCCAGATTATCAGTTTGTCATCTGCGGCCTTAACGTTGGCCCCATACCGGGATAGCAGATTCAGGACAGCAGCCGGATCGGTGGCGACGATACTCTCGACCACATCGCGTGAATCACCATTCACACGCGTTACCGTCACAGTGTCACTTTCACCAAACCAGACTTGATGACCACTTTCCGCCAGGCGGGCAATGAGATTTAGCATTATTACTCCATGTGTTAATTATTTTTGTATGAATAGTTAACCATGACCTCAACAGCTGACGAAGCCAAAAGGGCGACAAAAATTAGAGTGACATTTTGAATGCGAAATATTGACGGCAAACCTCATCATGTTGAGGTCTGCCGATAATGATGATGTGGCGGGTTTCAGTTCTTGCAGTCGAGTTTTTTGACGAGCCAGCGCTGAGTCGGAAAGGCATCTAATTCCATCTCAATGGTACAGCGCTGGTCTGCAATGATAGCTTCATAGGTTAACGTGTCTTTAGACACCGTACCCTGGGAAATGAAAATCTTTGCGTTCGCAAGATAATCAAATGCAACCTTGCGAGCGATCTGCTCATTCTCTTTGTTCAGGTGCATCTTTGGGAATTCCCCTTCGGTCGCTGGCAACTCAACCTGAGCCAGCGCAGGTAACGCAAAGGCCAGAGACAATAAAACAAGTGATTTTTTCATTGGATATTAACCTCTTGGGATTTTAATAGGCCGAAGTATATCATTTCGGTATACTACGGCTCTATATTTTGGAGGTTATTCTCCAGGGTAAAGCAATTCGAATCGCTGAAGGAAAGCAGCGCGGGCTTCCTCCGCCGGAAGAAGTCGTAACCCCATAATATCCGCTGGTGGATACTTATCGGGATCTGGAACCGCCTGAGCATTATGACGGCCAAACATCCCCATCTCGCTGGCGAGCATCCGCAGATCGGCGACCTTGACTTCCGGCGTCTCCACCAGCGGTAATCCGTACTTTGCTCGGATAGCGCGATCGACACGGCCTTCGATTTCTCGATAATCCGGTAACCGCGCCTTAAGTGGGCTGCTAACGTCACCGCAATACGCTTCGCTGGCATCATGCATCAATGCTTCGAACGCAAGATGCGGTTCAACCAAATGGCTAATGAGCACGCAGTGTTGCGCCACACTGTAATGCTGATCCAGATGACCCGTGAAACGGCAGATATTGGACAGCGCCGTGGCAATGTCCTCAATGTCGATTGTCTCCGGGTCGATATCCTGGAAGGAAAATCGCTTACCGCTATGAGTCAGGATCCAATCAGGAACGAGGCCTTGCTTTACGGGTACGCGCATCGTTGCCAATAGCTGCGCCACCAGCGATCGCTCCAACACGGTCAGATTACCGGACGTGTCAGCCTGAAGGGCTTTGAGTTGCTCTTTAGTGTAATGCGGCAGTGTCATCTTCTCTCCGATTTTGCTTGCGCTTATCGCGCGCTGATTTTAATGCCAGCTTGTAACTGGCCTTGGCCGCTTTCTGGGTAGGGCACCAATCGCCTTCCACATCACGACCCAGATACGAGTAGTATTCGCAATACTTTTCACGGTACATCCGATATTGGTAACTATCGCCGTGGGTTCGACGCTCAACCAGGGGAGCGCGACGACCCAGCAGGAACTCACTGAAGGTGTCACCACAATCCGCATTCAGGTACTGAAGGTAGTGATTATTGCGCTTCACCTTTCTGGGTTTCGGTAACATAGCCAAGGCGATCGCTTTACCTGCCTCAGTTACCGTGAACAAGGTACCGCCACCCATCCATTTCGGTGCAGGTTGGCTGGTAGCGAAACCTGCGCCCACCAGCACAGACCAAATTTCTTCATCGCTACCACTGGCGAGAAAATAGTTCCGGCTGCTAACGCTGTTGTTCACATGGATACCCAGCGCGTGCTGCATAAGTTCGGCCTGCTGTTGCGTTACTTGCATTTCAAATCCCTCACAGATCATCCCAGAACAAATACACCATCCCACAGAACGGTAGCGAGATGATCCCGACCTGCGAACTCCCCGACCAGCTATAAGGCGTAACCAGATAGGCAAGTAACGACTCGGCCACAAGACAGAGCGCTGGAGCCAGTACGAAGGATAGTCCTCGCTTCACCTTCATCACCATGACCGCAATTGCTGGTGGCGCGATCAGCACGAAGGAACCGAACAGCGAACCCACCCAAGGTAATTTTGAACCGATCAGCGCAATGGCGAAGACAACCACCAGTAACAACACGTCACGCCAATCTTCACGAAACGCGTTTAGAAACATCACTGAGAGCCTCCACAGGATTTCCCAGCAAACTTATCGTCCTGGTTTTGGGGTGTCATCACGACGTAGGCCACGATGAGTAAAGCTCCAATCCCCAGCGAGTCCGTCCAGCCCTGCGAGGTAAAACACCACACAATACCTGCGGTAGAAACTTGCACCACACACGGCATAAGCAAAAAGAGCCCTGGCCCCATCCGTGACGGAACCAATACTGAGGCGTTCACCGCTGGCATGGCAGTCAACATGAAAACAGCTGGACGGTTCACCACCTCAAAAGTTGTCGCGCCGATCAGGGTAGCGATGATGAGGGAGACGCTGGCGAGGAATGCCTTATGGTTTTCCAATCTTTTCAGGAAAGTCATAGGGTCACCTTTTGGTTATCCTGCCAATCGGCAATCTCTTTGCGGGTAACGGCATCCATCTTTTTCGCGTTCAACGTGATGAGCTCCGCCGGTACGGATGAGAGATAGTCCCGGTAATTAGCCCGCCGTTTAACCCGTAGTATGTGAAGGGCATAAACCAGAACTCCACTACTGATGAGAGAGAAGGCCAATGCCGGGAAGGACGTTACCGAAAGGTGATCGCTGCCATCATGGATCCAAACCACCAGCGCCAGTTCAATCAACACAACTGCCATCATGATGTATGGACGCAATGCGCCCCGAACGGTACTGAAACAGTCATCGCTAAATGCCAGCAAGACCTGATGAGGTTGATAAAGTGCCATACCGGTAACTCCGTGATTGATTAACATGACCCCAAACTATCACGGGGTATTTGGCTGACGAATAGCAAATGGACACAAAAAAGGTCTTTTTGGGCGAAGGGATAACGGGAAATTCGCATGCAAAATGTCAGAAACAAAAACACCACCGTTGCTGGTGGCGCTTAATCATACCGGATATGAATAGACTGAATTGACAGACCTAATAACCTAATCATACCCAGTATGAATAGCTGATAATGCAGAGTGTCGAATCGGCCCGTCGAGCATAAAACGAAGCCGATCAGATATCCAGCGTCACATCACCCATCGGGCGACAACAGCAAGGCAACACTTCGCCTGGATTAACGAACGCCAAAGGCTTAGCCAGATACTCAACTTCACCAGCCAGTAGCCTAATCCGACACGATCCGCAGTAACCTTCCCGGCACTGATACTCAACTGCGATACCCACCGATTCCAATCGCTCCAGCATTGTGCCCTTAGCGCTGGTGGACTCTATCCTCTTCCCGCTCTGTACTGCATGAATACAACCAGGCATTTCACCACCCTCAGATCCAACCGATACTTCGAATCGCTAAAAACGCCTCAGAAGGCCTCAGAGACGTTTTATTGATTCCCATGTAATCCTACTCCGATTTGAACGTAAAAATCGCCCTGAGAGGCTCAGAGAGACAATGAGAGGGGATCCGGATCCTTTTCCGATCCTGTTAACAACATCAATCCCTATGCTACCGAACGGCCTACCGCATCAATAAATCGCCGCTCACCCACGTTGAACAGGAACGCGTCCAGCGCTTTACGTCCTGCTGACTCGGCCCCCTCCAATGCCGTTGCCAGGAAGTCAATCGGGCAAACCATCCGCCCCGAAGCCTTATGAGTTACAACCAGGTGCTGGTCTTCCATTGACCGGGTTACCAAAAACTCAACCAGCTCACCGTGAACCACACGATTGAAAGCCGCCTCTACCGATGCACTCGCATAACCACTCGCCGTTTTGACTTTACCTACTAATTCCATTCGCTTCTCCAATGTTGAATTTCAACCTGTGGACAATCCTACCACCAGCATTTCCCCGACAAAGAGGGATCGGTTGAACTTGCCAGCGATTCTCTCGGCCAACCCCTCACTGGATAACAACAAGTTCTTTTCCAGTTCACGGTTCCCAAAATAAAAAACCGCCCATTCGAAGGCGGTTTCAATTCCTGAATAGCGTTCGCGTTATTCAGCGGCCGGAGGTGTCAGCGAAAACCGCCCGATCCGCATATAGCGACCCAAGTAAAAACCAACGAACGAACTCAACACAACGCACATCGTTCCAGTAAACCCAATTGGCTCATGCAACACATGTTGCTGGATGTTCATGAACGCCCACATGAAACCTGAGTAAAACAAGAAACCAGGTACGGATACCAACCGGCGCTCTCCGTTCGCCAATGGCTGGAGCCAACCATAAACAGCACAACCAAACAAAGCGAAACAAATAAACAGGCTCGGAAAAGCTCCGTCAGCCAGAGCATTCATACCCGCCACAACCAAAAACAGCAACGAGACGTTAAACCAGTACAGTGACCCAGGGGCCGGGATTGAACTTCCAAACATGCCCGACTCGATCGGTGCCTTCGTCGTTTCGATACTCACACTTACCCCCTTGTTTTGAAATTGCGACCAGCAGATCCGATCGCACCACGCCTAAGCCATCCCCCACGGATAACAAAAGCGATTATCTTGATGACAAACTACACAGGCGATGCATTCACAACAAAAGACTGGATGCCGTTTTATCCAACCTCAGCAGATCACCCAACTGTCGGTTACCTTCCCCCCCTGGTAGCGCTACGTGAAATCTGGGGAGTCAACAGCATGATAGACTCCCGAGAGGTGCGGAGAACCTTCATCCTGTACCCACCCTGAGAGACCTCCCAACCAAAGCTGGCGGATTACACAACGCAAACAGGTGCCGGGAAATTCAAAATGCAGAATATGGCAGCGGAAATATTCAGGCAAAGGTTTTCCACCTCGTTTTGCGCCCGTTTTGGGACGGTCTCAAAACCACATCGCTAAACACCCCCAGAGGGAAAAAACGCAAAAACCGCCAACACCCCCAGAGGAAAAAACCGCCAAAAACACCAACACCCCCAGCGGAAAAACAAAATCCACAAAAACCCCCGGAGGAAATTCCTTCGAGACATCCCGCTCATCTCAACATCATACTGAACCCACCATCCGCGACCCGCGAAGTGTTTGACTCAAGCCCTGTAATCTTTCCCACCCAATCTATCGACCTCAATATCCACACACAAAACAACAAAAACAAAACAACAAATCATGACCGCATTCTCCCTTTGTTTACCCATCACACCCACCATCCGTGATACAAAACCAAAACAAATACGTGCCTTCTCGTTTCGTTTACCTTCCCACCTATCCCGATCGCTAACACTCCCCGCAAAAAACAAACCCTGTTATCCCGAAATCCTTCCTGATACCAAAGTGCCCACTGAAAGCCCGAGGGTCGCCTAAAGGCTCACTAACTGATCGCCTGAAGGCTCACTTAACAGAAGGTGACGTGGTTATATTTGGGTGCAAAAAAACCGGGACGTTGCCCGGTTTCAGATTGACTAAGGCGATGTGTTAAATCAGCTCAGGGAAGCAAGCTCGTGAATTGGCGCACTCATATTGAGAGACCAGCGCGAGACGTTGTACTCAGCATCAACCTGATAACTGACCAGGAACATGTAGATCCCGAAGCACAAGCGTGAAGGCTCAGAGAAACCCAGCATGCATTTCGACTGACGCGCCCCGAATAGTGCCATCACCTTCAAGAGCACATCCTGATCCCAATCATCAGCATGAGGGATATATACCAGAGTGTTGCGCTGTAACCCCTTCGCAAAGACTTCCAGTGCAGCCAGATCGTTATCTGCCTGAGCAAGAACTTTCACTGCCGCGACTTTCTTGTGACCCGCGATAGCATTAACGGTTTCCACAGTACCGGTTAGAATGTCACGAGACGCCTTAACCCCCCAAAGCAACTCTTCGTGCTTAGTGCCCAGGTTACGGGTGAAATTTGCACAGACCTCACCGATTGCTGTTGTTGCATTCTTGTTAACGTTTTCGTGAGACATTCTCAATAGCCCTCTAAAGTTAAATTAAACCATACCGGTCGTTTTGTTTACACAACTAAAGCCCCACGCTAAAGCTGCTTCCTGCTCTCCGTTATCCGTCGAGATAACAGCTGCCTAATTGCTCGGTTCTTTTTCATCTCAGAACGGATCAAACTAAGCTGCGGTTCGTAGGTCACAATGAGGGTCAATTCACGGGGTGTTGCATCCGTGAAAACTTTCGCAGGATAACTTTCCCCCTTGTTCACCTTCAAATATTTCGGAACCACCCTTGCAACTTCCCCACCTGCTTTTCGCAATGGAGTCATCCTTGCCCAGCGGATCCGAACAGATGGCCCCTGCTTAACAACGTTGAATGAGTAATGCGCTTTTTCACCACCAGCGGTCGCCAGCTTCCAAAAATCTTCTCTCAGCGTTGTAGCTTCGGCAGTCAAAACATCCGCCGATCTGTCCAGGGCTTTGACGCTTTCCTCCAGATGCTTGATGTAGCTTTCCACATCCATCGAGTTACCCTCACATTAAAAATTCAAAAAGGTTCAAAAAAACGGAACCCCTATTATTACCCCACATGAGATCTCTTCCGGCTAAAGCAAAAACACCCAAAATCGACTCAAAAAGTCAGTTTTACCAAAAAAGCAGTAATATTATTACGCCGCCTTAGTGATCTCATGGACTCTTTCTCTTTTTTTGCACTCTCATGGCGAAAAGAAAGGCATCAGAGTTGTCGAGTTGACGCATGAAAATACCTTTTTGCAAATAGACGTCATTTCGGGCTCTGAAGAGACCTGTTCACTGCCTTTGAGTCAACCCCGTATATAATATGGCATCAGAGTTATCTTGTGGCATTTCCCGTGATTAGCACTCTCATGGCGAAAAGAAAGGCATCAGAGTTTAAAAGTCGTTCCGTTTTCTAATCACCAGGCACACTAAGCACCAAAACAACACTTCCCATCAAGTTTTTTTGTCCTCAAAATGGGGTGCTTTTCTGATTTGCAACCAAATTAATCCCACCCAGCCCATCCTCTAAATGGTCAGAAAATCGACATAAAAGAGGTGGGATAGTCAGAGTTGGCTGTTAAAAATATTTTGGTCTAATTGGTGAAATTATGACCTTTATTTGGGTTAGGTAATTTCGTCAGCGGAGATGCTCATGATAAAACCAAAGGGTAATGTGCATTAAAAACAAGGTTTCATCATGAATCGACAGCCCTGATTTACGGCTATATCTAGCCACAAATCAGGGACAAATCAGGCCTTAAATGAGGGCTAAATCTAGCCATTAATCACGGCCAAAAATAGCCGTGAATTATGGCCTTTTTTGTCCCCGTTTTGTCGATAAAAAAGGGTGTTTTGTATTTTTTGAATGGCTATGATGTGCTCCGATTGTCTCGGGGCGAACGAATTTTTCGGGGTGACATCACAACTGTTTCACCTTGCCTACAGAATGAAAGGGCAAGGATGAGGGGGGACAGAAGGGTGTCGCAAATTGTTGTTATGTTAATAAAAGGTTAACAAATGAGTAAGAAAAACGCGGTCGTATGTGGTGTGGATATTGGTTACAGCAACGTCAAAATTGCGACTGGCGATGCTTTTGCTTCTGTGCCAGACGTCTCAATTTTCCCGGCATATGCCACCACGGAGGAAGAGGAAGACGTGAATTTGGTGAAGCGCAACCGTGATCATGAAGTCACCGTCTACCCGAACGGGAACATGTGGCGTGCATTCACAGATCGTCCGGACGGGCGTGAACTGCATGACAGTTATCACACCACGGAAATGTACTTGGCGCTGTACTTTGGCGCGCTGGCGAAAATTGCCGAACAAGTTGGGAATACCATTGACCTGTTGGTAACCGGTTTGCCAGTAAGGCTCGCCAGTGATGATAACGAACGCTCCAAGTTGGTCGCCAGATTAACGGGAACGTTCGCGATTAATCCGACCACGAAAGTAACCGTCAAGCAAGTGATGGTGATCCCACAAGGCGTTGGTGTTATTAACGATGTTGCTAATCGCGAAGGCTTTATCAGTGAGGATGAACTGTCTGAGTCCAATATTTTGGTCATCGACCCTGGTTTTTTCTCTATGGATTATGTGGCTTTCAGCAACGGTAGCCGTGTGATGAGCTCCAGTGGTTCTTCACTGAAAGCGACCAGTACGATCATTGAAGGGATTGTGCGCACGCTCAATGAAGAAAACCCGCATGAGCGTCGGGATGACCTGCCGGAAATGGTCGAAATCGCACTGCGTAAAGATGCGCCAACATTCTTTAATGGGGCGCGCCACATTGAAATCAAGCCACTGCTAAGCAAAGTTATTCCGCAGATCGCGGGTGGCGTGGTGAAAGAGCTACGCAAAAATGTCCGCTCGTTGGGCGCAATTCACATCATTGTCACAGCCGGGGGTGGCGCTCCTTATTATGAATTGGCTGTGCGGGAAGCCTTCCAGAATGCCCGCGTTGTTACAAGCCCCAATCCGGTAGCCAGCAACGCAATTGGCTTCTGGAACTACGGCGTTGACACTGTCATTTACGGTGACGAATAAAGGATAAGGATGCGCCATGCAGTTACGGGTGACGATTAATGACATTCTTTGTCCTGAGCTCGCTGCGTACCTTGACTCCTGTCCGCCGGGCAAAAGAAGTAGCGCACTGGTAGCCCTGGCGAACAGGGCTTATCTTGAAGGGTTAGGGCGCGAAGCTGCGCCCAAAATCTACAAGAAAGGAAAGGTTAGCGAGAAGCCGCGCTCACAAAAATTGGAAAAAGGAGAAGAAAAAGGGCAGAATATTTCGTCGCCGGTGGGGACCGGTCTACAATCGTCTTATTCTGAAAACCAACCTGAGTTAGCAAAACAGCAAGTAGCTCAGCCGTTGGTATCACAAGCAGTAAAAGCAGTATCCAATATACCAGGAAGCATTATTGAGTCTTCGGAGCCGTGTGGGGCGGTGCTGATGAAGAGCGAGGCAGGAAGCGAAAATACATTGTCGGTATCAGTGGGCGCTCAATCCACTGTGAGGGATACCGATGTAAACGCTGAAAAATCGATCCAAACAGAGCCCGCGTTACCGCGTAAACGGTTCCGCTTAGGCTAAGCCACTCTGTTGGGTTAGGGGTAAACAAAATGGGTAAATTACTGTTAAGCGCCAGTGTGGCAGCAGTAATCCTCTCATCTCAAATACTTCCAGCACAAGCTGGTGTGGTTGATTTGCGAGGAACGGCATGGGAAAAACATGCCAAGAAAGAATGCGGTCTTGATCCACATCTCTTATACGCCGTTGCTTTATGGGAAAGCAAACAGCGTGCCGGTGGCGGCGGTTATGTCGCCCCAAGTCCGTGGGCACTGAATAATGCAGTTTACGGTGCCTACTATCCAAAAAACTACGAAGATGCGAAACGTGCGCTTAAGCGCTATATGGCCGCATCTAAAGTAACCGATATCGGTATCGCCCAGGTCAACTATCGCTGGAACGGGAAGTACGTCAGCAATCCAGAAGAACTTCTGGATGTAGACACTAACATTCGGGTTGGTGCGAAAGTGTTATGCAACGCTATCAAAAACTCCCCAGATGACATCGTTTTAGCAATAGGTAGTTATCACACTCCGAACCCGGCACTGCGTGAAAAAGCGCGTTGGTACGGTACGAATGTGCTCAGGATCTGGAAGAGGCTGATTGAAAATGGTTAATGAAAATATCTCTTTATTAAGCTGTGCCGCTTCACTGGAAACACGCGCGCAATCTTTTTTCCGCAGTCCGTTTGTCCTGTCTGAAGATGACCGCTCCGTGTTAAAAGACAAAGACCTTTTAGCTCAGCTGACAAAATCTGTTAAATCTTACAACGTACCTGTATTCATCGTTGACTACATGCCTGGTCGTAAACTCACTGAAGTGGATAACTTCGTCCGGCATGACTCCTATATTCTCCGGCTCGCACTTCTCGTGTTCAGCATCCGGGTGAAAATTCTAAACGGCACGCTGGCCGAGTCATTTTATTGGTTAGGCTCCGATGAAGCGTTGAACTTCATTGAGCGGCTCGATGACAGTCAAACAATTGACGCCATCATAAAAGGTGAGCTGTATATCAAACCAGTTCGTTCGCTGCGTGAGCTCGCTTCTGGAGAGTGGAGCTCAGTCTTTGGCAGTGATAACCCGCACATGACTTTGCCAGCCTATTTACAATTACGTTATGAACATTGGAGCACAGATCTATGAAAGCCGCACTCGTAAAAGATGAAGACATTTTTGCTTTGGCACAGCGGATGGTCAAACTGGGATTCCGACGTCGCATCATCACCACGTCGTTGAATGCCAGTGACCGACTCATTGACCATTTGAAAAAACAGTTCGGTCAGGAAGAAGTGGCAATTGGACGCTTGAAACTCTCGGAAACTTTCTTGGCTTCACAGCCTAAAAAATTGGAAGCTACCAACTTTATGAGCATCTATCTTCGTCGCGCCAAAGACCCTAGCAATCAGGATGATATCAGTGAAGTCGTCGATTCATTTGAAGTCTATCGCGAACTGAATATGCGCTTCAGACCGACAATTGCGGCAGATGTTATGCTTCATCCAAATGAGGCCTGGACACTGGCGCGTGACTTCCGTTCTGATGAGATCCGAATGGTGAAATGCGTACATTGCAAAATGTCCTTCATCACTCCTTTTGACGGTGATCGTTCGAATAAAAAGCAGAAGTGCCCGTTCTGCGAAGATAAGGCTCATTAATGCAAATGCGTATTTTAGTTGGGGTATTGGCAGTATTAGCTTTGCAGGGATGTGCTTTTAAAACGTTGCCGGGTAGCCAGTTGGTCGCACCTGGTTATATGCGCGTGAATCTGTGCCAGAAACTGGACTCACCTGAGCTTTGCAAGTCAAAGTTTGGCGAGTTTAAGAAACGGCTGATCGTGAAAGACATTTCCTCCACGGCGGGGTACATCATTCCAGATTCTGTTGGCTGGGGATGGGGGGTAAACAAAGTGTATGCACCTTTTGTTTTCTACGACCCAGAACTGAAGACAGAGATTTACCCTCAATCAGGGGATTTTATTCCGGGCAATTTCGAACCCGCCATTAAAGTACCTTGCACGAAAGATGCGTCATGCAGCCATCAGCAAGTGCTAACCGCTTGGAAAGATTCAATTTAAATCAAATTCATAGCGATAGATCCCTTATTTAAAAATAGGGGATTTTTTTTGCTCAGATTTCTTCGTCAGCGGTTAAGGCGGGGTTACTATGATCTCAACACGAAAAACTACTTACCTGCAATCCTACAAACCAAAGGTACTCGACATGAAAAAGATTTTGACCGCATCACTGATCACCCTGGCGATGGTAATGACCGGTTGCGCATCCAAACCTGAACCGATGCCGGTTGATGTGAATCCGTCTGAAGCATTGCAGTTCGCGCGCTCTATGGAAATGCGTTTGATTAACGATGCTGGTGATAATTACGTTATTTATAATAAGCTGGTTGATGGCGGTAACATTCTCCCTCTCGAAACCCCTGTACGAGCTGGTGAGGTAGCTAAGATCCAACGCTCTGGTGCGGGTACAGCTGAGCTCGTTGGGGGGCTTGCTATTAAGGACCCGTTCATTGCATTAACTGGTTTTTTAACTGCTAAACGACCTCAGCCTTATGTTGATGGGGTTGTTTTATTCGGCTCCTGGGCTGGGGGCGATCGAGAAATTGATCAGGCCGAAATGCATAAAGTCTTTAAATCTTTTGCTCCAAAGATGGAAGGTTTCGAAGATTACGAACTTTGTGGTAAGGATAAAAGCTGGAAATGGTTCTCATTGAGCAAAGCTAAAGACACCGGGTATTTACCCAAACCACCGACGGTAGTGAATCCTAGCGAGTATCGTTCCGGATATGCGTCGTCTTGCTTCTTCTATCTTGCTGCTAAAAAAGAGAACCTGGCGTTAATGAAGGAGATTTCCGTAGCTCTAGGTGCTAAGCGTGCATTGTTTGTGCCGGGCTCGCAAGAGCACGCGCCATACGTATTCCATAATGGCCGGGCATTAGAATTTAAAAAATAAGTTCGTTTCCGCCAAAAAAAGAAACCCCGCGAGGAAAATTCCAGCGGGGTTTTTTATTACCTACAGAGTCCCTACCTTACTTGAATAGAGTCACCTGCTTTCTCCTTCAGATCGTAAACGTCGATACTATCAACACCACTCTGGAATCGTTCGAGACTGTTCTTACGCGTTCCATCAACGTTCAGAATGCTACCTTTTCCCGTAATGCTGTCAAGGTTTACAGACTCTGGAGTGGGGAGCAAATCAGCGGAGTAGAGGGAACCAATCCACTCAGAGAGATCTACTTTGGAGAAGTCGATACGGCCAAACTCTTCTAGGGTCAAACCGCGACAATCAGGATTTTTGTTATCCCCCCATCCGATCCCCAATTGAGCTCGCCCCTGCTCTTGGAAGATGCGGCCAATCTGTGAGTTGAAGGTGCAGTAACTGGACCGTTTTTCAATACATTGACCAAGGAGCTTACTCTGGCACCAACTGTCTATGAAGGTGGCGAGTTTGGTTTCCTTTTTCACTGCCAGTTTGAATTCATCAGCCGTGCATGCCCAGATAATGTTCACGAGGATATTTGCTATCTGGTAAGCCATGTATGCATATCCCACCACTGAAATAGCAGAAGTAATGGTAGATGAAAGTTCAACGGAAGAAGCCAAAACACCATCCGATACAGCGGTTCCACCAGCAGTGCCCCCAGCCTGGAATATAGCATTGGTAACACTTGCCCCAAAAGTATCAAGGGTCCATTGGGCCACTTGCTTAGTCAGTGTGCCTATAGCCTGATCCATTACCTGACCGATACCAAGGTCAGCAACTTTATCTGCAACTGCCGAGCCAGCATTACCAGTTAAGCTATCCAATGCTGACATTGCTGGTTTAGTGATTGCGTCAATTGCACTATTAGCCAATTCAGATCCCATGTCGAACAAGCCTTTACCTTGCTCAAACATACCGGCTTTAACTGCAAGGGCATCGGAAACCTTGAGGGTGTAGTAGGTTAGCTGAAGGTATTCAATCCAGCTAACATCAACCGGTTGATTACAGCAATCGACCCAACCACCTAACGCTGATTTACATGTGGCCGCTTCGCCTTTAAACAACGAACAGGCACGGTCAACGTTGATGGTTTCGTCACCGCAGGTCATTTCGTTCACTGCATAAGTCGCTGCCTGAAGCATTGCCACAGCCGTTTGGAAGTCACCGCTAGGTTCTGATTCAGGCGTTAAGCAGGTGCCGTTAATGCACTGCACTGCGCCTGCACATTGGTACGTCTCGGTTTGTGTAGTGCTTGGCACTGTGACATCTTGGCCGCAGTCCCAAGTTTCTGTGGCTTGCCAGCAGCCACTTTGCCCACCAGCCGCCCCTGTGATACAGGTGGATTTGATGAAGTTACAGGCATTGTTGCTATCAAAATCTTTACAGGAGTTGTTAACCCCGGCGTCGGTACCACAGTTCGAGACAACAGTTGCGCTACGGCAGAACGGCGAAAGCCCTCCGATAGGGGGCGTCTTGAGGTCTTTTTCACAGACGGTAACCCCATTGATATACGCGCAGCCGTTGGCATCCGGCGTGACTGTTTCGTTACAGGTCACCGAGTAGTTTTGGCAATAACCTTGATTTACGGCATCCAAAAAGGTATTAAAACCGTCCTGATTATCAGCAATCCATTCATCTTTGCTGACAGCCTTGGAAGGGTCATAACGTACTTCCAGTTTTGCGTAACCCTCACCATTGCCATACACTGAAACACGGGTTTTGAAGATCAACTCGTCGCCATTTTGGACTTCTTGGAAGTTTTGAGTTACATCTGCTTGCGGATCTACACGCCAACTTGTGTCCAACTCACAAGGTCCATCGGTTTCCGGCGGGAATAGCTCCCCTTTTTTATAGTTCCAAGGACGATATTTTCCATCAGTCCCAGCGTCTTTCATGCCAGCAACGGGTCCAGCAAATACCTTTTTATCACCCAGGTAGATTTGCATGTAGTCATCCCAAGTTGCGTAGGTCAGTTTTGCACTTGAAATAGCTTGCGGGTTATATACTCGAACCCCAGTGTACTCTTCATATATTTTGCAGCGACCATCCCAGTAGTTGTCACCGACACGACCTACCCAGAGAGTGACGCAGGCCTCACCGCAGCCTTCGATGTTTGCAGAGCCTGAGCTATGACTCAGGAACCCTGCGACGTAAGGATGCGTTAGGCGATACGTCCCGCTTACGCTGGTGGTGCGGGTGCATTCTTTCATGTCAGGAATGTGCTGCTTGACACCATCGGTATTGAGCTCAGAGGTCATCGAGCAGTCATCAAGATCCTGCATGTACTTATCTTGGTTCGCCAGAAAGTCCTTGTGCTTGTCGAAGATGGAGTCTGTGATCTTGATTTTAGCCGTGGTCTTCGTTGAGCCTGCAACCGCACGATAGGCTTCACCACGAAGAGATGATTCTGACGCCAGTGCTGAGCCAGTATCAAAACCAAGCTTCTGAGTCTCCCCATCATTCCCGTAAACAGATTTGAGTTGATCGAGTGAGGTGGATGAACCTTCACTGGGATAAACACTATTTAAATTAACAGCTTCGCCGTTTCCGTATTGAACGGTGCCGTTGCTATTCGCAGAAAGGCCCGGTAGAGACTTATAGAATTCAACTGCGGACTGAGCACTGGAAGTTGAGTTCGACGAGTAAGCATAGGGGGCATACATTGCGACACCCAAGTGGCTCATCGTGAACAGCGTGCAGACCGCTTTTGAAAACCAATTTTTCCTAAAAAGGGTTATCATTCGTAATCACCTTGTAGAGATGGCAGGCATTGGTAGTAGGCGCTTCACTGAAAATTTCGTCGCTGGAAAGAAGTGTGAGAGAATCAACACATAGAGACGCCATTGAGCAAGCATAAATCAATGGTGTATACGGGCAAGAAAGAAGGGCAGCAAAACGAGGTGCTTTTCTTTAACTGATATTTTGGAGTTGAAAATGAGTACATTCGGCGCGCACGGCGTAGATTATCTACCTCCCATTGTGATCGATAACACACCAGTAAGAACGAAAAAATCACCACCAAAACCGCCCGGTGTTCAACGAGACATTGCACTTTGTATGTTCTGGCTGGTGCTGAGTATCCCAGCCGCCTACATGTTGATTACCGGCTAACGTGATTCAGACAAAAAAAGCCTCCATTTGGAGGCTTTTGTGTATTGACCTGCTAGCTTTATTTCTTAGTGTGATCTGACATGATTGACTCGACAGATTCTTTAACAACATGAGCATCAGTGCGATGCATGTTGCTTTTCGTGGATTCTACCTTGCCAATAATCGCCATCGCCAACTGCTGGTCGCCGCCTTCAAGTCTGCCGTTCACGTATTCACCACCTGTTGCGAGGGTGACTGCGTGGAAGGCTTGAATGCGAGCGTATTCCATTTGCTCCGGTGTATTGTCTTTGTCTTTGACTGTCCCATACAAGTGAGAAATGGCATTTTTAGCGTTTTCGCCTCTTTCACCGCTAACACCAGTCACTTGAGAGGCCATTTCTTGCGCCTGACCGTAACCTTCCTGATAAGAGAAACCACCCGGCTTAATACCATTTGAGACCTTGTCTAAGGCGCTCTGAACCTTAGGCATTGCATCCCCGGTCATCCCATAGTTTGATTTGTTCACCAACTCGTAACGCGCCGCGTTGCCTCTCATGGTGTTCATCTCTTGAGTTGAACGAGCTTCATGGTTATCCACCATTTTTCTGTTATCGAAGTGTTTATCAATGACGCGCCCTTGAGCCGTACCAGGGGCAGATTCTGCGTAGTTACCGGCGATACCAGCAGCTGCCTGACCTTGGGTCGAACTTGAGCTACCATCAACACCGCCTGCAATGTTGTTAATATGACCTTCTGCTTGCTCGGCCTTACTCGCAATCCCCTGATTTGCCCTGGCTGCTTCTGCACTCACCTCTGGTTGTTGTGAACCTCCACTCACGAAGCCTGATAACTTAGCAACCTCGCCAGCTTGGCCGATTGATGCTGCCGCACTGAACTGGGCGAATGTATGCGCATCTTCCTGCGTCATCCCTAATGAAGAGAGGCGTGCAGTATCCTCATTAATCCGCTGAGATAAGTCTTCGCGACCTGCCAACACTTGAGTCAATGCAGCTTGAGCCTCGTAGTTTCCACCGATAGCTTGAGCTATCTGTGCAGAGTTCATACTCTGGCCCAGTGAGCTACTCATCGAATACTGCTGCGCTTCAGAATAGGATTTTTGAGCCGATTCCTGCTTTTTATAAGCTTCAGCGTATTGTTGTGTTGCCGCAGTGCTTTGCCCAGCCGCTTGCATGCTGCTGTAATAGGCCATTGAAGACTGAGACCTGATTTGGCTAAGTTGAGAACTCATTGCGTCACTGCTTGAGGCGTTATCGCTGCTTGAATAACTGGCGTCGGCAGTGTGGGTTTTACCTTTCGTGGCCGACTCATTACGCTGTAAGGAAGCAGAACCAGAAACGGATGCGCCTGATCCTGCAAACTCCAGACCCGCTTTAGCTTGAGCAGTCCCTTGCACTGAGCCCATATTTAAGGCTGTTAAAGCCTCAGCTTCGGATGTCCCGTTACGCGAAGCAACGTCTTGAACAAATGAACGTTGGGATGAGGTTAGTGAACCTAATGCTGCCTGCATCGCATCTTGACTTTGCTGAGATTGGGTGCCGTTTCTCATACTTGATGCAACTTCTTGGAACATTCTCCCTTCAGATGCTGACCGTTCTACAGAGGCTGATTCAACGTTCTGCTTAGCGCTGGCAAGGTTGGTTGAGGCAGATTGCTTCATGTCAAACTTAGGCAATGCAGAAGATGCCCCACCCATGACAGTACCGCTGGAGCGGTCATAGTTCACATCGGCGCTTCGGTTGCTGATGGCTGGCGCATTTGAAATGTCCGGAGCCATCTGTTTGGTATCTGCCGCATGCGGTGCGGCCGCAGAATTTGCTAATGAGTTAAAGGCCACAGAGCTACCCCAGACGATGAACCCCCCTAAAGCAGGGATCATTGCATAGAGGTTACCTGCCAGACCGATACTCTTTTGCGTTTCATAGAGCATGATATAAAGCTTATCAAACGACACTTGCCCAGGATCTCTGAAGATAACTGACAAGTTAGTCTGGGTATGCACCAGTATGTACATATTGACGATTGCAGCAAGTGGCATCCATGTCTGAGTCCAAATAATCACAAGGAAGTATTTCATGACCAATCGAACTCCCATAATCCCTAACCCGAATAAGAAAGCCATGAAAGGGGTGAGCGCGTAGATTAATCCTTGGAATATAGGCATAAATGCAGCCATCCAGGAGAGGAAAGACGCTCCTGAAGAAGCCCACTGGAAAGCCTGTTGGGTTTGGGTTTGAGCGCGAGTGACCGCTGCCGCACCACGGAAGGCGGCTTCATAGCCGTATTTAGGCACGTCACGAAGGTACGGGTACATGATCATGGTCATTTGGAAATCACGCATGGTTGTACCACTGATGTTATAAAAGTTCATAACCTCTTGTACTTTTGAGTTCTGGGTACAGGCATGACCTGGTTGGCAATCGCGTCCTAATGCGTTGTATGAACGTTGGAAAGCCGCGGAAAGCATTTTACTAGAAGTAGAATGCATCATATTCAACTTGTCATAGGCTTCAGCGCAGGTGTACTGGGACGAAGTGTCTTTGATATCGGGGGTATTAGGGTCCCAACCTACCATCTGCCCATCAAACAAAACAACCCGTTGAAATGCATCATTAGACCGAAGCCCTTGAACGCCCTCCGCGCTACGATAGAGTGTTGAATAGGTCTTTGCCCCGCGCGCAATGTCATTCATAACACAGGTTTTCATGTAGTTCTGAACACTACGCGCAAAATCCACACGCGGTTTTTCGTTTGCCATAAACCAACGCATTGGGTTCTTCATAGAATCATAGTAAGTGGATAAAGCTACCAGAGGATCAAGCGCACCGTACTCCGTCATGGATGGCGTTGAAAATGCCTGTTCCATTTTCTCCGTGATGGAATAACCCACTGTTGAAATAATCGAAGCCGAAGCAGCTAGTCCAGCAGGAACATTATCGACTGCCCGGAAACGACCCGAGGTCACATCCTCAATATTGACGCGGGCAGAGACCTGGAAAAACACCATATACATGACGATACAAACTGCCATGTTCTGGAATGAAATTGTTTTCCCCGCTGAAATAGCTGAGGAAATAACAATTCCGATCACGCCCAACAACGCTGCGATACGGAACAAATCAGAAAACATGCCGCTGTTCATGAGCATAGCGATGGCATTGAATACATTATGCATGAATTCGATATCACCGACGGTATAGACGTTCCACTCAGTCATTTGTTCCTATCCCCTTAGAGAGCGCCATCAACCGAACCTTCACTCTGGAACTCAGTGAGCGGCAGCGATTGCATGTAATGTTGGAAGTATTCTTGGATCTTCACTTCACCACCATACCGTGAGGCCATCGTGGAATATGACATGTCCAGATTTTTGCGTGCGTCCTCAATCATTTTCAAAACATCTTCATAATATGCCGAAGCTGAATTGTCATTTGACTGAGCATAACGAGCGCCCGTCGCTGCTGCGGTTAGCAAATCATTAAGGTATTGATACGCAGCTGAATATGAAAGTACCGGGGCAATATCACGTACATACGAATAACTTGCGTTCAGATCACGGCGCGCAAGGGTAGTCGCCTTGTTTGCAGCCCCTCCCACGTTATAGTAAACCGCTTGGCGAAGACGCTCTTCGCTGACCGCCCCCCCTTCATTTGCCGATAACAGATACCCACCGTAAACGAAGAAATTATTGATCGTATTTGCCACGCCATTCAGGCCAATAGTCTGTTGGACAGGACCCTCACAGGTTTCAGTTTGACCTACACAACTCCACATTTGGAATTCAGGATCACCATTAATCACTGAATTGAGTACGGTTGAGGTAGCTAGAGGGGCCAGTCGAATAACAGATTTAGTCGCAGAACCATCTTTATCTCTGCCCAGACCTTGACCTATGATGATAGTACCGGTCAGCGACATCACGAGTTCTTTTTGCTGTTGCTCTGAGCCCTCAAACTGAGATGAAAATTGTCCATTTTGAAGTAGACACCACATCAAATTACCATAGTCCCCGCAAGGCTTGCGCTTTCCAGCGTCATCCTGCGTTCTTTCTGGAGCTTCGCCACCACCAGCGCTACCCCACATGGCTTTGAACTGGTCTGTGATACCGTCTGAAGACAATTGCGAAGAAACGGACATTTTCGCGCTTTCACCAAACGCTGAAGCAGTATCAACCAATAATCCTTTAGCGAGCTGACAAGAGTTAACAGTCAGATCATTCATCTGTTGGATTACCGCCTGCATTTTTGAAATAGCGTTATCCAGAACGGCGTCCATCGCGTTCAGTGCCAGTTGGAAAGCCAGCCCCGCCGCGTTAGCAGCGATGTTACGCAGCATCTGAACAAACTGCTCGGCGTTAATAAATGAAAAAGAACCACCGAAAAGGTCGATACCACCACAACCACCTGAAGCAGAAGGAAGATCAATCGCTACAGGCGTAAGTGTTCGCAGTTTGTTGCGTAGCACAAATCCCCCCCCTGTATAGCCATCGCGCGTGATGCTGTGATAGTCACCAGCACTGGTTGTGTTTGACATAGAGCCAAACATACTGTCCAGCTGAGAGCTAATATCCGCAGCGTTTGCTGATGATGCGAACAGCCCTGAAAGTGCCACCGAAACGGCCAGAATAGTGCGTTTAAATCCCGTAGCTTTCGCTTTCGTTGTACCCATAATTTACTTACCCCCGCTACCGTTGTTCGGCTTGGTTGACACTGCGTACCCAGATTTTTTCTGAATGTATTTGATGAAGTCGTCCGAGTTTTCCAGGTACTCTTCCGGCATGTCTTTAAGGATGTTTGAGTCGATATACCCATTGTCGTTGTACGGAAGCGTGCTTTTGTACTGCTCGTCGGTGATAAGCCCCGAGTCATGCGCAATCATAATAGTGCGGGATATCAACTGATCGGCACTGAGAGGGCCGAATGAAAGAATGCGTGTCGCTTCTGGTGGAATAGCCAGTGCAAGAGCGGGTGTATTGGTGATCTGCAACTTAGCAGCTTGACCAGTATCCGCACGCCAGTTTTCCATGATGTTTCCAGGCATTGGCTTGCCATCAATCGAGATAGGAATGACTTTCATGCCTGTCATGTAAGTGAACGTATTCATGACCGCTGCTTGTTTCACACAGATGGAGCAATCATCGCCTCGGAAGAAGAAGAAAACACCCGCACGGGTGGCAATGTCCTTGATGACCAGCCGCGAGTTTTTCTCAGCCTCAGCAGACTGATCCATAGCGCCGAAGGTTGACGTGGAGCGACGACTGCTTTCATCAATCAGCGGGTCTGTAGACGTCACTAAGCGCGCCATATCAGTAAACCTGCTAGCCTTGTCCAACATGATGCGCTGAGCAAGATAATAGGCGCGAACATTTTCCTGAGTTGGGTCGTCGATCGCGCGGTCACGCAGTTTTTGTACATTTTCCCGGTACCAGGCCACGGTGAAGGCTTCCGGTCCCTCTTCAGCAGCAACCGTAACGGAAGGTTCGGGAACAGGCATTTGCTTGTCCTGATCTTCGGCTTTGTCCGTTTTAGCAACCGTAGGCTCTGGTTCCATTTCTTCCGGCGGTTCAGGAGGCGTCTTTTTCCAGAACCAACCTTCCTCTTTCCCATCCAGAAACGAGGTGCCACCAGCAGTTACCTGTCCGCTGGTGGCCTTTTGTTTATCTTTGCCACTTTCTGCTACCGCATGAGCAGAGAGCACCCCAAATACCAGGGTAGCGATGACTGTTTTACTGAAACTTTGGAATTTCATCTTCATTACCTTTGGTAAGAATTGCCGCTATCCTGTCAGTCCAGAAAAAAGAGTTTTTCCCCTTGAAAACCCTGGCTTTTTCCAGCTGTTGGCACAGTTGATAGTGTCGATACCTTTGTTGCCCGATCTTTTTAATGATGCTTTCGGGCTTAATGCCAATTTCTCTACAAGCCTCATCGAGTGTCATGCGTCCACCGTACTTTCGTTCAAGTTCACGTTGCAAGCTGAGTCGATTGGAATCAGTGCAAAGTAGGGCTGGCAGCTTAAAAACAGGCATGAGCATCGAGCGGCTGTGAGCACATACGAGAAGTTTCATCAAATCCCTCATCTGATGAATCAATGAGCGGTCATTTTGTCATAGACAGATAAGGAAAACGGCAAAAAAGGGCAGCAAAACGAGGCCAAAAACGGCATGGGTACTGGGTTTGATTGAAATTGACTGATATGTTCGTTTTGTTTACTTAGCTTGCATTGTCCATTAATGCAACACAGGTTATAGAGGGTAAAAAAAAGCAAAAAAAAACCCTGTCCGAAGACAGGGTTTTAGGGTAGTTACCCTAGGCTGAGATTACGTTTTGCTCTTGTCGCGTGTAAACGCGATAGGCATCGAGACAATCAGAAGAACTTTGATAACAAAGTCCTCTGTTATCTTGAGTCCAAAATGTCCACCGAAGACAATCACAATAACGGCAATTGCAACAGTGAAAACAAGAGAGAAGAAGCGAAGGGTATTAAGTTTCATTTTAAGGCTCACTGAGGGAAGTTAAGCACAGCCAGGAGACTGCGCGGAGGGGAAGTTAAATAAAGTTATACAGCCTGACGCTGTTTCATGATTTTACCGTAAACATCTTGAAGGATGAGAACGATGAAATATACGGCCAGAGCAACACAACCAGCAGCAATGACAGACAAGGTGACAAGAACAACCACCATTGTCATAACATCAAAACCGAAAAACACAGTTGCAGCAGCAATGATAAACGCAGGAATCAGCGGAAGGAATTTAAGTAAATTTTTCATACATCACCAAGAAGGGAGTTTGAGGGCATAAAAAAGCAATCACTGAAACAGGCGTGCTTTTAATCCATTACTGAAACGAGAGTAGACACCACCAAAGAGCGTGTCTTTGAAAACGTTCTGCTCTTCATCATCAGATAAAACAGCTTCAGCCATCTCCACAATACTCACCAACATCTGTGCGCAGAATATGTTTTTCTTAAACAATTCCAGGTACAGGCTAGTATGTATGACACCGTTCAAATCCAACGCCAGGTTAATCAATAATGCTTGATTAATACTCAGAGACGGACAGTCAGGGTCATTGTAAGATTGCGTACCCACACCAATTCGGTTCATCGCAAGCAACGTCCGAACTTCGCCTTCTAAATCAGCAAAGCGATGATTGATGTCGATATAGGTTTCTTCATTAATAACCACTCCTTGATAATCGCGCAAATCAGAACCGCGCGAATAATCTTCTTCATCAACGGGCACAATTTCCAGCAGGATGTTGCGAACAGCGATTGGGAAGGTAGTGGTGTAGCGATTATCAGAGGTAACGTAACGCATGAGTAATACTCCTGTAGATAAAAATGATAGTTATGATCACCAAACACTTTGTTCTTTCATGAACTCGGGCTCATGTGCCACGAAACGAATAGCCTCAGCCATCGTTGAGTCGAAGAACTTGGAACACAATTCTCGGCCAAGCATGACTATCTCTTTTTTGAGAAGGTCAAGGCTTTGGTCGGAGAAACGGCCACATGCACAACAATACGCAAAACGCGTCGCCAGCTTTAACACCTGGGATTCGTTTTGGTTAACACCAAACGCAGTATTGGCAATGCCAAGTCCACGATCATTAAGCAGCTTCACAGTCAGCATATCGGAATGAATTAACGCCAAATCAGCTTGTTCTTGAACATCAGAAGTAGGCCAAAGGGGCATATTCTCAGATACGAAACCGTAAATGCTCAATTCAACAGAATGAGACATACGTACCTCTTTAATAGATTTATGAATTTAGGAAGTTAAAAAATACCGGGTTTGCAACGGGCCAAAGCGGCCAAGATGCGTTCGCGAGCAGGGGAAGGGCTAACAGTTGCCTGAATACCTTCAATCCAATCCTCAACCGGTATGCGGGTGAATTTGTCGTCTGTATTGCGGATACGAAATGCAATCACAGCCCAACGTGATAAAGCATATTTAACACAAGCCTCATCACCGGGAACGACAACGCCACGCAGTTTTGCGGAGGCGTTATTGTATTCAATCAATGCACAAGCACTCATACAGTTCACCAAAACGAAAGACCCACGAAGGGGCCTTTGCTTTTCAGAAGTTAATATTATCGTTTACTGCGACGGGAATAGGTTCCTCATGTGCAGCGATATCTATGAAGTTAAAACGTTTAATGTCGGTGGCGCGAAGCACTTTGCCAGTAGAGAGCACAAATGTCTCAACGTCAGCGTGGCGACTATCAGGCCAGGACTGAGCTATTGAGGTTTCACGGATTAAAAATGACCGTTTGTTTGACGTGAAAGACACGTAAGGTATCAGCATGGCTTAACCCTCGGAGTCCATCAAACTATAGCCGTAATTTGTTAACGTATTTACTAAACACAGTGCGTCAACGGTCATGTACGGCCACCAATTACCCGCTTCATCACGGAAAAAGTGTATTTCCAATGAATCTGGGGCCATTGGATGGTACGTATTGATCACGAAAGACTCTTCAAAAACAGGCAGGGTTTCAAACAGACTAACACTACGCCTTGGTGAATTGTCATGCACGTAACCAATGAGGTCATCAATCATTTTAACGGTAAAGCCGTTTTGTGGCTCCACGACAGAAGTATCAAAATTAATATATTTAGCCATGATGAATATCTCCAAGAGAAAGTAAAACGCTGACAAATGTCAGCGTTATTCTTTAAGCAGTTATGCACACTTCCGAGCAGCTTCAGCAGGGTAGTAGTGATAGAACGCTTTCTTGTATTTTTCGAAACCGCGACGCTGTGAATCAACGAAATCCATATTGGATGGCGCATCGTAATGGTTGGACTGAATCAAACGATCTTGTTCAGCCAAATCATGCTTCCAGCGGTGCAGAACACTCATACGAGTCTCATAGGGATCCAGTTTGGCAAAGAAACAGCAGCTTGTGAAAGAGCAAAGGTCTGACTGATTTTTATCAGAAAAGAACCAGAGAATTTCATCAATACGCTGTTCGATGTTACTTCTGGGAGCAGTCATTATGTACAGAGAATCACGGATAATTTCGTAAGCCATCTGTTGCGAATAACGCAGTTGATAACTGTCATCTTTGGCAGCGCAAATAGCTTCATAAGTCCGGTCGTCAGCTTCAAACAGGTCGTTGAAGGACAACTGATTTTCATGAGCAATTGCTTTTTTGGACATAGTCATTTCGATCACCTTTAATAGATTTAAAATAAATTTAGGAATTAAAAACCCGGCCCCATGCAAGGCAGGAGGCTTAGGGTTGGTTTAGGAAAGTTATAAAATTAACGAGTTAAAGCTTTGCGGGAGACCTCAAGAAGTTTTCCGCGAAGGGCAGAGACAGAACCAACAGCAACACCAGTGTCATCGAATAGAGAAGTCATAACGTTTTCATTGGCACCGCCGAAGCCAATACCAATTACAATCACACCTTCTTTTTTCGCGTCCTTGACCATCTGAACAACAGGTCCCGAGTTATCGGGCTTGCCATCAGTGACCACAACCATGACATGGCGATCAGCACGCGCGTTTAGCAAATCACTGAACGCAGGCCATAAAGCTTGTTCCAGTGGCGTGCAACCATTTGCGCTAATACCGAATTGTTTTGCGTTAACCGCAGCCCGGAAGCTTTGTTCACGCGCTTTTAGCAAGCCAACATTGTTTGTGGTTGCATGCGGGAAATGATAGGCCGAAGTCGAAACACCTTTGATGCCATCCAATGCAAAGAGCAAGGAGACAACAGCAGCTTCCGCTTCAACCATGTCAGAACCCAAGGAACTACTTGAATCAAGCAGAACAGTAAAGGCAGAGTTGAACTCAACAGCTTTGGATTTATGACGGAATAACTTGTTTTCTCCTAGAAGAGCCGAAGTCAGCCGACGCGTATCCAAAACACGACCAGTTTCTTTATGTGTACGACGAATTTGCTGCATACCCTGAAGAAGCCCATGCATTGACTGACGAAGGCCAGACGCAGCCTGAACACCTCGGAGAACCGAAGCTTCAGACGTTGCATGACGCTTAGCAGGAGCAATGCCGAACGGGGTGGCGGCAGGAGTGCGCTCACTTGGAGGAACAGTATCTTCAACACAGTCATTCAAACGCTCACCAGCACCTTTAATAACCACTTGGAGGTCATCGTCAGTGATATTGGCAAAAGGGTCTGAGTTGGCTGTTTTAGAAGATGAAGAGCTGGTTGAATCACCTGAGGAATCATCTCCGCCAGAAGCCGAGTTGTCATCATTATCAGGTTCATCACCAGGCTGATCAGCTGATCCTTGAGACGATTGGTCGCCTGAAGAATTACCGTCAGCATCAGCTTCGGAATCTGGACTCCCATTGTCATCGCCAGGCTGTGAGTTATCACTGCTTGGTTCAGACGAAGAGTCGTCATCAGTTCCAGAAGGCTGATCTTGTTGGTCTTGTTGATTTTCGTTAAAAGCATCTACTGCGAGATCGTACAGACGACAGGAAATATCCAGACAGTCAGCAATTGATGGCGCGTTAATCGCCAAACCGAGAAGGTCCATCGCGGTGTCAAACATGTTTTGTCCGAACAAGCGAATGAAGTCTGCTTGGGCTTGCTCAACAGGAATGTTCAGCGCGTGATAACGTTTGAAACCACATAGCAGCAAACCGTTGAGAAACGCTACAGCAGGATCATCAGTTGGTTGCGCATCTTCATTAAAAACAAAGTGATTTAACGCTTTGAGATATGAAGGTACACCAGGGAAACGACGTCCAATCGCACGTTCAATACGAAGGTCTTCGGTTATGTTTACCAGCTGATGAAGCACACTTGGGTTGTAGCCTTGTTTGGCGCGAGCAGGAATGCCTTCTACCAGAATAGGAAACTCTGTGTATTTGACATGAGCTGCTTCGTGAACCAAATAACCCAGAAGGACGTCAGACAACTCTTCAGCATCTTTATAAAAAGGAATGTTGATAGTGAATGAAGTACCTTGCTGAGAGGCATAAGCCGTAGAACCACCAACCGTAACTTTTACACCAAACTGATCACTCAGGGCGCGTGCAACGATAGGCAGCGAGTTATAAATACCCATACTTACCTCACAATAGATTTAATAGATTTAAAGGGACTAGAAACTGTCCAGAATTAAGGAATTAAAAAAGGCCCTCGAAGGGGCCTTAGAATTTAGAACAACATAATACCGTCATCATCTGAATCGACATCAGCAAACACCACAGTATCGAGTGTTTCGGAAGCCGGAGCGTTCAGATTTACAGGCTCAGCAGTTGGGTCGATAAACGAGCCAAGCATCGCGCTGTCATCAACAACTTCGATTGACTCAGCAGCCGGGGCAACTTCAACAGAAGCCGGTGTATTAGCCTCTGAAACAATAGGATCAGCAACAGGGCCAGCCGGTGGCAGGTCAGTTGGCAGATCAGCCAGGAAGTTATCATCAATCGTTTCAGCGACTGCAAATGCGTTAGTGTGTGTAACCACTTCAGCAGGAGCAGGGGCTTGTTCCAAAACCGTTTGCGCTGGTGGAGAAACCAAATCGGTAGATGGCAATTCAAAAGAATCGACAGCAACCAATGAGGCATCCAAACCAGAAGCAGCTTGCGGATTTGAAAACAACGAAACGAAGGACTTAGCAGCATGCGGGTCACGCAGGTTATTAAGAAGAGACAATGCATCGTTGTAGTCTTTACCGGTAATTTTACCTGTCAAAGGTAAGTTATCGAGGACTTGAGACATGTACTCACACAAACCTTCAACACTGGAGTCTATAAAGGATAACGTGCGAAACTTTCCTACAGCAACACGAAGAGGATTCAACGTGTGTTGCGAAATTGCATTGGGATTCAAATTCTTCAAATACCCTTCTGCAATAGACGAAACTTCTTCGTAGATTTCGTCCGCTAAACTTTTCACTTGGCCTGCAAAACCATCTTCAATGATGGCATTGCCGTAAGGGGTGATATGAATCGCAGTAAACCCAAATTGAATTTGAGCTTCCATATAGCCGATATCAATCGCCGCATCACGCAATAAGATTGCACGATACTTTTCCTCGAAAGAGTTGATCCAGCCATTAAAATCGGCTTTCAAAAACTCTTTTTTGTAGGCATAAAACTCTTGCTTAACGTCATTCAAACTACTGATAAGTTCATTAACCTTGTCGGTAGGGATAGCATAGCCACCCATAAAGCGAATCCCGACACCCTGACATAAGCTATGAGCTTTAGTCTTTAAACGTTCAAACGGGTTAATGAGTTTCGGGTCAATGACTTTTTTGGAACCGAGAGACACCATAACATCCGGTGGCAAATCGGCACCAACACCAAAATCTTCTTTCTTCAGTTTCTTACGACCGCTAATACCCGAAATATCAGAAAGAGAGACCAGGATCAGTTGTTCAAGGACTTGGTTGTTAGCTTGAGTTGGAGTGTTGATAGACATAATAATTACCTTATTTAATAGATTTAAGAAATTAAAAAGGCCCGAAGATGGGCCGATATTTAGAGAGTTATATTCAGAGAGGCTTTAGCGAGGCTTAACCGAAAATGGCTTTGAGGATGGCGTGCAGAGCACGTTTATCATCAGCACCAGCGCGGTTACCGATTTGCAGGTCGAAAGAAAATTGCAGAGCATTAGGCATTTTAGCCTGCTGCATCAGCGAGAAACGTTCAACCCAAGCAATCAGAGAGCGTGTAGAGCAAGTAACAGACAAACGCGTGTCTGGCGAAACAGTGGGGACGTTGATAGCAGAGCCATCAGCGGGCTGGTTAAAATCACCAGCGATATCACTGCCGACAAACAACTTACGAATGGTGTTAGCCACGTCAACTAACTTAGCGGCAAGAACCTTTTCAGAAATAAACTTTTGAATTAACGAGGTTTCAACGTCTTTCGGCATGTAGTTGGCGTTGATGAACATGTAGCGATCAAGGTTCGCTACGTTCAATACCTTTACACCACCGTAGACACCCGTTAAGTCACCCTGGCCGATAGAGTTGGCAGTAGCGACAAATCGGAAGTTAGGATGCTTTTTGATCACTTCATTGGTTTCAGGAATAACAAGATTCCCACCCTCCAAAATAGCGTTAAAAGCGTTAGCACAGCTTGGGTCTAGTTGGTCATATTCGTCTAAAAGAAAAATAAGGCCAAACTTGTAAGCCAGTGCCAGAGGACCATAAAGGAAGTCTGTACGGGTATCACCGGTCATTTTGTCACAAACGAGACGAAGACCACCGACAAGACTATTAATGTCCAAATCCTGTGAAGCCGTTGTTTTCATCAAAGGCCAGTTCAGTCGTGCAGCAACTTGCTCGACAATACTGGTTTTACCGCAACCTGTTGGACCAGAAATCCAAAGCGACTGACCTTGGGGGTAGTTAATCCACATCAAGACAGAAGCACGCAGGGAGGGCTCAAACACGTAGTTATTGTTTCGGGTAGGAATGGCCGCACTGAATGCGTTATCCGGAGCGAAACCTGCATACGGTTTAACTTTTACTGTCGAATCCTTTGGAATGACAACGCCGAATAGCTCCGGAGAGATAGCAACGTTACGAACCAGGGCATCAGCAGATAAAGTAGTGTTAAAAGTAGTCATGAAAGTAACCTCATTAATTTAGATAGATTTAAAAAATTTAGGGAGTTTAAAAAGTGAAGAGTCGTTGTATTAAGCGGCAGGAGAACAGCAAACCAGATTGGAATGCGTGTACCGGCTACTCATTTGTCCTTGTTCACAGACAATCGACTTAGGTGCATAGGTGGCATACGCCTTGATTCCACGCTCAGAAAGCGAAGAGATCAGGGTAGGCATAAAGTAGGTTTTGGCATAAACCAAAACACCTTCAGCTTGGTGACGAGAACAAAGCAGCAAAGCGATATCCGCAAGGTCGTCGGCACGTTGTTGCATTAACGAAACAGTAGGGCAGTCATTGAACGAGAGCTTTTCACGAATAACTTGTGAAATGTTACGTTCAACATCAATCACACCCATTTCGCGTTGTGCGTCGGATGCTTTATATGCAGTCAGATTAACGATAAACATGGAGAGACTCCTGAAATTAATAGATTTAAAAGGTTTAAGGCCTCAGGAAAGAGGCGAGATTTAATGTATTGCAAAGTTCCAGTAGAGTGACTGGAGGCACTTGTAGTTCTCAGCATGAGAACGAAACACCGTTTTCGACGCATAAAAAAACCCGCAGCTTAAAAAGCAACGGGCTATCGAATTTGGTACAGATATGCGTGTGCCGTGTGAATGAGATTAAACGCATTCAGAAGGGCGATATGGCCGAAATTAGGTGTTTAGGGGCGAGATGCCAGAAGTTAGGCGGTGTGTACCGCACCGCTACAATAATCAATTGCGCGCACAAGGTCAACAAGAAAAAACCCGACCGAAGTCGGGTGTGTATGAGTTAAAACAACAACAAGGCGGTATCAGCAACATCAGGCAGTGCATCACCTTCAGCAACAATAGGTTTGAAGGCTTCAGGTGGAACATAAACGCTATCCTCAGGGGAGGCGTCATATTCATACACTGACAAAGTGGAGCGTAACGATTCCTGGGTGACACAATCAGGATACTGTTCAGCAGTAGCATTAAGACGCTCTGAGATCATTTTCCAGTTTGTACGACCTTTGACTTTACTTTCCAGATAGCGAAAACCAAATCCGTCAATGCGAATAGGGTCATTACTATTAAACCCAAGACCTATTGCCAGACCTTGAATAGACGCCTTAAGCGTTTCTTCGAGATCAGACAGCTGGGCTTTTACGGCCTCAAACTCAACTTCTTTGGCGCGGACATTCGCAACTTGACGGCGGATATCAGCAATACGAGCAGAGAGGTCATCGGGAGCAGTAAATTCACTGGTCTGAGCCAAAATTTCAGCATCAGAAATCAGCAGGATGTCTTGCTGTTTATCAAAAGCCGGAGCGACCTTTTCCTCTAAACGTTCCCAAAATTCTTTGCATGCAGCAAATAAGCGGTTGAAAGCAGTTTGGTTTGGTTTGATGAGGAAAATCTTCGGCTGATCTTTAGCGGACCAAAAAACGAGATAAGCTTGTGGGGCACCTGTTACGAATAGTTGGTGCTGAACCTGCCAGAAGTAATATTTAAATTCCGGCGAAGCTGAACCTTGTTCAAGGATGGCTAAATGTTTTTTCTCAGAGAGATTCTTGATTTCCAGTACGGAACGGTCATCGAGCTGTCCATCAAGCGAAGCTATCATGAACGGATACTTGGCATGTCGAACGCAAAAAGGTGAAGCAATTTGCCCCAACTCATTTTCACAGTATGACCGCGCAAGCGCTTCGAGTTTGTTACCGGCATCTACCTGCTTGATAGCAGATAAATCTTCAGATGCAAGCAAGCCTGCATACTGAAGGTACAACTGATAGGGCGTTTTCATTGCACCAGGCGCACCCATAAGAATAGGGGAGCATGTTGCGGTAACACCGGTTCTACGCCATTTGTGCCACTCAGGAGTTCCTTGTTCAATATCGACAATTTCACAGATTGAATCAGACATACGATCACCATAAAAATTTATAAAATTAAAAAAACCGGCAAAAAATGCCGGTTATGTTTTATGCCGCTTTAGCCGTAGAAATCAGTTCGCACAGCATCTCTTTGAGACCCTTGTGTTTGACTGAATTTAAGGCTGACTCAAGTTCGTCGAATTGACCGGACTGAAGAGCTTGGGAGTAAAGCACTTGCATTGAGTTAGTTTCGACCTCAACAGAAGAAACCCACTGTGTTGCACTGGCTTTAAACTCACCGTCAGCGAGACGATTAACAAAGTCATTTGCGATCCCAAAATCACACTGGTGAATGGACTCAGAAACTTTTGCACTGAGCAGATCACGGCGCGATTGTTCCAGTTGACGTTTTGCGTAAACCAATTCGCTGTCATTGAAGGAAAAAGCATCTTTCAGTTCTGCGATCATGGTTTCGTAAGCCAGCGTTTTTTCAGCGCGAGTCACGAGTTTTGCAATACGTTTGAAACTGCTTTGACGAACACCAGGAATATCAGACATCGGAACTTGAAGTTCTTCTGGCTGAGAATCACCAGCAGTTGATTCCGTTTGAACATCAACGGAAGCAGACTGAGGTTCCTGCATAACAGGCTGTGACTCCTGTTCAGGAGTAGTGACGTCATTATGAGCAACAACTTCACCCTCAATAACACTGTCATCGGCAGCATTAGCCTGAGATGAAGCAACGTCATTGTTAGCAGCCTGAGCAGCTTGACGTTGAGCCATTTCAGCAGCAGCAGCTTCAACAGGGACATGAGCGGAAGATTTGAACCCTTCTTCACCGTAGGTATTGAGATAATCAATCACTGCGCTGATCCGAGTTCGATTGCCTGGGATTAAATGAACGGTTTGTTTAAGGGCGGATTTAAGAACCATTTTCCACGGGAAGGTTGTCCACGGGGAAGACGCTCTTTTATCCACTTTTTTCCAGGATTCAGACACTGCACGAGCAGCAGCTAAATCTTCTACAGTTACGAAGTAAACGAGGTTGCGGCCATCACGCATGAGAAAATCCACATAGACACCACGGAAGTTACCACGAGCGCCTAAGGTGCCTTTATCCGTTACCGTCAGAATTAAATCTCCTTTGCTAGCAAAGGGGTCAAACTCATGAATCGGACTTTGACGACGACCTTGTGGTTTAAATACTGCATCTTTCTCAAACACCAATTCAGCAACAATATCCTGGCAGAGCCCTTCATCTGTAGCCATTTTAATGAGGCCGAGATAAGAAACATCCAAGATCACTCGATTATTTCGCGGAACCAGATAAGCCAGTTTCTGCGAAGGGTCGAGCGTCAAACCGGAACTCGCTAACTGTAAAAACGCGGTCTCGAAAGAACGCGGGTTAGTCAACGCAATTCCAGTGAGGTAGTCACTGTTGTTAATGATGTGCTTAGCAAACACACACTCTCTCTGGAAGGAGATATTTGGGTGCATTGCAGCCTTTTCAAACTGACTACCTAGAGTCATCATGTGACGGGTCACAGTATCAACCCTGACAGTGATGTCAGTGTTGGCTCTTTTCGCGTTATTGTTGTCATAAACGCGACGGCTGTTGTTCGAATAAGACATGGTAATACCTCTTTAATAGATTTAAATAGAATGTTTTCCGTAAGGCAGATATGAAAATGCCACCGATTAACCACGCATATCGGTATAGCTACCATTTACGACCGCAGCTCTTGCAGCAAGAATGTGATGCGTAGGACTTGCAGGAGAGACAAACGAACGTGGTTTAGGTGCAGTAGTCGTTTCTTTCGAAACGGTAGCTGCAACATCCACAGGTCGGCTATTTACGGCTCTTTTAGCATTGGCTGATGCAATTGCAGCTTGATAGACTTCGCGGAATTTATTACCAACAGATTTAACCTCTTCATCGGTCATTTTCTGCCAAATCAACTCAGCTTCTTCACGTTTCTTCATTTCTGGAGAACGAGTCGGTTGCTGAGGCTGCGTTGCGGGTGTTACTGGCTCAATGTAGGACTGAGGTTTAGCTTCATTGACACGAGTATCGACAACCAAATTAGTGGCAATATCGTGGACATAGAAAACATGAAACTCAGTACGGTGAGTATCAACGCCATCTTTTACAAAGCGAACAGAGCGAGCAATGGCTTCGATAGAGATCTCAGAGTCTTTCTTGATGGTATTGTTGAGGAAGTCCGCAACGTTACCGAAAGCCTTCATAGAGTAGAACTCAGTAACTTTCTGTTTATTGATCGTCATTTCACAGCCTAAGCGGAAAAAGATAACTGAATCTTTACCGTTACGGGCAGGAGTGTAACGAGGGTCAATAGCAACAGTACCTTTAGCTTTAGAGAACATAATTAATACCTCATTAATAGATTTAAAATATTTAAAAAATTAAGAATATTTTTGGCAAAAAAATGCCAACCACCTTGATTGGAAAACCAATAGGCAGGTAGAAGTTAGAAAGTTTGAGATACAAGGAAGTTAAGGGTAAAGCATTGACCAGTAGGATGACTGGCCGCATTGATATTCCTCAGCGTGAGGAAAAACACCGGTTCGACGCACAGCAAAAAGCCCGAAGCCAAAGGGCACCGGGCCGTCGAATTCTGTTTTGTAGGCAAGGGAAAGCCGTGAGAATGAATACAGGATCCATTCGTTGAGGCGCTGGTGGCCGAAATTAGGTGTTTTGGTTAAGGGCTATTGCCGGAAGTTATGCGAGTAAATCGCCAGAACAGAGTAAGCGATAGTAGCCACTGGGTCAATCAATAGGCAAAAAAAAACCCAGCATAGGCTGGGTTTCTTGGGAAGTTAAGATGATAAATGGCGAAAGGCCGCACGAAAATCAATGATAAGCAGCAGCTAACTGCATGTATCGACGATAAATGAAATCCAGAGAGGCTCGGTACGTAAAACCTTTGCAATAGCTCGTACCATCGAGGTGGACACAGACCATAAACGCGTCTTCAAGACGGTTTCGGTCTTTTTTCCTCAATCGGTTCTTATCAATGTTGCATGCAACGGAAGACAGCATTTGTTTAACTTTAGCCATCAACTTGAAGGCCTCAGCCCTGTTTTTAACACCGTATTCGCGAAGCGCAATGTCATCGTTTTGACTGATGCAAAGCGGACAATCATCAGCACCTTCATGGTTGCAGCAATGCCAACCACAATCTCTGCAATTGAGGGTATAGGTACAGCGGGAAGCATCAAAACCTTCCAACTGACAACGACTGCCGCAACGAATACAGGTTTCAAACGTAGAAGCTTTAACGATATTCATAAATCACCTTGAAATTAATAGATTTAAAAGAGTTAAAAGCCCAGAGAACTGGGCTTGTTTAGGAGAGATAAGTGAATATTAGCTAACAACTTCCATGATCCAGAGCCCACGACGCTTGTCTGTTTCAAGGTCGCGATAACCAGTCACATTACCTTTACGATCAAGAACCTGAGCTTTATTGGTACGCACTTCGGAGTCTTTCCAGAAAACAACCGTGTCACCAATTTTAGCACCAGAATTCTCAACGGCTTTTTTAAGCCCAATAGCCCAAACTTTATTTTGCCCTTCAAGTTCAACATAGAAGGACATATCGTTTGAGCGGTCATTTTTCCAATGAGCCATACCAAAAGAAACCAACTTACCCTCGTGCTCTGTGATAACAGTACGAGAAGGGCGTTTGGCGTTTGAAGCAGAGGAATCATCAGAATCGTCAGACTCATCAAGTTCGTCATCTTTAGAAGAGAAACGAGACATGATTTGAACAGCCAGAACAACAGCTGACAGAGTCAGACAGCCACAGGCAATGATTAAAGGAATAGTGGATTGCACAAATCCGGTTGTGTAAATATAAAAAGCAATACCAGCTGGCACTACGAACGATGCGTTTTTAGGACGCCAGAACAACGAGAGGAACATGCTAATATAAACAAAACCTTGCAATTCGAAAGAAGTCATAATATTCACCATAAATTTATATGCGAAGTCCGGCCACAGAGAAACACCCTGAAACGTGAAGATTCAATAGATGTAAACAAAGCGGAAGACGTCGTTAAAAACGACGTCTGAGCACAGACAAAACGCGGGATTTAAAAAAAGAGGAAGTTAACAATTTTTTTGGTTTGGATTGAGATCCAAAAATACCCTTTGGTAGGGCGGCAAGGTGACATGTTTTGTTCGAAGAACAAGAACACGTCAGAGATGCTCTGGCCTGATTGAGGCGTGCGAAACCCGTGAGGAAAGCCTTTTCGGCTACCAGGAGGTGGCGGTGTCTTCGCGCCAAAGTTACGGGTTCACGTTGGAAGTTATGCTGAGAAGGAGTTAGCCATCAGCTAGGCTGTTACAAAAGCCTACTTCAGATAATCGCCCAAATCAAGAACTGTTTTTCTTCCGCGAAACGCTGGCCTTTTCCCATGACTTGGCCGTTTTCATATGACTAAATAGCCAGGCTTAAATGCGACTAAATGTGAGGACAAATCATGGCAACGACAGAGAAGGCTAAAGTGACTGATAACGTTAAGCAGGATCAAAACAAACGTAACAACCGTGGCAACCGCCCCCGTAACACCGAGACCGGACAGAGCAAAGGGCAAGGGGCTGCGCGCGAACGCCGCGAATACTCCAACCCAGAGATCACGGTACCGTTCCAGCTGCAAACGCAAGAAGGCATTCGCATGCAGCAACGCCACTACAATCCAATGTCAAAGGCGCTGTTTAACCTGACCATCAACAGCACCAGCCTGGAGCGTCTAGGCGTAAAAGGCGCGATTGAACGCACCAAAAAGGCCGTAGGCGAAGTGTTGGCGGGACCTGAGAAAGAGATTAGCTCTGGCATTGCGGCGCTTAACAAAGTGCTAGACCAAGCCAAATCTTCAGGTAAGTCCCGTATCGAAGAAGTTTCCTATACAGCCCCGCGCGACTATAACATCCGCGTGCGCACGCCGGACGCCATGCGTGTCGTCCGAATGTTCCGTGGTTTTGACGAGCTGATCACTTTGCTCGACCGCCTGTGGCTGAACAACCTGTTCAACCAGGATGAAGTGGACGACTACAAAACCCGTCTGCGCGACAGTATTCGCGATATGGTTAACCTCCTTGACCGACACGCATCGGCCACTGTTAAAGAGCTGAACGACAACAATGGCAAAAATGCAGTAGCGGAGGACGGTGCAACTAGCGAACAAGCCGAAGTCATCGAACAAAAAGACGATAGTCCGACCCAGTAGTAACTCCCTCTCTGTTCGACCCCCTCACAAAGGCAGGCCACCCACCTGCCTTTTTCAATGGCTAATTGCAATTTGATAAAAATTTGTTAACGTTTAACCTATTCGTTGTTTGATTTTATTAAAAATAATAAATAGGTTTCTATGAAGAAGATAGCCATTGCTTATCTTACTGTCTCTCTGTGCCTTCCAGCCTTTGGGGCAAATACACAGCAAAAAAACACAAATCATCCGGCCTCTAATCAACTCATTAACGACCCGGAATATCTGTTTAAGGCAGGTTGGCGGTATTCTAATGAGGGGAAATTCGACCTTGCAGAGCAATCGTTTCTTAAAGCAGCCAAGCAAAACCATCTTAAATCCCAAGAGTCTCTAGCGTTACACTATTACTTCGGTAAAAGTGGTAAGGTCAATTACCGCTTAGCGGGGTATTGGTTTCACCAGGCTGCAAGTCAGGGATCCGCCCGCGCGGAATTCACATTAGGGGCTATGTATATAGACGGTGATGGATTTCCAAAAGATGTCGATTTCGGTATTTATCTGATTAATAAAGCTAGGATTAAAGGGTATAAACCGGCAGAAGAATACATAATAGCTTTTGAAAAACTGAAAGAATCATGCAGGCAGAGTCATTCTAAAGCATGTGAAAGGACGGAATCCCCTCTAATAACATGGTAATAAAAAACCCTTGTAGTGATACAAGGGTCTGATTCAATAAAACAATGTGTTAAATCGTCCGACAGCAATCCATCCATTGGAAGATCATGTACGTCGAATCCTGACCTTTCCCCGTTGGGTACCTGTACATGCCACCTTGCCACTGATAGGGGGATTCACCGACTTCGTGGCCTTCTTTGGTTTCCGGTGTCGGGCTGAACATATTCAGTTTGTATTGTTGCTTCGGTAGAGTTGGGTAGATCTTCGAGCGGCAAACAGTGTCATTCCCCATCGTTCGATACGCCAAACCACGACGATGCTCAACTGCAAGTTCGCGAATACCAGCCAGGCTGGTTGTCCGTGGCGTGTCCATGCTTCGTACCGATCCCGTTAATGGATATTGTCCACCCCAAGAGCCCGCACACCACCACAACGAATCCATTGGCTGCTTACCTGCAAATTGAGCCGCAGCCTCAAGGGCGCAAGCTTGCTGTGCGACAACGTTAGCCACCGCAGCCGATTCTGGATTCTGGAAGAAGGCTAAGGCTGTATTGTTCCAGGTTGGGTCTATCTCGGAGAAACTGACCACGTCAAAGTCACTGTATGGGTCGGCAGTACATTGCCCTGGCAAATACAGGTCAAGCATGCGCAGAAGTGGCAGGGCATACATGTGTGCGTTATAGAAACTGATCGAAAATTTATTACGGCGTTCTTCATCAGCGCCATCGGTTTGGATCCCGTACTGAAGGTTGTTTCCGAGGTTTAAGTTAACCCCACCCAACGATGACATGCAGCCCGGCGTGCGCGTCAGTTCGATGACTTTTCGGGGTTCCCACATTGCTGTCAGCACACCGGGGTGATATACCCCAAGCCCGTCTTGGCAGGCACAGGCCATGCCACCAGCCGCATTATCCGGCACTTTACCAGAGGGGCCCATTGTAATTCCGGCCACCTTGATTGGGAAGATACACCCCCAGCATACGTCGGTAAAAAGCTTGAAAGAAAGAAGCTGGTTATCACGACAAACTTCGTTGACCGCAGGTGCTGTCTCCGCCGTTTTGTCAGCCAGTGCATTGCCCGCAAAACATAAGGAAACTGCGGTGGCCGCCATCAGGTGCAAGCTGAATAATTTCAATTTCGTGTGTAGGGATTTCATTTTGCCACCTTTTGTGCGTAGTTGGCTTCAGGGTATTCGTTGATAATGAAGACCTTTCTGTCAGCAGTTACGACACTGGGCACCGCTTCAATCCCAAAGCGTTCAGACATACCAGGCTGGATCATGTAAAGGCGGGCTTTTTTACCATAATGTTGTGCAGCATCTTTGAAGGTATCCCAGCCATCACCGTAAACGTTGGTTGTGATCAGTATAGGGTTGATGCCCGGCTCCGTGTTTTCATATTCCTGGCGAGCAAAGTCACGTTGCCACGGCACGCTGGCATCAAACACAATCAGCTTTTGGCCGAAAGGTATCACATCCAATGGGTTGACCTTCCCTTTTTTCGCGACGACAACCCCTTCCGGCGTGACAATGTCCTGCGGAATGATCACCGTCGGGTCAATCGTGTGGGTCGCACGCCTCATAACGGTTGGGAAAGCTTCAAGCTCTTGGCGTTGGCGAGGCCAATAATTATTTAAAGCATCTTTTTTCATCTGATCAAAATCGAGGTTTTTCACGCCTTCCTCAATCATATCCAGTAGACTGCGCTCTACGACCTCTTTGGTTGGACCTGCGGTACCCAGCTTACCGGTTTTACCCTTTAGGAAGTCGATATTCGAGATACCGGAAACACTGGCAACAAATTCGCCGTCTTTCTCATGGATGATGGTCGGCACCGCCGTAACGGCATTATCTTTGAAAATGACCGGATCCAGATTAACTGTTACTTCTGCCCCTGAGTCGAGCACCAGTTGTTGCCAGCGAGTAAGCTCGTCCATTAATTTTGCTTTATCTGTAACGCCACGAATGACCAATGCAATATCTCTGCGGCCATTGTAGTCGGTCATCATGTCTTTAATTTCTTTATCAGACAGAGAGGCAGAAACCAACACATAGTAAAAATCGCCCGCCATTTTATTTTGTTTACCATCAGCGATATCCGCATCAGCAATCGCACCTGTGACAGCGTCACTTATCATTTCGTTATCTGAACGCGTTTCAGGCATTTTACGCAGCATTTCACGGTTATTTTCACGCGCCAACTTTGCATTTGCTTCTTCTTGTTTTTGTTGCTCTCTTGCCACGCGGATAAGGTTTTCAATATCGGCCTTTTCATTATTCGTAACTTCCACTGGGCGAGAGGGCAGATCTTTTCCCTGGAATCCGCTGGCTGGCCGAGAGGGCAAATCTGTCACAGACTGCGGCGCGGCATTGACAGAAAAGGCCATGCTACTAAGCACAGCCAATGAGATAAGCGTTTTGTGAAACGTCGCGATTTTTTGTTGAATTACCATATTGGGTAGGCCCTTCCTATGATTTGTGTTTCCGGCACCGTCCCCCAATAGCGAGAGTCGAAGCTGAGTTTTGTTCGGCCCATCAACCAGACCCGACCTTCTGGGATAACACCTTTACGAGTGAGTTCCTGAGGGGTGTGACCTGATTCATTGGCAAGCGCGAGGCCTTCACCGACCATTGAGCCGTTAACAGTGGTTTCCTCATCATTCACAGTGATGGCATCCCCAGCCACCCCATCCACCATTTTGATACCTTTCCCTGTCTTACCCATGTATTTCGAACTGAAAGCAAAGGTAGTGCCTTTGACGGGCTTGGTATCGCCCTTATCGACCAGATAAATTCGATAAGGTGGTAAACATTGGTTGTTCTGAGGATCAATACCAATTTCGAAGCGATGCAACACGTAATAACTGGATGGGGCGGAGACCGCCCCCACCAGCAACATCAGCAAAGCATGTTTTTTCCACGGGCGCTTCTGCTTATAAATCTTCTTCCAAAGCGAATTCACTGTGTCCTTAACCACGATACCCCCGGTTAGTTGCCTGACGAAGAAACGGTTTGCGGGATCTGCATGTAGGCAGGGTATTTGTATAACGCGGACTCATTAAGGATCATGTAACCTGCCTTCGCCATTGCTTCGGCGCGCGCATGAACCAGTTTGATTTGAGGGTCGCTGAGAACCTTTCCATTTGCCCCGGTATAACTGACAACGGCAATGTAGTCAGTCGGTGCAGCGGGAGGAACAAACCGCCCATACAGGGCGGCTCCCAGAAACCCGCAGAGTAATGAAACAACTGCGGTCTTAATCATGCGGCTTTACCTCGTTGTCGCTCTTCAAGAATGGAGTTGATGGCATCCTGAGTTGACATGCCTTGTGCTTTACGTTTTCGGATAGCGGCTACGTCGTCCGGTGCCGTCGAGTACAACAGCATGGAGAACGGATCCACTATAAGCCGACTAATTCCTTGGCCGGATTTGGAAATCACGTAAATTTCTGAGTAAACCCCTCGGCTCGAACGTACCGTCTTCAAGAAGCGATACCCCGCGTCATCCAGAGCCAGACGCTGGTGGTGTTGCGCTTCATTGACCGCAGATTCACTCTGACCCAGTAACAGCATAAACGCAGAGTTATCGGCGATAGATTTTCCGACGCTGTCTTTGTAAATATCGTTAATGGACTGAGTGATCGTAATGGCCGCGCCGTTGTATTTACGGAAGCGGCGATAACCTTTCTCAATGAACGCGCCGATGTTCCCTTTGAGCAATGCCCAAGCTTCGTCGATAACCACGATTTTCATCTGGCCGCGATCGCCCATGAACATGTCTTGCTGGATTTGGTAAATAAGTTGCAACAGTACAACCTGCTTCAGGTGCTCAGAACTTTCCAGGCGTGACAGTTCCAGAACCGTAAACGGGTTACGGAAGTCGATGTTGTTTTTGCCCACGAAGAATTTGCCGTACTGACCCCGGCTGGTGAATGGGTACAACTGGTGGCCCAAACGCTTGATATCGTTCTCTTCATCCGACAGCAGCGATTCCGCGACCATATCCACGGTAGTTTCTTTGCCATGTTTGCGGACGAGGTTGGCAACGTGCTCTTTCATACGGGCTTCTTCGAAGTCGTTCAGGCCAGCCTTAGGCGCAGCCATCACAGACAGAAGCCCGATGATCAAGTCTTCTTCACCGCCGTCTTCGTTATCGGGGTTTTCGCCGAAGTAGTCTTCAATCAGTTCAAAGAAGTTGAGGCACGGTTTCTTATCGGGATGGAAATCCAGATAGTCTCCGTTATAGGTCTCACAAATATTTTTGTAAGAATCACCGACGTCGATACACCAGACCTTCGCCCCCAAGCTGCGATAAGCGGTAATGATGTAGTTGGTTAAGAACGACTTACCAGAACCGGACTCTGCCGCAATACAGGCGTTGTAGTTGGTATCTGAGTCGAACAAGTCAAGCATCTGCACCTGGCCCGACCGGGAAGTCAGCATTAACGCCGGATTACTGGTCCCTTGCCAGTCAGCATAAAGCGGGGAAATAACCAATGCTTCACTCAGTGCCAGCGTGCGGTAACGACCCATCGACTTCTCTGCGCCAGCCTCGTTGAACATTGGCAGGGACGAAAGGAAAATCGGCGCAACAAAGTAGCTGTCCGGAATCATTTTGAACTGATAGGTGTTGAGGTAGCTGGCCGCTTCTTGGCTCGCTCGGAATACTCCGTCTTTAGAGTTGGAGAAGATAGTCACCGTGAATTTGGCTTTGCAGATCGGTTCGCCGTTGTCCAGCTTGTCGCTCAGCAGGTCGTAACCTTCACGAATGGTCTTCAAAGATGGGATCCACTTCACCATCGGCCCGTCGGTTTGCTGCACAATCCAGTTACGCTTTTGCGTGAACTTGGTCTTTGCGTTTTGCTGGTCAAAGAAGATCATGCTCATGGAGATAATGCAGGACGACTTAATGCCGGTTGCACCACTCATCATATCGCCGAGGAAGTATTGCGCCTGCCCTGGGAAGAACCGCTTAGGCAGTTTTTTGGCGCTCAGTGTGCGCACAAACGTCGTACCAGTGTGACGTTCACCACGCTGGTTTTCGTCTTCAGGACTGCCGAAAGCACAGTATTTATTGCGAATGAAAAACTCGCGATCAGGGTCAACCAGCTGTTCCGAGATCATCAAATCGTCTTGCACTTGCAGCGGATTACGGTCACGCCACGACGCCGTTTCCCCCTGATTCAAAATGGCAGACAGCACGTCGATGTAACGGTCTCGCGTCAGTGTAGCAGGGCACAACCCCATGATCCCCAACGTAGTGTCGAACGTGTTACGGAACTCAGAAATCAAGTTGAATTCTTCTTCCCGCATATCGTATTCGTTTTTCACTGGCACCTTCACCGTGATCAGCAACAAACAGTTGCGCACACGGGTACCTGTCCCCTTCATTGGATAGTCGGTGCTGTGAAGCAGGAACTTAGAACGGTTGTAAATGGCATCCCGCAATACTTCGTCATCGCAGTCCATGCGCAGAACGTCCATCTGATTAATTTTGCCAACGATGTTCGGGCTGGCAACCAGATCGAACTGCACAATGGTCTTCGCTGGGAAGTTGGACGACAGCAATGTTTGTAATTGCTGCATTTCTTTCCCACTGGTACCGGACAGCGGACGGCAAAGGAAGCCGAATCCGATATATTTATTGTCGCAGAGGAAAATATGGTTTTTCTCATCGTATGCCCGGACAGGGCACACATCCGAGAAGCGTTTGATAGACTTCAAACGCTGTATGATGATTGATTCGCTCATTCTAACCCCACAGAAAGAAGAACTTATTGACCAGCCAGGAAAGCTTTCAGACCCTGCTTAGGTGCGCCAATACTGAAGACACCGTCATCACGAATGATGAATGGCACCATACTGACACCTAATACCTGAGCTGTGATCGTGCGGCGGGCCAATGCCTGTAAGTCACAGTCTTTGACCTGGTCAAATTTGGTTTTTTCATGCGCGATGATGGCGCGGTCGGCACGATAGCGATCGGATGCACAGAACAATTCTTTATTGCGGATTTGGCTTGGTTCGCCGAGGGCTCCCAGAGACAGTACGTTAACGGTATATTCGTGCGGATCGAGATCAGCCAGCTGATTCAGGGCTGCGGCACAATACGCACAGTTCGGATCAGTGAATAAAATGGCTTTTTTCGGTCCGTCGCCCCAGACGGCAGGTTGTAAGTCAGCGATGTTCAGCTTCAACTCTTTGATCGGAATGATGCTTGCGTATTTGGTGATATCGTCAAGCGTGGTCAAGTCTTTCTTCGCCCAGGTATCGTACATCGTGCCTTTGAACAGGTACCGGCCATTTGACGACAACAGGTTGACTTTGCCGTCAACTTCCAGCGCAATTATGCCGTTGGTTGGCACAACGAAACGCTTAACGTCTTTGCTGTCCTTCGGTGCGTTCATAAAGGCTTTGTTGTTAAACACAGTATCCGCGTTCACATCTACACTGGCAAAAGCGGATGTGGCGAAGCTGGCGGAAAAAATCAGGGATAATACTTTTTTGCGTAGCGTCATTGGAGTGCTCCTGTGAATGAGGCTACATTTTCAATGGTGCAAAGACGGATTGACAGCGAAAAGGGCAGCAAAACGAGGCCGAAAACGGGTGGTTGTTTTGTTTCTTTTGGGAGGGAGTGTCAAAGAAAAGGGTAAGGCCGTTCGAGGGAGAACGGCCTTGCGCATGAATCCATTTACCAAATTGTCTGAGTGGGGTTTATCCAACGCGAGGGGTAAGTCACACATTGAATGTCAGCATTGGTAAAATTGCGGTATGGTTGCCATGCATTGATAATTTTAGTCTCATTTAATATAAATAGCAACGACACCCAGAATGAAAGAAAGCCGCGCTAGGCGGCTTTTATAATGCAACTGATTGTTTTTGAGGGGGAATGTCAAATCATTCAGTTTGCATTAATTTCAATTGAGGCATTATTTGGCCGGTGTTTGCGGGTTCGGTGCCGCCGCCACTGGAGCCGAATTCATTGGGCGAATCACGGCGCTGCGGGTCGCCGCATGTGAAGCTCCCACTTCCCAGCGACGTGGTTCAATCTCGGTGTACACATAGCCAGGAACGTTCAGGTCACCGTCTGCGGATTCGTAGGGGTCAACCAGCACTCGCATTACTTGTGCCTGAGTACGGATCGGCTGAGGGTTGGCCGTTGCGGCAGGAACAGGCACATATCGGCCACCGGTTGCGACACCACCAGCACCAGCGTTACTTGCAATATTACCGCGCTTAAGATCTACAGGCTTTCCCGATAACTGTTGCTCAGAGACAGCATCAATACGCTCTTGGTAGTCGTCCCCATCGGTCAGCTGGTGGATATCACGGATGTTCATACAGGTTACGGCATTGGGCATCCCTTTACAGCCATATTCTGAATTACCATCCACCAGCGTACAGCCGGACAATGCAGCCAGACCAGCCGCCGCGACACAGATTGTTAAAAGACGTTTTTTCCACATAATTAGTGAGTCCCGTTGGAATTAAAAGTGGTAGGCGTTGTTTTGCCATTCGGTTTAACGCGGGTAAATTTCAGCGTCACACCTTTTTGAACGATAAAATCGACACTACGACCCGGATCAATTTCGATAACAGGGAACAAGTCACCGGCCATGTTCATGTAGAAGTCAGCCAGGCGATCTAATGCCCCACCCACGCCCGCGATGGCAGCCCCTTGAAGTGCCTCACTGCTCATCACCTGCTCATAAGGTGTGTTGTTTTTCTTGCTGCCGTTGTTATCACGGGTAACGTTGATGGTCGGAATACTTTGGACACTGAACAATGATGAAGCAGCCTGTAAGAAACCTGCGGTCAGTGCCTTAGCCAGGTATTGACCTTGTTTGGTCACCAGGCGACCACGGACACCTGCTTTACCATCCTCACCTACGGCATACGCATCCAGTGGAGATTCAAATACGGCACCGTCATCACGAATACAGGTGATCACCTCAGAGCGGAAGTAGCCACGTTCAGACGATAGCTCGCCAAAACCCGCAGCCAACAGGCCACACTCACGCACGTCAGCACGGAAGCGGTTTGGCAAGATGGCATCTTTCTTGATGCGAATAAGCGCCGGGTAAGGGTCTTTGCGCGCGTTTTGTGATGTGGGTGCATCCATACCTGAAATAAAGACACCACTCAGGATTGAAGTCGCTGGGAGGTAGGTTTGGAAGGCAGGGTCATCATCCGGGTCGGCGGCAGCGATCTCTTTAACGTCCTCATGTACAGAGATGATATCTGGCGTTGAGGGAGCTACCGCCTTGCCGTCTTTGCCTTTGGCGTTTTTATCTAACGCGAAGTCCGCTGGGTTAGGCTGCTGGGTATTTTCATACACACGCTGGAGCGTATCGTCGTTATTCAGGTTTTCGTGAACACTGTCGGACGTTAACTTTTCAACGCCTTGTTTTGCTTTATTATCCCCACTGTAGACGTCTTTCGAACGCACTGATTTGGAGTAAGGCAACACGGTAGTGCCTTCAGCAACACGTTTTTTCAGCTTCTCCTGTTCAATGCGATCGGTGCGCTGCTGTTGCTCAATAGCGACCAGGCGCTTGTTGATTTCATCTACGTTCAGGGACTTTTTCAAATCCGTGATGTTGCTGTTTTGTTTTTCAATCGCTTCGCCCAAAGAGCGCAGGCGTGCGGCGATTGCGTTCTGGCTAACTCCTTGGGTGTCGGTGTCAGTTAACACGCTGGAAATGACTTGCTCGGATGGCCCGCGCAACGCAGGTTTGCGCGATTCAGGCATAAGCAAAAGGATAATCGGGATCAATACGACAAATGTCCCCCCTAAGACAAAAATACGTTTTTTCTTAGCGTCCAGGGTGTCCCAGCGTTCTTTCAATATACTCATCTTTGTATTACTCCGCTAATTTAGGACGGACAGAATCATCGACTTGCGCCTGCTGAGACTGATTGCGAATGACAAAGTAGGCTTCAGTCTTCTGGCCCGGCTGGAGGGTATTCCGGCTCCATAGGGCGCGAGCTGCGAGATTTGGGTGAGTGCAAAGCGACTCGTCTACCGTGATAGTCGAAGCGCCGGTATTTTGTGCAACCCCAACGATGACACTGAACTGACTGCCTTGAATATACTGACCGCCAGCAAAGCTGTATTTGATATTATCTTGTGCAGTGCCTGTACTGAAATTACAGTTCGGGATGCTATGACCACGGCCTAAACTGCCCATTGCATAGCCTGGTGGAATATCGCCCAGCGCAACGGCGCGTAAGATGTTACGGATCGTTTCGACGTAGCTGTCTTTCTGCTCCCATTTACGGGCTTTGGCTTCGCTACCGCCGTACATCACATTCTGCGCATAACCTGACGCAGTCGGAGCGTTACCCACCTTGCGAGAAAGCATTAACGAGGCCTGGACTGGTGCAATCTTTTGCGGAACCAGAGACAAAGACAGGGCGACACTTTCGTCGCCTTTTTCGCTGACATACAGCGCGACCGGGTTGGTGGAGCTCGTGGACACATAGATCACATTACCTTGCACGCTGACTTTGACATCAGACAGTTGCAAACGCTGAACGGTAGGGCGTTCGAACGGCGTGACGATGCGGTTAAGCTGGCCGATTGAAATCGGGATCAGGGTATTCACGCCGGGCTCAACGACCAGATCCTGACGAGAAGGGATGACATCATCGGTTAAACGCACTGGCTGAACGATGGCGTTAGGGACGGGTTGGACGTTAATACCGTCTACGGCAGGGTTATCACTGGAACTGGCGTTGACTGATGCACCTGCTGTTGCAGTGTGATTACCTTTTTTAGATGCAACGACAACAGGCTCTTCAGATGCTGAATCTCCAGAGCGTTGAAGCACAACGCCGTTATCGACCGACAGTGTATTGCTATTAACGTTAAGGCCATTCGCAATGGCTGGCCCGGCAGTGATCGACGCAATCAAAAGCGCCAATATTTTAACGTGTTTACTATTCAACATTTGTTCCCCCGAACAGTGACAGACGCAATACACAGGAAGTTACCGCGACAGTTTTGTTAATGCTGTTCACTTTGTTTACCTAGCTTTTACACCATCGTAAAAGCGCTCAATGTGTTTATAACCCGCACGAGGCGGGTGACGAAATTTACGGGATAGTGTTCCCAGGATTTATTTGTCGCCTTTTTTATCGCTCGGCAATTCAGCTTTACCTTGCTTGATGTTGATGAAGGTAAGTACCGGGCGATAACCTTTCACATCAATCGACATTTGGAACGTAACGGACTTAACGATAGGGTTACCGGCGATCCCTTCAAGGCCTTGGCTACCCTCTACAAAGTAAGTGCCTGGCGCTTTTGGGTCGTGGTATACGCGGGTCGGTGTAAAGCTCAGGCTGATACGGTCACGTTTGATCTGGTCAATCTGGTCGTCAATACGCTTCATAACCTGCGTGTAAATGCCCGCGTCCAGGAATGGCCCGATAGACTTTTTCAGCATGTCCACTGACTCAGGTGTAGCGTTACCCATAGAGTTAGCCAAATAGATGGCCCACGCCTGCATGTAAGGCTGCCCGGCCGTCTTTTCGTCTAACCAGGTGGTCTCAGTCAGGTTCGGTGGCACGATGGTGACTATTTGTGAACGGTTCATCAGCGTGGTGGACAGAATGCCGATACAGATAATCGAAACAACCAACACCAGCTTCAGGGTGGTGTTTTCGCCCTTCATGTTCAGCAAACCCTTTTTAAAGTCTTGGCTTCTCATACAATAAATTCCCGGTCAAATGCGTTAGGTACAATGGTGCTTTTCCCGAATGAAACACCGAACTTCCAGTAACATAGGTGCAGAAAATATTTTTCTGACGCCTTTTGCAGGAAGCTGCCGTAGAACCGTGTGATCACGATGCCGATAAGCGACATCGTAAAGATTCGGCCAGTGAAGACCCCGATACCCAGAAAAACAAAAAATGGCATCGCTTCATCAACGCTCCAGAAGAAAAACTTCGGCGGATCATCGACAGAATGCGAAATGTGGACTGGTTCACTCATGCTTACCCCCAATTAAGAAACTAAATACCCGAACCCCTTCGGGCGCTTTAATACAACGCGCGGACTCTTTTACTTTCCTCCCTCCTGGGCTAATTGCGCCATCATCTGCATCAGACCTGTCCCGTTGACGGAGCCCTGCACCATTGCCGATTTATCGCCGTACACCACGATGTTTGCAGGCGTTTGCTGAATATTGAGACGTGCGGCTTCTTTCACGTCTTCCGCAATTTTGGCGCTAGGGCGAGCGGCGTTGACGCACTCAATAATGCGCTGCCCATCTAGGCCGTTGTTCTCCGCCAATTTATCCAATGGAGTTGCCATACCGTGGCCGTCGGAGCGAGTATCCGCAAAAATAGCCCGTGCCATCTTATAAAACGCAGGATTACCACCTTGCTCAGCTGCACATTCAGCAGCGAGAGATTCAGTGCGCGATGCCTGTCCGTGAACAGGGACGTGCTTGAACACCATCGCAATATTGCCGGACGAAGAATCCACCAGATCCATCATTTGCGGGAAATGGGTTTTGCAATACGGGCATTCAAAATCGGAATACTCAATGACGTAAAACTGTGCGTCAGGGTTACCATAGATACGTTCACTATCCGTGGAGGGCACATAGGACTCAGAGGGTTTATCTCCGGTGCTAAAGCCGACTTTGTTTTGCGCTTTTGGCTGCGTGCTGACTTTCAGCCCTGAGGCTGCAATATAGCGATCGAACGCTATTTCCAAATCACCACGATTGCTGATGACATTGCGTTGCATGTCGGCAACCACGGCCAAGTCGTTAAGCAGGCGTGTTTGTTTATCCAGCGTGTAAGCGGCGAAACCCGATGCAGCGATCATGACAGCCAATGGAATGCCGTAAATGACCCCTTTCAAAACTGTACGCTTAGCCATTAATACCCTCGGGATTGCTGTAATTGTTCGGGGACAAAAACCATGTCAGGCTTCTTAATTGCCCCGCGTTTTTTTATTTCTTCGTGCTGAGCTTGCAGCCGTGGCAACAAGATCTCAGCCATTTCATGGTCCATATTGTCTCGGGAAGTTAAATAGTTGGACTTGCGGAGCAACGTATTTAACTCACTGATCTGCTCAGATTTGTCAGTCAGTAGGACACCTGCACCCAGACAGGCCGAAAAGGCAATGCACAAGAGCCCGGACAAATAAACGTGCTTAAGTTCATTCATAGTTCACCTCGGGGGATAATTTACCATTCCGGTTTTGGTGCGGATAATGAAAAGCACCGCAAAACGCGGCGCTTTTCGGGGGGGAGATTTAGATGCGTTTAGGCAGGTTACTGATGAGAAGCGAACTGCCTATTGGGATCATTACAATCATGATGAGAGCCCCAATCATAGGCGGTACAGGAAGAGGGACGAACAGTGACAACAAAATACTGTAAACCCCCCAACCAATCAGCACCATACTGCGGCGGTTAAGAAACGGTGATGAATAGGCAAACGTGTAACGCTTGGCGTTCCATCGCATGATCCCCGCAAAGAGGGACGGCAGCGTGACCACCAGCATGTAGGGCAGCCAATATACGTTCAGGGTCAAACGATACACGATCATATAAAACCAGTAATTCAGGTTCTCAGCCATGTTCCGGAAGATAGAGGCGAGCAGGAAAAGAGGTCCGCCCTGATTCGCCATGTCGGATGCATCAAGCTCATAGAAGTCACGTAAAAAACCATCCACTCCGGTATTGACAAATAATGAACGGTAGTTCTTGTTGACGTCCGAGATCACAGGTGTGAAATCCGCATCACCGATCAATCGCTGGCCCCAGGCGACTTCCTTCTTCACGTTCTCGTAAAAATACGAGGCTGGGAAAAACATGGAAATGACGAAAAGCACAGCGGTGCTGAAGATGATGATCATCTTTATCGTCTGGGGCCACTTCTCTTCAGTTAATTGGTCAAGCATATGAAATCCTTAATGCGAGTTTTTCCGCCACCGCATTAATGAGCTCGCTATTCAGCCTGCGGGGTAGCTGGCTGATGGTTGCCAGTTCGGTGAAATCCATTTCCCTATCAACATGTTCGCTGACGAAATTTGCCAACGTAATGAAGTAAACCGCTAAGCGCTCCCAGTCATTCAGAGAGCAATCTGCCTGCTGGTTATAGGCCATCACCGAGGATTGCACAGCATCGGCCACCAGCCCTTTTGTCAGAGTGGTCGGCAGCAATGAGATGAGTGACTGCGTGATAGGTTCAACACACGGCCACACCAGCGTTAGGCTGTCATATGCATTGCAATCTTCTTTACGTAAAAAATAGTTTTTCATTTTGATCATGATTTTTTGCCCCCAACACGAATACGCGACTTCTCACCCCGAACTTTCTTCTCGTACAGCTTGAGGAATTTCAAGGCCTTCTTGCTGGCTTGGTTGAACGCCTTATCCCCCTTCGGAGACATAATGATGGGTACCTTACCTTTGACGATTTTGTTCGCTTGGTTGATTGCCATGAACTCCAGATTCGGTAGCCAGCCCAACAACGGAGAAGGGAACAATTCGCCTTCTTCTTCCATGATGCGCTCACTGACTGAACCGGAGATCATTTCAGGGTCAGCGCCTGCACTGGAGCCATGACCACGCATCACGTATTTGAACTTTGTCATTGGCACACGTTTCATCACCGCCTCTTGCGCATCGGGATCCGGGGTGCGCAACGCAGTAAAATGGTTGGTGTTGGTGATGATTTGTTTCATCTTAGCCTCAGAGCCCAGGCGTGCTTCAAAGTCGCTGGTTGACTGTGAAGAAATGAACAGGCGGAAGCCTGCGCCACGGGTTTTGTTCAGCATCTTGATCACCTGGTCGTTAATGACCTCAGCGGCTTCGTCGATCAGAACCATGACAGGAGCCAGATCATCCCCGCGTGGCTTCATGAAGTTATACACGTCCGCCGACACGCTGGTGATGTCAGACAAGAAGATAGACCCAACAGCCGAACCAGTTTCACCGTCAGCCAATGAGTCTAGTCCCATGTACAGCATGCCACCCGTTGTGATGATATCGCGCACGTTAGAAATAGGGCGGAAGTCATTCAGCTGCGATTCATCGTCGCTGTCAGGGGATAGCAGTTCAGCCATAAAGCCTTGAGTCAGCTGGCTGAGGATTGGCATCACGTTTAAGATCATCTTCTGGAAGTGTTCACGCTGATGGCCGAGCATATCCAGACCGGCTTCAATACTTGGGAAGCTACGGTTTGCTTTGATGTCGTTGCGATAGATTTCTGCGCAGATATCTGCGATCTCTTTTGGGCCTTTAGCCTTGTTAGCGTAGCGATCCATGCGCATGGCGAAGATACGGTCAAAGTCATCCTCACCCAGCACTTGACGACCAATTTTGGTCACTGACTTGATAATGAGCTCAGCAAGAGACGTAACGTCAGAACCCAGCTGGGTTTTCACGTTTTTGAGGGTCGGCTTCAATTCGCAGACTTTCATGAGCTCAACAACCGTGGTTAAGGACATGATCCCGAACGAAACGAACGGGTCACTGGTTGCATCTGCGCGCTGAATAACAGAAGTAATTCGGTTAGCTACCTCTCCGGCCCGTGTGTAGTTGGTGATCGGTGAAATTCGAGCGGACTTCTCTGGGTGTGCCAGCGACATGTAGTTGAACTTATCTTCACGGTTCACCAGCCGCAGGCACATGTTCATCCAGTCGGCTAGCTCTTCATCATTTTTAGGGTCGATGAGGATGAGAGGCTGCTTCTTGAGTGCAGCCTGAAGGATGAGCAGTTTGTAGTAAGTCGTTTTTCCCGAACCGGTTGTCCCCGTAACCAGTGTATGTAGCGACAGCAGGTCTTCAGCAACGCGTATCCATTCTTGTTTTTCACCCAACGCATGGATCCAACCCAGACCCATGAAGTTTTCCGGCACTTTACTGATGAACTTTTTGATGTCGCGCTTGATGAGTTCAGACGCTAATTGACCTTCCGGCTGCCCCCACTCATAACCATACCCCAGCAGGTAGCTGTCGGGATATTTCATCATGATGTCGATGACGGATTCCAACTCCATTTTCAGGACGCTGGGCTTACGTTTCAACCTGCTTTTGTGCTTGTAAATGTCCCATGCAGAAGGAACAGAGCGAGCCGCATAGGCCGCCTGTACAGCAACAGCCAGGTAGCACGGCACCGCAGGCATGTTGAATGCGGCGTTGACCGCAAGTGAGGCCGCAATCCCCACACCCCAACCCGCGATTTCAAGCGCCTCAAAGTTGGGACGCCAGCGCATGTTATAACTCCATTCACTCATTATCGTTCACCATGAAGTTCTGAATATTGCTGTTAACAAGGATGTAATCGACACCGGTACGGGTTACATAGTCGAAGTTGTCAATCAGCACTTGTTGGAACTGATTGGCGTTAATATTTAGGTCCTGTGCGATACGGCGCTTTTGCAGTGAAGACAGTGCAATCACTGGGTCACCATTGAACGCGGTTTTGCTGGCCCCTTTGGTTGCAATGGCGCGATAAACTTCGGTCATATCCACACTGACGTCAGTCAGGTCAAACGGGCTCAGGCTGGCACGATAACGGTGACCGGAAAGCTGATCGATGTCATCGTTGAGCTCTTTTCGCAGGTAAAAACACATTTGCGAACGATGGGTGTAATACTCGCAAGGGGCTTCCATAAACGGATACCAAATCCAATCCGCATCCCGCATCGGTTCAAAGAGTGAATCTTCAACCCCATTTTCAAGGATGATGCAGCAGTGGCCGCTCTCGTGGAAAAGGCCAGACTGGTTTGCAGCAACGTAAGATGCTAATTTTTCTTTAGCAAGGTCTGAGGCGTTGCGAAATAGAGGGCTCTGATCTTGGTGCAACGCGGTCAGTTGTTCACCACCGAAAGCGGCCATGTTGTTTTTGTTGTAACCAAAATCGTTATCCTGTGTCACCGGTTCAAAATTACCGTTATCCACTTCATCTTGCACACGCTGGATTTGGGCTCGCGCTTCAGTCATCGGGTCGGTGACGGGCTTTGCCTCAACCAGATTGCGCTCGTCATTTTGATATTCATCAGCGACAGCGCTCTGCTTCAGCGTCTCCCAAAGTGACAGTGTTTCGCGGTCAAACTCGGGCTCCTGATAATGGTCCATCGACGTGATTGGGAGAGGCATTTCGTCATCAGAGCCTTGTTTACTCAATACGTCTTTGAGGCTCAACTGTTGCGGCGCAATGGTGGTTTTTTTCTGCTCGCGTGCAGACACTTTAACAGGATGACTCTCTTCAACCTGTGGTGGAAGCGACTGGAAGGCTTCACCAGGCTTTTGATTAGCCAACTCAGCCTGGGCTTTCGCTTTCGCTTCCTGACGGGCATTTACCTTTTCGTAGTCGGCATCAGACAGCAGATTCAGGTGATGCAGCAGTTGGTGGGCGTTATCCGGCGTTACTGGATTCGAGGCACCAAACATATTTTCCAGCGGACTGTCATTCTCATCCGGCAGCAGCGTGCCACCCTTGAGAATTTCCGGATCGACATCAGCCGGAATGCTGTTTTCACGGGGTTCTTTATTGCCTACATAAGGACGACTTTCTTTCAGCACGGGGATATTCTTCCCTTTACTGGTTTTGAATTCACGCCATTCACTCTCAATTCGGATGCGAGAGGAAATAGGTAGCGGCTCCATTGTATCTACAAACAGGACGTCCGGAGAGATAAGACGCAGGCAGCTTAGAGCCACTTTGGGCTCTTTGCTGTTGCGTGAATCCTTATCATTCATGATGTGCGGGGCTATGCGCCAATATGCGGTATCTTCGTTTTTGTTTACATTTGGAATGCACAATTTATAGCTCATCATCAGATCCGCCAGGCTGTTGGCCGATTGCGGGATCACTGCGCCCGATTTTTTCACTGTGTTGGTGATATCTTTGACTGCCGTGCCCCAAACGATAAACACGCCATAAGTAGTGACCCAAATCGGGTTGCCGGGTTTGTTGGGTTGCCATACTCCTTTCTTTAGCAGGTGGCGCATGGCATCGACAATGCGTTGAACCGCAGGCACGCCAGATTGCGTTGCACGAACAGCATCACCGCCATAGCGTTGTAGGTCATGGCGGACAGAAATGACGTCAGACTCCTTCACAATCTTCAGGATCTTGTTTTTCATTTCAGGTGCGTTTTCTTCGGTGGCATCCAGGCGAACGGTGCTTACGGCCATTGCACGAGTCAGTTCGTTATAGATGTCGTTACCTTCGCTCAGCAGGAACTCATGCAGGATTTGCGGCATGATCATCATCATCATGGCGGTAGTGCTGGAGTGGTGCTGTTGGTGGCGTGAACTCTTCCAGACCAGATAATAACGTTCAATATTATTGGCTTTTGCCCATTCATGGATAGGGGTGCGCCCCGGAGGCCAGTGATGGGTACCGGACTTGTCCCAGACTTCGTAATCGGTAAACGGCTTGCCAATGTCATGCAGAAGGCCAGCAGTCGCAATCGCAAGACGCCAGGCCAACATGCGGCTGGATTTCACCACGGGCATTTCCATCGAATCGAATTCAATGTTTTTGGCTTTACGAATGCACTGGAAACACACTTCAAGCGAATGACGCATCAGGCCACTCTGCGCTCGATGGTGGTGGTGTTCGGATGCGGGGAACAGTTGCACGAAGTTCGCAAAGCTATCAAGCATCGGCATCATCAGCTGTTCGAATTCACTATCCCGAATATTCAGTTCGCGCTTTATGGCCTGGATCATGTCGGTCTGCTTTTCACGCAATATGTAGCTCCCCGGAATCAACGCAGGGAAACCGATTTCGGCAGGCGGGTAACGCAAAATATCACCGCGCACAACCATTGAATCCACACCGTCGCGCATAGAGTCGATTTCTTCGAGGGTCTCCAGGGGAATGTTAATCTCTTCCTGTACCTCATTTTTTTTGCCAAACAGCGTTTTGATGATCTTCAGCATTTAAAACTCTCCGTTGTAGTGCAAGTACGATAACCCATGACCGGGTGCGGGCAGGAATGAAAAGGCCCTCGTTTTGTCGGCTAAAACGGTAACTGGCAATTTTAAAAAAAAGGATAATGACAGTGCTTTCTAACCGGAGAAGAAGTGATGAAAACCCGTAAACGTTTCGCATTGCCTTTGCTGGCAACCCTAATCATTGCCACCTTGACTGGGTGTGCAGCGGAAAAACCAAAGGCCCCAGAGCGTACCTACGTTGATGAAACGCAGGTGACGGTGGTCAAGGCAACTTACCCTGAGGGCTATGAGTTTTCAGAGTCCTACTACAGCACTGAGCGCGGCGGTGCCGCACTTCGCCATCCAGGCTACGAGCACACGCTTGTGAGCCCGTATGCCGTTCATGACCAAACGGGCAAGCGTTATGTTGCTCGTGATCTCGATACCCAGATCTTGCTGACCAGCATATCTAACACTGCCTATGCCAACGGTCCGCGCGGGACGTTTACTCAGTCACCCAGATTCTGCGATGAAAATTCATTCATGCTGCCGAACAGTAAGCAGACCGCCAAACGTGGTGAGTACCTGCAAATTAAAGAGCGTTATTGCTCAACGCCAGGTTACCGCCTGAGCCAGCATGAAATTGACGTGCTGACCCGAGGTGAGCCAGAAGATCTGCGTCAGTATCGACTGAAGATGTATGTCGATAACCAATTCACCAAATTTTAAGTGACAGATTAATTCTTAAGTGGGGTAAGAAAACGATGTCCAAGCAAATCAATAAAATTCAAGTCATCGGGCCAATCGCTATTGGCGTGATGATCGCCGTTTCAATGGGCGCGAGCCTTTACACCGCCGTACAAACGAGCGGTATCAAGACCAAACTTAACGCGCTTCAAGCGCAGGTGGTTGAGGTCGAAAACAACGGTAAAAGCCTGTACGGAAGTGTTGAGGGGCACTTTGCGCAGCTGGCTAAATCCTGCGGTGGCATTGCGGGTACAGACGGTGATGTGAAGTCAGCGGTACAAGCCGCATTGGCTGGCTTGGAAGAAGACAAACTGGCTGAGAAACGCGCTGAGTTGTACAAAGGCTGGGAGCAGGTTAGCGTCAACAAAGACGGGCGCTACATCTACGGTAATCCGGACGCTCGCTTTACGCTGGTGAACTACGAAGATCTGGAATGCCCGTTCTGTAAGCAGTTCCATAAGACGCCGAAATATCTGGTTGATACGGCCAACAACGGCGCGGTGAACTGGGAATGGCGTCACTTCAACCTGGCTTTTCATGAGCCAATGGCAACAAAAGCGGCAATGACAGCGGAATGTGTGGCCGAGCAAAAAGGACCGAAGGGCTTCTGGGGGGCGACCAACTACTGGTTTGAGCACACGCAGGGCAATGGCAAAGGCTTCGAAGACATCGCCAGTATTCCGGCATTGTTTGAACTCGACAAAACAGCATTTGATACCTGCATGCAGGATCCGAACATCATCCAGCGTATCAAGCGGGATATGGATGCCGGTACCAAAGACGGTGTCAACGGGACGCCAACGACCATCGTGATTGACAACAAAACCGGTGAGCGTGAAAGCATTGTCGGCGCACGACCGTTCGCGGGCTTCGTTGAAGTTATTGAGCGAATGGTGAAAGGCGAGTCTGAGAAAGCTCCTGCTGCGGCACCGGCTAAAAAATAAATTCGGGTGCCCGGTTCGTCCGGGCTCTCCAACTATATTGAACAAAGGCTTTCATGTTTAAAAATATATTATTAATCCCGGTATTATTGTTTGTTCTTAGCATTTTCTCGATCACTCAGGCTACTGTGGAGAACACAGATTCGGAACAAATTCAGGTATTGAATAGCCTGGCGAGCGATGCGCTGTTTTTTTAAGATAATATCCCATGCCTTATTATTTCTGTTTTCCAACCAGGGAAACCTGAGACCTTCTGATAAAGCAGCTCCATTAATGGATCGTTGTTAATGTTAATTATGTGAAGTGAAGCTGGCGTACCTCTATGATAAGCGATAATTCCATTAATGCTACTCGATATAATACCATCCAACAAATCATCATGTTTTATAGGCACTAACTTTTCACCTTCATCAGTATTTTTCTTTTTTTTCATTTCGTTTCGAGCTATAGGGAGGCCACCACCGATTTGCCTCCCTGTTTTTTTATCAAACACTAATTCTAATTCTTCTTTGAAGAAGGCATAGGCTGCGAATAGCAATGGACCAGATACCGTTCCCGGGAATAAATCTCCCATGTCTATCGCAATAATTTTTGAATCGTTCGAGTCCACAATCCCTTTGGCTAACCATTTCCCATACTGCTTTGATTTATCGGTAATTTTTGAGGTTATGTGAAGTTTGGGTTCATCTTGTATAAGTACATCTTCAGGAACAAGGGAACAGTAATGCTCATCCCTGAACCTATTTTCTGGTTTTGTTATCTTAGTGATCTCTACGTGTGCCATTAACCCATCAATGGTTAATTTAAGGTCTGGATGATTTTCGCCTGACTGGCATATCAACTTCACTATCGAAGGCTCTATTTCTTGTAGCGTTTTAAATATATACGCAAAAAGTAGTTCGGACTTAAAGCTATCAAGTTTGTTCTTATCTCGTGATCTGGATGAATAATCCGAGAAGGTATTATCTTTTATTCCAAAAAGAGATTTTGTTAGATTAAATATTTCATCCCAGTCAGCCATACACCGCATCCTTTCATAAGTTATTTAGACAATAATATCATTGAATCGAATATAGAAAAGGCCCGCTTCGGGCCTTTTATTTACACAATGACGATAGATTCGTTCCGTTCACGTAGATGGTTATATTGTTCCAGCAATTCCATCATTGAGCTGTTGATGTTGATGCGACTTTGTGTCCGCGTGATCGCAACGTACAGCAAGTTCATCTCATCAATAATACTTTGCTTCGATTTTTTCATCATCAGTGCTTCAATAATACTGGGAAAATCATCGTTTAAAATAACGTTATCCCACTCCATGCCTTTGGATGTATGAGCGGTAGTGATGATGAGATCTGCATCTTTGTGGGTGCGAGCCTCATTCAGACGCATCGTATCGACCATGCCAGGGATATCAACATAGTTATCCATCAACCTGATGGCTCGGGTCATGTTCGTGTCTTTGGTCGTTTCCGCGATCTCTTGGAAGTTGGCCCAGTTGCCATAGTCTGTCAGTATTCGTGGATTTTTAATAGCCTCGTAATTGCTGGTTTTCATGGCATGTAAGTCAAGTAACTCCCCCAGATTGTACTTACCAATGCCACCATTCCACATGACGCGCTTACCCATCAGGATAGCCTCATAGGCGGAAGAAATGACCCCCATATATGTTCGTGAGATAACAGCATGAAAACCCCGCTGGGCTATCTCATGAGGCTGACAAACCTCATCCAATTTCCCCAGCCCTACAAGTGGGTGGGTTTCACCAATCATGGACAGCACCACATTAGCAAGTGCCGCAACCATCGGACCAAAGCGAAAAGATTTTGTCAGTCTGAGAACGGACGCGCCTTTCTCTTCCACAACGCCCAGGGCATTCTCGGCACCACGCCAACGGTTAATCATTTGGTGCTTATCGCCGACAAACAACTTCGCACACTTGTTATTGAGGACGATATCAAGCGTCACGGGGTTAGCATCCTGCGCTTCATCAAACAGGATAATGTCATAGACTGAATCCAGTGCCGGGTTAGACATCTGATACAGCTTCAGCAACGTGTTATTCGTGCAGGGCACATCAGATTCCGGATCGATTTGCAGCTTCCAAATTCGGCGCGCGGCACGTAACGCAGAGTCCACGCGGGAAGGCGGAATTTTATCTATGTTACCGATGTCTTTTAAAACGTGGGACGTGTTAATTTCATAGTCAGCTGAGTTCATGAAATGTGTAAGCCCATTAATAGCCAGCTTGACCACACGCCAATCCTCTTCACCCATCAGATCTCGGTACTCTTTCACCTGAATGTTCAGTTTTGTCTTATGACGATAATGTTTAAAGCGTGCCGCTGCCAGCGCATGCGAGGTTTTGCATTCCACGTTTTTGGGAAATTTTTTCTCTGCTTCTTCACGAATAGACTTATTGAAAACCAAATAAAGCATCTTTTTGTCTTTATGGGTTTCTGCATAGACCTTCAGTGTGAAAGTCTTGCCAGATCCCGCATAGGCTTGCACACAAACCATCGATCCAGGCTCAGCCTTATAGTCGATAATCCTCTGTTGCTCGTCAGTTGCGGCCATGAGCTTTCCTATCGGTTGAAATAGGCATAAATGGTACGATTTTTACAACCGAGTTGGCACAAAAAAGGGGGGCGGAACGGGGACAAAAAAGGCTGACTATTGGGCTTATTCGGTGTTTCATAAAGAAGATAAATTTGGGGGTGTTTTATCGTAAAGCGCGGTAGTGGTTACCGGTTTGGAATTCCCCATAACAACAGGCCATAAACTCATGAAAAATCCCGACGAAGAACCCTTAAGTACAGAGCCTATTAGCCCTGACAGTCTCGTCAAATCGTTACGCACGTTGTATATGAAGAGTACCCGCGCCCTTCGTGAAGCAGGCAGGCAGATCCAAAAGAAAAAACAACTGCAAAAGGCCGTGCAGGATGCCACAATGCAGCTGAACGAACTGACCATTCAAAGCCTTGATGGGCAACATAGCGCAGAATTTTTGGCACAGCAGGACAGGGCAACAAAAGCCCTAAGAAAGGCCAACCGCAAACTGGCGAAGTTCTTTGATACGGCTGAAGACGTGGAAGATCGCACAACGCAGGCACTGACAAACCTTCGGGATTATCTCACCACCAATATTGATGAGAGGAATAAATGATGTTTTACGCATACACGGTGCTGTGGATGATTGCCTGGAGCCTCATTTCGATTTACGTGTATCGTAAGGATAAGCAACAAGCCATCGACAGAGGCCCGCGAGTAGAGGAATTAACGCTTGATGCGCTGGCTTTTCTCGGTGGCTGGCCGGGCTGTATTATTGCCCAGCAGATGTTCAAGCATAAAACGCGTAGTGCATATCAGCGACGCTTTCGTGCTTTGGTTGGTGCCTGGGTACTTGGCTACGCTTCTTTGTGGTATTTTTTGTGGGTAGGCCAAATCATCTAAACCCCAACATTTTTCCCCAAAAGGGAGGTTGCATTTTTAATGCACCTCCCTTTTTGTTTACATTAAAAAGGGAAATTGCAAAAATACGACCCTAGGCTGCAATTTTGCAGAGGGGGAGGACTTATGTATTTAAACGGGTGGGACGATGTTAAAGTTTTTCTTGCTGCGTATCGGACTAATTCCTTACGGGGAGCATCGGTCCGTTTATCTATGGATCAGTCCACAGTAAGCAGAAGGCTGGCAAATTTAGAAAAACAGCTCAACGCCAAACTGTTTTATCGTACACCAGATGGATTAATTCCCACTGAAGTGGCTGAAAGGGTACTGGGTGCCGCCCAGGAAATGGAGCGTAACTCAGTTTCATTTTATAGGTTGAGCGAGGGAACTAATGGTGAATTATCCGGTGATGTTTCGATTGCGACCACTGACAGGCTAGCTGTCGAGTTCCTAATGTCAGCAGTGAAGATACTGAGAGATCGCCACCCCAATATTAATGTCAGCATGAAGATTAGCGCACAATTAGCAGATATGTCTCGTGGTGAAGCGGATATTGCAGTAAGAATCAAAAGACCTGAGGCCCCAGAACTTATTGCAAAAAGGCTTGGTTGTTGGGATGTCGGCCTATTTGCAACTCAGGTATATCTTGATAAGTTTGGAATGCCAGAACCTGGTCAGCATTTAGCCAACCATGATATTGCCTTATACGGCAATGTTTTCAGCTCCCCTGTACCTGAAACGATGGTCGGTGAATCACGAAGAGATGCACGGGTCGTCGCGAAGCTAACATCCAGTTTCTTACTCACCACGTTTGTGCGTTCAGGATTAGCGTTAGGGGAATTGCCGTGCTACCAAGGGTTACGTTATCCAGAGTTAATTCGAATTTGGCCGGATAAGGCAAGAAAGAAAAAATACGAAGTCTGGAAGGTTATCCATAAGGATGCTTCTGAGCTCGCCAGAGTAAAAGCAGTATCTGAAGTAATTTCAGAAGTGTTTGAGGCTGAAATAAAACCATATCATGCTGACCTTCACAGCTCCCTATAGCCCGAACCTCAGAAATACAAAAACCCGACCGAAGTCGGGTTTTTGGACGCTTGCCGAAATGGCCGATTAAATGCCGACTGGCAGGGCGGTAGCAACAGCGCTGGTGGAGGTCATCATGCCGTCGATGATGTCCGGCGCGTAGTACAGGCCAATCGCAGCGCCGACCGCAACGGCGAAGGTCATCAGAGACTGGCGGACAACCGCAGCAGCAACACCGACGATGACGATCAGACCTACCAGCACGCGACCCAGGGAACCCTGCATGTAGGAAGTAATGGTGGTCCACACTTCGCTAAAACCAGTTTGCTCAGTACCCTTCGCATAAACGGCGGTCACGCCCAGAGCCAGAACAGCAGAAGCGGCCAGAACAGATTTCAGGTTGCGGGCGGAGATAGTTTTCATCGTTTACATCCTTTCTTGAGTTAAAGTTCAGTTTTTGGATGTTCGCCTGACTATTTAACGGTTTTCAGCAGGGAACGCAGATAAATATACAGATACCGAATGGCTGAATCATTAAAAAAGCCGGACATAAACACCCTCAAACATACAAAATAAGGTGACTTTTTGATGCAAAAATGAAAATAGTTGTATGTAATGGCTAAAAGTCGAATTTATTGGGTTTATATTAAAGAAAAAAAGGTTAACAAATCGCATGGCTATACGTTTTGTCGCCTGTTTCCCATGTGTTGTAATGGTTAGTGCAATTACAAACTTCTAAAATGGTGACTTAATGGATCTCAAAAAAAGGCTTTTGGTCAGTTCTTTGGTTTTCTCTCTCTCGCTATCAGCACCGAACGCATTCGCGTTTAAGATTGATGATCTACTTAATGGCCTGGGTAGCAGCCAAGAACAAAGCCAGCAAACTCCACCGCGTGCAGAGAAGGGCGGGCAGATCAATAACCAGACGCAAATCGTTATTGGTTTCTCACCAGAAGGCTCCGCCCAAAAGGCAATCATTAATGCTATCCGTTCGGCAAAGTCAGAGATTCGCCTGGCTGCCTACTCCTTTACATCGCGAGATATCGTGAAAGAGCTGGTGGCAGCAAAGAAGCGCGGCATTGATGTTAAGATTGTGGTGGATGAGAAAGGCAATAAGAGCAAGCACTCGATATCAGCGATGAATACGGTGAAACTGGCTAAGATCCCAATCCGAACCAATGGCCGATACGCCATCATGCATGACAAGTTCATCGTGGTAGACCGCCAAACGGTTGAAACTGGATCTTTCAACTATAGTGATAGCGCGCACAAGCGAAACAGTGAAAATGCGATCGTGTTATACAATCTGCCGGAAGTCGCTGAGGTTTACCTGGAACACTGGGAACGTCGTTGGGCTGGCGGAATTGAGCCGGATATGCGGTATTAAATTAGAAGTTACAAATTAGAGCACTGAAAACCACTCAATATTTTGAGTGGTCAGACTGCTGACAAAGTCCTCGCTTTTTAGTGAGGACTTTGATCTAATAAGGTTAGTACAAATAATGAGCTAACCGATATGTTAAAAGAACCTTCTCCTCAGCAATATCAATTCGAAACTATCACACTCGATGAGTTGGTGCCTGAAGACCATCTTGTTCGTAAAGTCGATGCGATTATGGACTTTGAATTTATTCGTGATGCCGTTGCTCACCTTTATTGTCCCAATAACGGGCGACCTGCGATTGACCCTGTTCGTCTTATTAAAATGATGCTGTTAGGCTATCTGTTTGGTATCCCATCAGAGCGAAAACTGGTTAAAGAAATCCAAGTCAATATGGCTTATCGTTGGTTTTTACGCATGGGGTTAACGGAGAAAGTGCCCGATGCTTCAACATTGAGCCAAAATCGTATTCGCCGATTTAATGACAGTGATATTTTCCAGCAGATATTTGACCATGTCGTTGAACAAGCCATCAGTGGAGGCATGGCGAATGGACGCGTTCTTTATACTGACAGTACCCACTTGAAAGCCAACGCGAACCCGCACAAAGCCATTAATGAAGAGCGTCCCATCGCCCCAAGTGAATATATTGAACAACTCAATGTCGCTGTCGAAAGAGACCGGAAAAATCACGCAAAAAAGCCGTTACCCGACGCAAAAAAATCCAACGAAAACAGCGCCGTCAAAAACACTAAAGTAAGTACCACTGACCCTGAAAGTGGTTTTATGCATCGGGACAATAAACCCAAAGGCTTCTTTTATCTTGACCATCGTACGGTTGATGGAAAGCACGGTATCATTATGGACACCCATGTCACCGCAGGAAATGTGCACGATAGCCAGCCTTACATTGGCCGATTACAGCGTCAAATTGAACGTTTTAATCTTAACCCCATTGCCGCAGGCGTGGATGCCGGTTACTTCACCGCCCCCGTTTGTCATCTCGCGAAAGAAATGAGTATCGCTCTTGTTCCTGGTTATCGACGTCCCAATAAAGGGCAAAATGCGTATCAAAAAAAACATTTTTACTATGATGCACAGCGCGATGTGTATGTGTGTCCAACCGAAGCGCTTTTAACCTACAGTACAACTGACCGTAATGGTTATAAACATTACAAATCCAATATGGCTCAATGCCAATTATGCGAACATCGACAATCGTGTACTCAAAACAAAAAAGGACAAAAAACAATCACTCGACATGTATGGGAAGAAGCGAAAGAGTGGTCAAATACGTTACGGCTAAGCAAGTGGGGTAAAAAAATCTACGCAAGACGAAAAGAGACGGTAGAAAGAAGTTTTGCCGATGCCAAACAACATCATGGTCACCGTTATGCGCGGTTCCGTGGGTTAAATAAAGTGCAAATGCAGTGCTTATTAGCAGCTGTTGCACAAAATATGAAGAAGATGGCGCTACTGGCGCTTCTTTTTTACTTTTTTAAGTTAATACAAAGCCAATTAAAGGCATATAGAACGGAATATAGCTTGAGAAAGTTATTGATGATGGGATTTTAGAAAAATATCGCGATCGCGACCTTCGGTCGCTAACACAATAAACCCCATGCTAAAAACATGGGGTTCGTCATCAATCTGAGAGCCTTTATCAAAGGCTCTTTTTTTTGCCTTAAAACGCCCTCAATCTGCTGGCCTTTTAATTTCGTCAGTCAGTACCCCAGGGTTAACCTGTTTGCAATACAAGCACAGGGGGCACCATGTCCAAATTTAGAGGCAACATTACACCCGGCACCGAGTACAGCGAGTCACTCTCACGTTTCCTTGAGCAGGAAGCGAGGTCGGGTCATATCTCGCTTGAGGGTATGCGCCGTGTCACCATAAAACGTAATCTGGCAGCCACGACTGCATTGATGACGGGAATGGCGATGGTCAGCGCTGGGGCCAGTTTTATGGCTACGGGTGGCGCAATGCCATTGTTAACCCTAATAGGCGCAGCATCTGCCATGATGGTCTCTATGTCAGCATTGGCGCGTTGTCCTGGCGGGCTGTTTTACCAGATTTCCGCGATTGAAACGCCGTTCACGCACGCTGCCTTGCTTCGATTCGCCGCCTGTGGTGCGCCAGAAGATGTCACGCGTGAGCTCATTTCTCTGCTGAACAAGCAAGAACGCGTCTCTTATGCGCAAGTTCATGATGTGGCCTGGTTCTGTGGTCGCCAAGCCAGTGGAATTGCAGAAAGTCATCTTTTCCAGGACCGGTACACACTGATCCGCAATCGCCTGGCATTGGAAACGCGGAGGGTAGGGTGATGCGGAACTTGTTCATTCTCCCGTTTACGGAGCTTCAGCACATTGCGTTATGCGCGCTGCGTTATCCGCTTATCTCTCGACGCAGTCTTTTCTGTTGCCTGGGTGTGATGGCCGTTTTCTGTCTCTGCTGGTTCTCTTTGACCGGGTTTGAGGAAGCCTCGGTGACACAGTCATCACTATTGGGTGTCGGCTATATCTGTGGGGCAACATCCGCGATCGGCTGGGGTCTGAAAACCTCAGAGATGTCACGCAATGCACTGCGCATTGGCTTTGGCATTTTCGCGCTCGTTATCCTCTCGCTGAACATTTCGGATAACGGGTTTATTCGCGCCGTGCAGCTGCTTGCGGAAGGCCAGTTTCATACAGAGACCAACCGAGTTTCGATGATGATGTCGCTGCGGGATATGTTGCTGATTAACGCCGTTGCCAGCCTGTGCCCGTATGTATTCTGGATTGGGTTGATGTGGATTGAGTTTCGCAACTTTCGCCATAACCCGACCTTTCGCAAAAATGCGCTTTTTCGCATGGTTGCCAACGTTAAATTGGTGCTTTATCAGATTTTCATTGTGGCAGGGGCGTCGTTAAGTCTGCTCCTGCTGACCGCCTGGACGGCACTGCCGTTCATACTCTCGCCACTCATGACGGTCTGGGTTGCGCTGTTTGTCTTCTTATCCATCTATCGCATTGAAAACGGATCGCCTCCCGAGTTTATCTTGCACGGCATTGCCACTGTAGGGCGGGTGAACCGATGAAGCTGTCTTCGCCGTTCTGCGCGCGCCTGCGTGTTTTCCTTCAACTCGGTGAAACGATCTGCACGAAAGGAGTGCTGAATATCATGTTTGATTCTCATTCATTTTTACCAATGGCGGATGACGCCAATCCTAATCCAATTCCTGCTATAAGCGATCACTGGCATCCCGTGGGAACCCGAGGAGAAGGGTTACCTACAACCCCCGGTGTGTACCGCTTTCGTGTTCCGATGGAATCCCGACCGGAGGAAACCGTTGAATTTCTGGCACAGTTACGCTGGCGTAAACACGGTGTGCATCAGGTTTTGATGCCAACCTTTGAATACGTGCTGGACGATGAATTCATCACGTTGCCAGAAGGTACCTATTGGCGTGAGCGCGTGCCGGGTGATCCTGAAACGTTAGGTGCAACACAATTCCCGATAGCGCCGGAAATGGCACACGGCGCGACAGAGTGTCCGTTTTGCCACCAGCAACCTGTCATTAACGGAGAGAAAATCAAAGAGGATGATGGCGATCGGTATTACACCCACATTCCCTACAAATTTAACCGTTTTTGGTTCAGCTGCTGCGAGTGGATAGGTAAAGCCCCGCGACCAAGCATTTCTGCCCTAAAGCACGACTGGAGCCAACGCTAAGATGAAGTACGCCAACCTGTACCTGGATAAGCGCGTGCGCCCTCACTGGGATTCCGCCTCGCTCTCACAAAAAGCCTATCTGGCGCTTTTCATTCTATGGTTCAAAATCATGATGGCGCGCAATGGGGCGAAGCAGAAATACAAAAAACGTGCGTTCCTTCCGGTGGTACTCTGGGTCAGTGCCGTGGGATGTATTGTCCGGATCATCACCACGGATGTTGGCAGTTGGCACTCACTAGCCGCGCTGTTCCTGTCGTGCATGATGTTAAGCCTGATTGCATTCGCCACGCTCTGGACGCTGTTCACCGCTTTTATTGTTCTTTTCAATTACGCGCTCAGCTGGTGGGCAGATCAGGTTTATCCCACCAGCCATACCGAAGCCTTCACCACGGTTGCTTTGGTGGAAGACGATATCGCTCGCGCCGCTGCTCAGGCTTACATCATGGCGTTTAGCCACCGTACAGTCACCCAGGTTACGATCGCGTTATCCATGATGTTTGCGGCAGATCAGGAGACGAAAGCGCAATGAGTCACTATGCTGACCACATGATTGAACACAACCGACGTTTCGGCACGCATGATGGTGTGGAAGGTAGCTTCACCACGTACCTGCCTCACCAGCCTGAGTTCGCTTCGCCAGATAGCAACGATATGACGGAGGCGGAAATTGCCGCTTGCGTTGAGGCCTGGCTGAAGTGGTTACATTGGGAGGTCTATCCCGAAGTGCAGCTAAAACACCACAGCAAGCGTCCTGATTTTGTTGCCACTAAAGGTGCGTTAGTGCAGGTAATCGAGTGCAAAAAAGCGATTGGCTTACCGGTGCTGGAACAGGCCATGTCCTGGTTCTATCCATACCGCAGTAAAAAAGCAGGCCTTCCACATCTCATTTATGTGGCCTGTAAGAAGTCATCTGCCCGCCGTGACTTTCCGTTATTACTCATGCGTCAGTGGGGGATCGGCTTGCTGGAAGTTGAGAAGTCACCTTCACGAAAACTGCGTTATGACGGTGTCACCGAAAAGGTCAGTGAAGCCCATTACACCCTCAGGGTTCAACTCGAACCTCGCTTGGTCCCTGGATCTCGTCATCAAGGGAAGGTCTTGCGGGCTCAGCTTAACGCCGATATGCGGATCGCCGTTGCTGGTACCACAGGCACGGGGCAATTCATGACCGACTGGAAACGCACTATGATCCGCATTGAAACGTTGATGGGGGACGGTAAACAAAGGCATGTTGCTGAAATTGTTGACTGGTTAAATGTTAACGGTGGATATCACTGGGCGAGCCGGAGCAGTGCTATCAGCGGCATCAACACGTCTTTGACGCGTCAAGGCTACGAATGTGAAGCCTATGGTTTTGAAGGCCGAGGTCATCGTTGGAAATACGTCGAGGGTGTGACGAAAAAGGTTTTGAAAATTTCGTCAGCCGAATGACCCGTGGTTAACTTTACGCATACAAACAGAAACTACCGATGAGGGTATCTCATGAAATTTTGGCTGCTTACCATTGTCACGCTGCTGGTGCAATTTAGCTGGATCGGCATCTTTCCAGAGAGTTACCGTGAGTGGGCATATATTCCCTGGTGCGTGGCAGATTTTGGCATTGTGGCGGTATACTTTTTTCTTCCCCGTTCTGTGGACGTTTAATACTGAGCATCCCTCTTAATTTTTGTATTCTTCGTCCGGCTATCTGAGAGGTTTCTGTTTTGCTTACGTTCATTGCCGCATTGCTGTCCATTACTTGTTTGGTGTTTTTGGGGCTGTCTCTTATGCCTTATTTTTGCTGCCGTGCGGATGGCGCTGTCATGCTAAAGAGCGAAAAAGGATGGTCAGTTGTCTGCGGTTTGGTTGCGTTGCTATTAGGAACAGGGGCCTACAAGTTGGCTACTTGCGTCTTGATGATCGGTTAGTTCTTTTTTAAGGGGGTTATGGTGGTTTGGATTTGGGTAGGGCTGGGCGCGCTGTTCGGCATTATTGAGTTGTTCACCTCGACATTTTTTGGGTTATGGATGGCAATCGCGGCAATTATCCCTGCGGCCATCGTGCTGGTGGCACCTGGCATTGATTTGTTGTGGCAGATCGGCATCTGGTGCATCGCAACAGTGTGCTGCGCAATTCTCTGGGTGAAATACTCGCGTAACAAACCTACGCGTTACGTGGAAGAGCCGCTGATCGGTGAAGTAGGCCATCTGGCGTTTGCTTTGCCGGAAGGTGGGGAAAGTGTGATTTTGCTGTCCAAGCCGGTTCAGGGTAACCAGCAGTGGCCGTGCAAATCGCAAGAGGTGCTGCCACGCGATGCGCGCGTCAAGATCGTGAGTGTTGCTAGTGGTGTAGTTTTAGTCTCCGCAGTGACTGCGGAATAACGTGGATTGAATAGGAAAAAAACATGATTGGACTTATCGGGCTTGCTGTTGTTGTGGTCTTTCTCGGTATCACGTTGTACCAGTGCGTGCGCATCGTTCCGCAGGCTGATCAGTGGGTGGTGGAGCGTCTGGGTAAATACCACACGACGTTAAATCCCGGCCTGAACATCCTGATCCCATTTTTGGACAACATCGCCTACCGAATGTCGGCTAAAGATCAGATGATCGAAGTGAAGGGCATTGAAGCCATCACGAAAGACAACGCCATGACGCAGGTTAATGCGATTTGTTTTATTCGTGTCGCGGATCCGAAGAAAGCCGCCTACGGGGTTGATAATTTCAACACTGCCGTGCGCAACCTGGTTATGACCACGATCCGTAACGCCGTTGGCGGGATGGAGCTCGATGAGACGCTGACCAACCGCGACGAACTGGCTGCGCGCTTACGCCAAAGCATGGACGTGCAAATGGTGGATTGGGGCTTGAGCCTGCGTACTGTTGATATTCAGGACATTACGCCATCCGACTCAATGCTCAAGTCGATGGAGAAGCAGGCCGCTGCGGTTCGTGAGCGTAAAGCCACGGAAGAACTCGCTGCCGGTAATAAAAATGCAGCCATCATGGAAGCGCAAGGCAAGAAGGAAGCCATGATCCTGGATGCAGAAGCCAAGCAAGAGTCTGCTATCCGCGAAGCGACGGCGCTGGAAACGCTGGCAAATGGACAGTTCAAAGCCTCGTCCAAGCTGGCTGAAGCACTCAGCATTGAGGGTGGGCGTGAGGCCATGAGCTTCCAGTTGGCGAACAACTATATTCAGACGCTCTCTGACTTGGCGACCAGCCCTAACGCAAAAGTGGTGGCTATGCCTGCCGATCTGGCGCAAAGCGTTGGCGGTCTCATCAATGCCGGTTCCCTGATGTCGGTCGGTTCTGCTGTGTCCAAATAATCGCAATCGGCCATCGTTACGGTGGCCTTTTGTAAAATGAGAACCAGATCCGGGCTCTGAAAATTGGCAAAACGAAATCCATACTCTGGCTGTGAAAATGGCATAACCATATGAATAAATTAATTATTTTACCTCTGACGTTTTTTCTGGCAGGATGTTCGTCCTCGCTCGGGTTATTGTTGGATGAACGCTACCAAGCAGCCTATCAAGAGGTGGTTACGGATCCCAGCGCTGACAACATGACCCGTTATATGCAGCTGAGCAAAGAGGTCGCCGAGCGCGACATGCGCAAAGCAACAGAGGCTGCTGAATCAGCAACGCGTGAAAGCGATAAAGGCTTCACTGAATATTTCAAACAATACGGAAGCGAAAGCTTCAAACGACAAAAAAGATAAGGACTCCCTATGACTACACTAACCTCAACTGAATTCGCTGCTGGCGCACTGTGGGCTGCTAATATTCTGATGTCCACGACCCGCGATACCGCCAGTGCGGCGGAAATCTTATGTCGCATTCCAAACCTGCATTCCCTGGCAATGCAAACCGCCGAGAAAGATCTTGCTGCGTTGCGTGAATTTGTCCTCAACGAATTGCCTCTGGGCACAGATCACGGCTTTACTCGCATCGCATACGGTGCCGAAGGTGTCGGTAACGAAATCATTGAGCTTCCGGCGAGTGGGGATGTCGATGAGTTGGTTGCAGCGCCTGGCGATACACTGTTATGGGTGGTGTACGGTGTTAACGCTGACGGCGATAAGCATCCGCTCATTGCATCCATCGACAATCCCGATATTGCAGCAAAATATGCGACGGAATTGGCATCCCAACTAGCCTAACGATTGCGTCTCACCAGGGATTGCAATAAAGTGTGACTGATCCACTTTTAATGATAAAAAAGGTGTTTTACTTCGTTAGTCATAACGATCACCATGCCCGGTTTCCGGGCTTTTTTTTGCGTTTTCTTCCCCCGAGAATCTTTTTGGAAAAAGCACCCCATTTTGTCCACCTTAAAGGTTTGTCATCTGCCACTCATCCGTAAAATAAAGGTGGTAAGTCAATCAACCATCAATATCAAAAGGATAGTCGTATGGCGCAACGTGGCGTTAACAAAGTCATTATTGTCGGAAATCTCGGGCAAGACCCCGAAGTCCGAGCAATGCCAAACGGTGGCTCCGTTGCCACTATTTCCATCGCAACGTCTGAAACCTGGCGTGACAAGCAGACAGGTGAACAACGTGAGAAAACAGAGTGGCATCGCGTTGTCTTCTTTGGCAAATTAGCCGACGTTGTCGGTGAATACCTGCATAAAGGCTCACAAATCTATATCGAAGGACAACTCTCAACGCGTAAATGGCAAGACCAAAGCGGCGCGGATCGCCACACAACTGAAATCGTGGTCAATCCGGCCTCCGGTGGCACCATGCAAATGCTTGGTTCCGCACCCAATAACGGGCAGCAAAACTCGCGACAAGCCAACAGCCAGCAAAACAATGCATCCAGCAGCCAACAAGGCGGTTGGGGTGCTCCGCAACAAAGTTCTCAACAGCACAGCCAAGGCGGCTGGGGAGCACCCAATCACGATGATCCACCATTCTAACACCTGCTATCGTTCCGCCATGCAGCCTTAATGGCTGCATTAATGTTTCTATCTCTCGGAGTCTGACATGAACGAAATACAGGCATCATTGAATGCCATTCTCAATAACGGCAGTATCGGCCAGGCGCTCAGCTATGCAGGGATCGCGGTGGCTGGTTTCGCGGTTGCGTCATTATTGTTTCGTAGCTTGATGATGGTCATGCTGGGTGCGGTAGCGACATTTTATGTGTTTTTCCTGAATACACCTGAGACCGCACTGGATAAAGCCACTACCGCTTCCACGCAGTTGGTCACTCAGCTATCACAGGCAAGCGAATGTGCGGCCGCGAAGGTTGAACATATTCGCAACATTGGTGTGGTGATCCGTAACGGTGACGTGCTGACTATCGCCGAAGAATGTGGACTATTGCCTAAGTAACGCATTTCGTGAGCGGTAAACTCGGTGGTAGCATTCTTGTGTTACCACTTTTCACATGCAGATATCACTGATTAAGAACAAAATTCTGCCGTAAATCGGAGAGGCCAAAATTGAAAGCGTTCTTCAAAAAATTAATTTCTTCGTTTTCCTGGGGAAATAAAAACAACAACACGATGGATGCCAAGCAGCACCGCGATACCCTGTACCATATGCGTCATGGTCGCGCACCGGTGCATACACATCCCGCTGAAATGGAAAACCAGCATGATTGATCCCAAAATAACAAAAGCCTTAAACGAACTCGCAATGGGCGCACAGCACCACGAGCATACCCTCCTGTCTGAAAACAGTCATTTAATGGAGGTGTTTACCTATCTTACTCACTTGAAATCAACTTCAGATGGTATCTATTTAGGTGAGCAGCGGATCCCCTGGAGAGAGGCTTTACCAAGCTCGTTTGGTATCCCAAGTTTGGAGGCGACCAAACGAGAAGGGGAGCGCTTCTTGGCTTGCGTGAGTGAGACTTGGGCAACACGGTATAACGCCAAAGCCCAAGAAACGCTGGCAAAAAAAATCGCCGACAACAGCACGACTGAGAATGACAACCTTTATTTGCTAACAATGTTCTATGCGCTGCGTAGTCTGCTGGATAACCTTTTGCCGTTCATTGACTTACAAAACTACCAACAATTTGAGCCAGAAGGCGCATTGGCACTTAACGAAATCGTTAATGGATTTGAGGCCGTCACTAATGGTGTTATCACCACAGAAAAGGTGAAGGAAGATGTGTTCTGTGCAGGTGTTGAAAATGCCATTATGGCGTTGAATGAGCAAAAGCATATCCTTGCCAGTAAAGGGCAGGACACCAGTGGCATTGAGCAATCCATAGCGATTATCAGAGCATCACAGCGTGAGGATAGCCCGGCCATAACGCCAGGCCAGCGCATCAACTAGCCCTCAGGGCTCAATAGGTGGAGAAACGACATGAAAAACGGACAGTCTACGCACTCAATGACGACTAAAAAACTACGCCGGAAGCTGTCCGGATATGGTCTTCGTGGTCAATTACTGAACCAACGGGTTCGCGATATCGTGGCTGGGCCGCAAACTGGCCGCAATGGTGAGCGTGAGTATGCGTTTGGATGGCAGCGCGATCAAATGGACAGATACATGCGTCGGGCACTGATAGGGAAGGGTGATCGCGTAGAAGGTCAAACCGGTCCTGAAGGCCGAGTAATTACCCCGCAAGGTACTACCCATCCAGTTCGCCGCCGTAGTGTTATTTCCATTAGCCGTCGTTACTTGGGGTAACTTACATTAACACGAACGTTTCCTGAAATTATTGGTCATCTAATTATATCCGGCGGTTCTGTGCCTAAGGCGAATCTGTATAGGTTCAGAAACAACTCAATATAGCGATCAATTTACGACGACTATTTAATTAGTAATTTATAGATGTAGTTTTGAAAAATCATGGAATATATTAATTTATATACATGTTTATTTGATATAATTATCTGTATCACACAGCAACAATCGAGGGAGTTGTAAATGGCAGTACATAAAATATCTGAGCAATTTCATTGCGACCTGAATATCGACTGGCCTTGCCCCCGCTGCCATCAAAAGACTCTACAAATTATAAAAGATAGTTTTATCGTGGAAAAATCGGCCGAGACTCGCAAGTACGAAAACGAAGACTGGTTCGAGGTGGAAATGAACAGATTAGTATTCACCTGCATGGCTGAATGCACAAAACCACAGTGTAATGAAGTTGTGGCTTGCTCTGGTATTGGTGGTGCAAATACTTTCTGGGATACTGAATACGGAGAACATCAAAAAAAATGGTATCGCCCAAAATCATTCACACCAGCACTTCATCCTTTCAGGATACCTGAGCAATGTATGGAAGAGATAAGTAAACCTCTGACTGCTTCCTTCTATATTTACCTCAGCCAGCCAGGGTCCGCAGCTAATCTGATCAGAATTACCGTTGAAAGGATGCTTACGGCCATTGGCATTCCTGAGTTAAATAACAAAAGAAGAATCCCGCTTCATAATCGCATCAACGGTCTTGAAGGACAATATGTGTCCTATAAAGATTACCTGATGGCCATTAAATTCTTGGGCAATGCCGGTAGTCATACCTATGACGAAGTAGAAATTGGTGATATAGAAGTTGCATTCGAGATTATGGAATTTGTACTGAATGACCTTTTCTCTGCAAAGAAAGCGTCTATTGATGAACTCTCTAAGCATCTCCAAGAAAAGTTTGAAAAAAAGAAAATTGAATAGCTTCTTCTTTATAAATCACCACCCATTGTAAGTAATTTCTATCTTCTATTTTTCGCGGCAGATCGTGAAAGTTGGTTTTGTACTATTCACAAAACCTATAAGCTTTAGTTCGAGAAGATACAGCCGGGTTAGTATCCGGCATGATTGTTCCGGTTTTCTTTACTCTTCCTCTCGCTCTTTGCGGATGCTCTCAGCCAATTCAATTCCAGTTTCGCTTAACGTGTACGCGACTTTCAGCGTGCGTGGATCACGGTATTTAAGCAACAGCCTACGGTCCACCAGCGTGCGACATGAAATGCGCAGATTAGGGCGCTCAACCTCACGGGAGCGACCTTTGTTTAAGATCGTGAAAATGGCGGTGAAAGGAATGGGATTGCTGTTTCGGGCCCTGATCTTAAGCAACACGTACAGGACGTCTTGTTGTAACGATGAATTCCGATGTTGAGTGATGTTTTCCATGTTTGAGCCTATTCATATGCGATATGAATAAGCTATCGTTGGCCTGATTGTATGTCATCGTTTTTAGTCCTCGTTTTGTAGCCCTTTTCGGGGGAGCAGAAATCCTGTCCGTAGTAGGATCGAGTTACCCGTCGAGGTGAACATTAACAAGGTGAAAACATGTTTAAACGTATCCGTAGCGTACCATTACTGGCTGGGGCCATTGCCGCATTGTGCCTGACCAGTGCCTATGCCGAAATCCCTACCAATGCCAGTGGCCGACCCGTTGCCGGGAAGTCGGTGGCAGAATTCGAATCCTACAAAGCCAACTGCCCTGAGTGCTTACAGGTCGCTCAGGACATTATCAAAATGCGCACCCAGTATTGCCAGCAAGCCGGTAATTTGGATCAGACCATCTTGCAGGACCCGATCTATCCCTACCTCAACGGCATCCGCGTCATGCTTGCTAACCGTGGAGGCTACAACAGCCCCATGTACACCTCGGCACGCCAGGTATTCGAAGCTAACGTGAACTGTGAAAACAGCAGCGATTGGGTCGAACGCAGCCAAAAGGTTATAGAAAACACCTTTACCGGTCCTCAGTAATCCTGCCTGACCTTCAACCCGCTATACCGGCGGGTTTTCTTTGCCAAAATTTCGTGGGCAGCATCACCCACGTTACGCTACATGAAATCTTCCAGAAGGACACACCATGAAAGACCCATGCTTATTGAACCTACGGCAGTTGTTCATACAGGATTTGCAATCACGCTTAAACATCAATCACGCCACGGCCACTGAGCTAGTTGCCGCAGGCTTTGTTGATGATGATGACTCTGAGCGCATCGACCTGAACGTGGAATGGAATGCCTGGGTCCGCTGCCACCATGCGCGCCTGAAACAACCGGCATCGCAATTGCTGACACCCGAAACGCATTCTGCTATCGCCACGATGCGTGCGCTGGCTGACGAGTTTCGTGAGCACTTCGAAGAGCATGGCGAGCATCACCATACCGTCATCGCCCTGTATGACAGGGCAGACAGTGATTTCGGCTATGAGAATGTCACGCACCTAATTGCGGCGCTGGATCGTCTGGTGGAGCACATCAACCAGCCCGTCGATTTGTCTTCTGGCAGGGTCTATACCGCCCAGGTCGCGGGGGCAATCGCAGCCTATCGTCAAACCGTTATCGCCGCATTGGAAGCCGTGGGTAAACCCTGGAAAGCATAATGCTCGCGTAAATGCGTGTTCTTTAATTCAACATCAACAACCGGAGAGGTGCATCATGAACCTGAAGTCGTTATTGAACCAAACAGTAGAAACGCTGAAAGAAAAAGGGATCTGTGCTGACAATTTGCGAAAAGTTACGGCACCCTCCGAGCTCATCACTCAGCTGATCTCGGCGCTGGCTAACCTGTCCGGGGATTACAAGGGCAGCTATTCCCCGGCTTCTGACTATCAAGGCTTATTGCGTCAGTTCAATGCGCTCCAACAACTGAATGTCTCGTTCGGCAAGCAGCTGGCTATCTACCGCGAAAAAGCCAAGCAAACCGGTGACGGTCCAGCGGAAATCAAGCGCCTTCAAAATGAAGTCAACTCTGAGCGTGGGGCCAACGAGCAGCTGACCGTTGAAAACGAACGCCTTCGTGCTGAACGGCTGGAAGTGGATGCAGAAACAGAAAGGCTCAAGGCGTTGGTGCTGACACTTGGGGGTAACCCTGAGGTATGGGAAGGGAAAGCGCCATGACCGTTAACTCTGTGGCCGATCTGGCGGTCGCATTGGGTATTAATGAAGCTGAAGCAACGCAGTTTGCGGTTACAACCTGCAATTTGATGTTGCAGCACCCAGAATTGCTGGCCGGGGATATCCAGCATTTTGCGCAGCATGGAACCTGGCCGGAGATTACCGATAAGCCCCTGGTCAAAGGTGACCCCGGCACGGAAAGTGTGCTGATGGGAATGCGCGTCCTGATCTACAAATTGGGTAAGCACGAAGGGCCTAACGGTAAAGCCCGCCAGATGTACGACATGATGCGGCGGCTTGGTTATTTTACTATGACGGATTGTTTGCGTTAACTGCAATTTCTGGGGCGAACAGCCCCTTTTTTTTCATCCCCCATAAAACATAACTTATCCTAAATATTTTGCCGTTTAGCTATTCGTCAGCAGTTTGGGTCGGGGTAGTCTAATTATGACTACTTACTCAACTTTAGGGGCACGACATGACCACGACTCTGAATCAGCAAGCGGTACCGAAGAAGCGCACCTTTAAAGATCTGCCAGGCTTCGACATCTCTGCAACTGACATGCTGCGCATCATTGATGCCCCGTGCATGATCATCAAACGTGGTAACGTCCAGTTCAAGGTTTTGGAAATGCTGACCTTGACGCTGGTGGGTGACAACCTGAGCGCGCTCGGTGTTGACTACAATACTGGACAAGTGATCTCCCGTGGTGTGGTTCAAAAGTCAAACGGTGACATGGTCGCCTCTGTGCCAGCAACCCACATCAGCACCTTATTCCGTAATATGAAAGGCGAAGAAATCGTGAATGTGCGATGCGACCAAGAGCGCAATCGTCTCATCATTCGTACCGGCAAGAACGCCTACAACATCCCGCTGTGCATGGAAACCATCCCAGTCGTGGACGAGTCCGACCTGACGGCCAAATACAGCATAACATTCCCGGCAAACATGCTTAACCGTACCTTGCAACGTGTCATGCACTCTGCGGGCAAGAACGACGTGCGTCATTACATGAACGGTGTCTTCCTGAGCCTAGACAAGAATGCATTCAACGCAGTCGCCACCGATGGGCACCGGATGTCGGTTATGACTGAAGACGTCCTGTTTACGGATGAGTTACAGGACGATATCACAGCACCAGTCGCCCCCGCGTCTCTGTCTGGTACTTCATCCGGGGTTATTCTGCCTATAGAGGTGTGTCCTATTCTCATGAAGTTGCTGGCCGCAAACAAAGGCAGCTTCCGGATGGACTACAGCGAAAGCTACCTGACCTTTAACCTGGGTGATGTCACCGTTATCTCGAATCTGTTGAGCGGCAATTATCCCGATTGGCGTCGTGTGGCGGGTGTTGTTAAGCACAACACGGAGAAGTTCAGCATTAATGCCTTGATGCTTCGCGACGCATTAAGCCGCGCGCTGCCGCTCATCAATGCAGGCGCAGTCAATAAAAATGCGAACAGTACCGGCCTATTCGTATTCAAAAACAATGCGCTGATGATTAAGTCCCCAAACCAGAACCTTATCGAGTGCAAGGAAGTGCTGGAGATTGAAAAGGTGGCCGGAGAGCTGGAAGACAAGATTGAAATCGGTTTGAACTGCGAATACCTGCTGCGTTCGCTGAACAGTTTAATCGCGCATTCCGGTGAAGAAACTGACATCACTTTCGCCCTGAAAGATACTGTCACTGGGCTGGAAATTGGATTCGGTGATGACTGTTGCGACATCATCATGCCGGTACGTTTTTAATAATTCATTGTAACTGTCTGTTTTGTTGACCAAAGGCAATGGAGTGCCGAGCGTGCTCCGTCGATGATACCTCCCACTGAAAAACATCGACAAATTGCCCGCCTTTTCAAAGGGAATACGACACGTCAACAGGTATTATGGATTCACTTTCCCTGCACAGTAATGCTTGGTTTCGGCTGAAAATTTCTGTGCTCCACCAGCAATATCGAACATAAGGATTTTACGTGGAACTGAAACAATACCATGAAGAAGCCCTGCGCACCGAATCGGTGATCCCGCACGTCAGCGGCGTAAGTGCGCCTCACCTTTATCTGCTGCTGTCAGCGGCTCACTCGTTGGGTGAAATGTTGGATCAGTTTAAAAAAGGTATTTTTTACCGTAAGCCGATCGATATTAATCGCTTTAAAAAAGGCCTGGCCGACCTGCAAGACCTGGTGGGCACGCTTTCGCCTGAGTCCATCACCGCAGAAGAGCTGCACGATGATACCAAAACCATGCTGATGAACGGTTATGACGGTCAAACGCACAATATCGGACTGGCGTCCTTGGACGCTATCGACACGCGCATTCTGCACGCCTCGCTGGGCGTGTTCACTGAATCCGCTGAAATCTGTAAAGCGTTGGTGAACACGATTGAAGGTCAACCTCTGGATCTGGTGAACCTGTCTGAAGAGTTCGGCGATCTGAGCTGGTATGGCCTGGGCATTTTCCCGTCTGCCTCCGGAATCCATTATGGCCGTATTCTGGAAACCAATATCGTCAAGCTGGCCGTCCGCTACCCGGAAAAGTTTGAAGCGTTCCTGGCCCACGATGATAACCGTAATCTCGTGGAAGAGCGCAAGGCATTGGCAAACGGCATCAAGTAAGCCTTATCCATTCATGCGGGCAACGTGGGGTTGTCCGCTTTCTATGGTGCAATTATGAATACTGTTCTGAAGTGGGTTGGGGGTAAGCAGGGTGTCATGGCTCAGCTGAAGTTGGCACTGCCAAAGGGTACCCGCCTGATCGAGCCTTTCTGTGGTTCGGGTGCGGTGATGATGAACACAGCGTATTCAAGCTACGTGCTGGCCGACATCAACGCCGACGTCATCAACACCTACGACACCATCCGTAACGCGGCTGAAAACGTCATTGCTGCACTGACTGAGCTCTACGAAACGTGCCGTACTCGCGAACACTACGACGCGATCCGTAAAGAATTTAATGCCCGCACCGCTGACTCTGTCCGCATGGCTGCGATGTTCATTTACATGAACCGACACGGATATCGCGGCCTATGCCGATACAACAAGCGTAAAGGGGAATTTAACGTTCCCTGGGGGGATTACCGCAAACCGTACCTGCCTGAGAAAGAGATCCGCTACATGGCAGACCGCCTTGTGCATGCGGATTTGCTGTGTGCAGGCTTTGAAGAAACGCTGAAGCTGGCGGGTGAGGGCGATGTGGTCTACTGCGATCCGCCTTATGTCAATCCTGGTAAGTTTACGGGTTATCACGCCAGTGGTTTCACTGAAGCTCAGCAACGCGCGCTGGTGGACATTCTGAATACCCTGCCAGAGAAAGGGGTGCATGTAGTGGCCTCCAGCCACGATGCTGAAAACATCCGCCAGATGTATACCGGCTTTACGGTTAAGGGCTTCTCTGCTCCGCGTAGCGTGTACAACGGGACTGGTGAAGGGAAGCAGGCGAAAGAAATCATCGCTATCCGTCAAGCGGTCTCTTCAGGCAAGACCTCAGCATGACCGTGCCGGTGTTTGAAGTTCTACCGCTGAAGGATCCGCTAACTGAGCGATTCTGCGACGAGATTGCCGTCATTCACCGCTATGACCCAGCTGAAGCCAGTCGCCAGTACCTGGAATTTATCAAAGAGAACAATGTGGTGTATTGGGTGCAATTGGCTATTCGCGACCGCATCCAGTACCTGTCAAAACAAAAATCAAAGGGCAAGCCCCTTCTGATTAAAAATCATAGTGAGGGAGCTATGCCTCTTTTTCGTCCTAAAAGTGTCGTGGTGTACCGCATCACCCGACAAATTGACTTCAGTAACATTGAAGAGCAGATGAAGGCCTTTACGTTTAAACCCTGCGGCCCTCAAGACATGGCGCGCACCGGATGGATCAGCCCTCTTGGGGAAGAGTACGAAGAGCTGACTCACCAGGCAAATGGTCTCATCCTGCTGACGCAGCGTAACGAAAGCAAAATTATTCCTCCGGCTACGGTGAAAGAGCTCGTTCGCCAGCGCGTAACCAAGCTGGAAAAAGAGCAGAGTCGTCGCCTGAAGCGAACAGAAATTTCAGCCATTAACGATCTGGTGTTGGGGGAGTTGCTGCCTAAAGCCCTAAGTAAGTACGCCAACATGAACATGTGGATTGACCCAAAATCCCGTCTGATCATTGTGGACACCACCAGCTTTAAAAGGGCAGAAGACGCGACGGCTCTTCTGCGTAAGACGCTTGGTTCGCTGCCAATTATTCCGTTCACGCTGGAAACGCCAGTTGAGCTCAAGCTAACGGAATGGGTACGCTCTTCCGAGCTACCTCCTGGCCTGGCATTGTGCGACGAAGCGACACTTGAGGCCATTTTGGAAGACGGTGGCGTGGTGACAACCAAACGCCAAGATTTAGTTTGCGATGAAATTGCCAATCACATCGAAGCGGGCAAGTTAGTCACTAAGCTTTCGATGAACTGGATGGAGCAACTCAACTTCGTCATTAACGATAGCTTTGTCATTTCCCGATTGAACTTTGCCGACGCGCTGATTGAGCAGAACGACGATATCGATCGCGAAGATGAAGTGCAGCGGTTTGATGCGGACTTCGTTTTGTTTACCGGCGTCATTATGGAACTGTTGGATCAGTTAATTGCAGCTTTCGGCGGGGAAGCGAAATCATCTTCTGAGAGCAAAGAGGAAGGTGGGGACGCGACTGATAATGGCGGTCAGGGTGACGACGAGTAACGCGTAACCATAGCGGGTATGAATTAGGTAACCAAAAGCGAGGGTTTGGCTTAATGCTTCGTTGGACTGAAGAGCAGCAACGCGAATATGAGCAACGAATGGGGCGAAGCGCGGGGGGCAAATCAGCACCGAAAAATGACACTCAGCCTGTCACCCCCCTCCAACCAGCCATTGAGTCAGCACCTGCTGAGCTGACGGCAAAGCAACGTACCCAAGCGCTGGGGCGGTTACGAACGGGCACGATGAATAAAACCGAAGCACGCTACGCCGAACACCTGAAATGGCGTATGCATGCTGGTGAAGTCGCCTGGTTTAAGTTTGAATCCATCAAACTACGACTTGCTGACAAAACAACGTATACAGCGGACTTCTTCGTCATGCTGACCTCGGGTGATCTGGAGGTGCATGAAGTGAAGGGGCATTGGGAAGAGGATGCGCGAGTCAAAATAAAGCTTGCCGCTGAACTCTATCCCTTCCGTTTTCTGGCCGTGAAATGGCTCAAAGATGAGGGGGAGTGGAACTTTGAAGACTTCTCCCCGTGGTACAACAAGGAAAATCCATGAGCGTGACTGACAGCCTGGTAAAGCAATTTTTTGACACCTGGTTCTTATCAACGGAGCGCAAAAAGCGTAATGACGATACTTGGCGTCCCCCAGTTGAGGGGCAAGATGATCCTACGCTATATCACGTTCGTAGAGATGCAGCCTATGAAGCTTGGTTTGCCCGCAGCGATTACCCGTTGTTGAGTGCCAAAGCTATGACAATGCACGATGAGATGTACCGCTATTTGCATAACGTTCGCAAAGCGCGTGAAGCTGAAATTAACAAAGAGCGGCCGCCTGCGGTACTGCGGGATTTGGGCGTTTCTTCACTCAGGGACCTGGCAGACTATCTGATCCGTAACGATATTGCGGGCAGGCTGGTATAACAGGGGTAACTCACCAAGACAGGCACGGGGGTGCGTCATGTCTTTCAAGATGATTGGATTGGCCGTATTTATTGCGGGTGTATTGGGGCTGGCCTACTTACTGTTTTATTCTGGGAAACCGGTGAAAAAATCAAACGGCGAAAAGGTAGCGCGGAAGCCGACTCTCGACGAATTGTTTCCCATTGATGAAGAAACAGGGGAGAAAATTTATCAAAGGGAAGAGCACGATGGTGTGATAACCAGTGATAATGAACTGACTCCGGCCATTTATGTTGGGTACAAGCGGCATAAATTTATTCTCCCACGCGATGCCAGCAATCTATACTCGCGCCTGATTGAAATATTTGCCGATCAGTATGCTGTAGCACCTCAGGTCAGAGTGACTGACATCATTCAGGCAGAAGAAAAGGATATTGACAACCAGAGTCTGGACGTCAAAAGTGCCATGCAGTTTATGTCCCGAATGAACTTTAACTTTGTCCTCAGCGACATACACAGCGGTGAAATTGTGCTGGTGATGCTGACTGAAGAACGACTGGCCGACTCCGGTAACAGTGCGTTTCTGATTGGCCTGCTCAGCCACCTGAATATCCCGTTATATCGTTACGAGCGCCTGGCCGATATCAGCGATAACGATCTGGCGATTGATATTGCAGAGACGATCTCTGGCGGTCAATTCGAGTAAACAAAATGAAAGCCCGACATCGTTCGGGCTTTGTCGATTCTTAACAGCTGTTATGATGAATTTGTGAGATCACTTACAGGGGGCAAAATGTCTCATTCCAACGGGTATTGGACAGGTGATTTGTATGCGGGCTCTACGGTGTTCATCAGGCGCCAGGATGGTCACCTTTCAAAATGCAAGGTCATCAACGTTGCCAATCACTGGTTCAATGTCGCTGGCATTTCTTCTTCCTTTGATAAATTCACGGCGACCAGCCAGGAAGGCGTTGTTGCGCTACCTGATGCATATGATGTTCGGGAGCGTTATAGCATTCAGCAGCAGCGGGATTATCTGGCGCGTCTGGATATCTCGGCGCTTTCATCTCTCCAGATCAATCATCTTTATGCGGGCTTGCATCTCGCTAAACGTGCTGGTGGAGGTGCATTGCCAGGGATGCCGATCGCTGAAACCCCAGAAGGGATACGCAGCTATATACAGGAAATGAACCTGAGCACCTTGAGTGAAATTCAGGTTATGTATATGTTAACTGGCTTAAAAATTGCCACGAAAAATTAAATAGAGGTTTTTATGTCTACTACTGAGCGGTCTCCAAAAAAGGCTCCGCGCCGTAAAAAAAGCACACGCAAAAAGCAAAAACACTGGTCTTACACCATAACGTCCAGGGAATACCTGATTGCTTTTCTTTTAGTGTTACTGGTGGCCGTATTATCCGTGATTTATTACTGGCGTTCGACAACCTTGGTCACTACCTGGGATGTTGGTGCGGTTACCCAGCCGGGTATTCGATCCTCTGACGAAACCGGCGCTGACTGGAAAACGGATTTCCAAACCACGAAAGGGCAATTTACCGTTCATCTACAAATTTTCCCTAATCCTGGGCTGCCACTTGAGTTGCGCCAGTACCATCGTGGAAATTACAAGCTTTGCTACTTGATGGGGGATTACGAATATCAGACTGGAAATGCTCTGTGCTTTGACATTCCGACAAGCGATGGCCTAGCCATCAGCAGCAAATTGTAGATCTTGAAAATTCGGTCGGCGGACTAGAGCAAAGTAAAATCGGCATAACCTACATTCCTGAGGAAGTGAAAATGAGCCAACCATCAATAGGGCAACGCATTCATACCCAATTACCACCAAGCTCGGTTGAGGGGGCTATTCAGGCGCTTGAGAATACGGCTTTACTATCAGGTTCTGACGTGTTGTCGGTGAGTATCATGCGCAACACGATTTACGCGAAGCTGGAAGAATACAGCGATGTGCTATCCATTTCGCCGGAGCGGGTTCTTCAGTCTCTGGAGGACATTCGAGGTCATGAGTCGCCTGTACAGTTCTACAGCGAACAGCGCCTGCCGGAAATTTGCGATGCTTACACCTGGCCGACCGCTGAAGAATTTCGCAAGTGCCTCAATGAAGGCGGTTCAGCCCCAACGTACCTTTGCCCAAACTGCAATCAGGAGTCAGACCACGAAAGTAAATGCACCGCGCAAATCACAGATCGGCACGGTGTAAAGAAAAATTGCGGCTGGATTTTAAACCCGACCTCGGATATTCTACGTAATAGTATAAAAATACTCATTCAAGCTGAGTTTTTGAACAATCTCCAGATCCATCATCTGTTTCGCCCTAAGGGAGTCGCTCTCCCACAGCGGGTTTGTTTTGATGAGTTTGGTGAAGACCTTGAAGATGACGGTTGTTGAGAGATAAGAAAGTAGTACCTCATTTAATAGATGCCTCGTTTAGGACGGGGCTTTTTTTTTGCCTTTCTCCCTTCGTCAGCGGTTAGACCCACCGGATAATAATTCTATTTTCCAGTGAGGTACCCATGATCAATTTAGCAATCTACGAGCCCAATCGCGCAGCTGAGTTTCAACCAATACTTCCTCTGTATCAAGCTGAGGATAGTAATCATGCTGGCCTAACCCCACACGAGGGGTTTCGTATGTTCAACGCACTTACGCAGCTTCTCGCTGAATACCGTGATGCACGTAGCGAAATTGACTCATTACACCTCGCCGTTATGGGCAAGCGCCATAGTCAGGCATTTCACTATTTCACTGACGGATGCAACAATTCGATAGGGACAACACTGGCCGTTGATTGCCTGTTTGATCTCCAGCGCGCCACCTGTTCACTTGACGAGTCCTTCTGGCAAAAGGTGCTTGACCTTACAGGCGTGCGTAATTTTATGCCCACTGCGCGTAAAGACGAGTGGTACAACACACTTCGGCAGTGGCGCAAAGCTTCTCCCGATCGACTTGCCACGGTGCGGCCCGTCGCCTTCACGGAAGAGAACGTATTCGCCACGGCTAAAAGCCTAACGACCGAGAAAAAAGATTATTTCGCAGAAATGGTCGAAGGCGTATTCAAAAATCTGTCAGTGTTTCACAAAACCAACAAAGCACAGGGATTTAGTCCGAAGATGGTGATCACCAACTGCCTACCATGTCGTGACTACAAGCGAGGTTATGACAATATGGATTACCTCAGCGACCTACGTAAAATTATCGGCCTAATGCAAGGCCGTCCCGGCGCAGAGATCGTCAATAAATGGGCGCTAGAGCAATCCCTCAGTAACAATACGGGGGAGTGGATATCGGTAGACGGTGGCGCGCTGACCTGCAAAGGCTTCCTGAATGGCAATGTACATATTCAGGTATCAGAGGCTGTGTGCGATGACCTCAATACAGTATTGGCTTACCGGATGCCAGGCCTCATCCCTCAGTTCAAAGAGCGAGGGAAAAGTAGCAAAGCGACGCGCAACACGCAGTACACGGGCGATTTAATTGACTACCGGATTGCATTCCCAACCTGCACTGAACTCGCTGAAATGGCGCGCAACAACCAACATAGCGCGAAGCAATATGGTGCGGGACCATTTACTATCGTGATGCCTCGGAGATACCATTACGCTGAACTGGTGAAACAGGAGCTTGATAGCATCTTCCGTATCCTGGGCGCGGTAGAGGTTAAGCCAGAGGTCTACGAATTTGAATTCTGGCCGATGGAAGCGTTTAAAGCGATCGCCATCAGTGGCACCTTACCTGACCAAAAAACACACCAGTTCTACCCGACAACCGGCGACCTCCAAAAAGCGGCGATGGACGAATGTGACCCGAGTGAGGGCGATACCTTGCTTGAACCTAGCATCGGTTTTGGTGCGCTTCTGCGTAACTTGCCTGAGGGGGTCAAAGTGACGGGAGTCGAGACAAATCATGTTGCAGCCATCTGTTCACGCTTGCGTTGGGATACTCACCAGCAAGATTTCCTTACCACTACGGTAAAACAACTCGGTCAGTACGATCGCGTGTTAATGAACCCGCCATACTCAGACGGTCGCTGGAAGCATCACCTACAGCATGCTCGTCAATTCGTGAAACCTGGCGGCCGTATCGTTGCAGTTCTTCCCGGCAGTGCGACAGAAGAGAGTGTGCAATCTCTAATGAACGATGATTGTAGTGTCCACCAATGCGGACAATATGAAAACGCCTTTGATAAGACAAGCGTTAACGTTAAACTATTCGTCATTGATTTTTATTAATATTCTTGCCGTAGCATACTCGATATGCTACGGCGTTAACGGTAATTTCATGGGCAAAACAGACTACATACTCCGTGCGTTATCAAAAATTTCGCATAAACGCTGGGAGCACTACATTATCAATCGTGTCATCCATACGCTAGATGACCCAGATATTGAGTTCGTTTGCCAACAGTGCATTCGAAAAGAAGACAGCTTGGGGAAAATATATCTCGCTGATCTCCTGTTTCCACAGCTGAGCCTCTATCTTGAGATTGATGAGGCTCATCATGATAGTGATGACGCTAGAAAAGCTGACGCCGTGCGCCGATTAGATATCGTTGAAGCAACCGGATTCCAGGAGGAACGGATCCCTGCTAGTAACATAACCCTCAGCGAAGTAAATAAACTGGTTGATGAATTTGTCCGTTTAGTGAAAAACAAAAAAGAAGATCTCGAAAAGCAAGGCCTATTTTTTCGCTGGGACTATGACGAACGATACTCAGCAAAAAAACATATACATACTGGCTACATGGCAGTGGGCCCTAACTCGGTTTTCCGCTATCACAGAGATGCTTTGCAATGTTTTGGGTACCGCAGAGAGGGGCATCATCAATCAGGTGGCTGGACCCTGCCTGCTGAGGTCGTTCGGTCCATCGGATTAACAGGCCGCGTAATGGTTTGGTTTCCTCGTTTGTATGAGGCTGGAGAGTGGAAAAATGGACTCTCGGAAGACGGCAAGCAGATAATCGAAGAAAGCCTTAATGCAACAAGAAACTATCAGGAAACGTGGGATTACCGCATTGTTATGGCACATTCCCGTGATGAACTAAACCGCACGCTGTATCGCTTTCTAGGTGTTTTTGCTATCGACAGCAACCAATCATCCGATGAAGTCAAAGTGTTCAAGCGTACTCACACCCAAGTCAACGTTTACCCCCCTAAAATTTAGCCGACGTTTTGTCGGCTATTATCCTTCGTCACCGTATCCCGTCAGCGTAAAATAGCGACCTCAAAAAGTTTGCTAACCCTATAGCAGGTTTCATTCTGCTGTGGTTTGCATTATCAGCGAATTTATAAATTCAGGACAACAGAGTGACTCAGTTTGTTAATTTGCGCGGTAAGCGACTGGCATTTTCCGCCAAAGAATCATCCTCTATCCCCCCTGGCGCTTCAGGCCTCATCTATCCCAAAGATGCTGGATTTATCATTACCGATGAGCAAAGTGTGGAAAGACTCTTCATAGAGCATGACAAGGCCACTGGCATTTCCTGGTTTTTGAAAGTCGGTCGTCGCGGTCTCCGGCGATGGTTCGAGCCAACTAACGATGAAACGCTAAAAGCATTCGGATTAGACATCCTCGACTACAACGCCTCAATCTTACTGGCTGGGCGTATCCACCAGCAATGTAGAAAGTACCTTTCATCTGCTTCCGGACATTAAATCGTTAGTCGGGAGCCTCAGACTCACCACAAAAAAGGAGGTCATTTCGATCTCCTTTGCGTTCTTTGTCAGCAGTAGTTGCATGAGACAATTAACCCATTCGAAACCGTTTGGGAAGAGTCATGAACAACTTTAAATACTGGTTAAAGCTGATGGTTTACCGTTTTACATTGAGCAACGACGATCTGGAAAAGTGCCTGGCAGATCGTCGGAGCATGGACGAGTTTCGCCGAAAGGCCGCAGATATTAAGCAGCGTATGAAACTGCATGAGCTCGCCGGTGGCTGTTGTAATGAAGATGGCGGGGAAGGGATCCCGTTAACATTCCAGGGGGTTAGCCTGAAGGCCTATCGTCCTGCTGAAGTGGTAGATTCACTTTCCAAATCTTCTGTTTCCAATGTTGTTGACCTTTGCTCCCGTCGAAAGCGCCGTGACCTGGTCAATGTCATTTCACATCCGTCGCCCCAAAAGCATTGCGGCCAATAACCAACATTTAAATTAGGGATTTTCAATGTCTACCATGCGACATGCAAAAGTTAGCACCCATTCGATTAAGTCCATTTTCACCGAAACGTGCAAGTCATTTGTGAGCATTTATGGGGTGCTCATGCTGATAGTCCCAATCTTGGTTGGCGGAGGATTGCTTGCGTTACTGATGCAACGTCTTTCTATGGCCGATATCGGTTTTTTCATCCTGCAACCTGTTTTCATCGCCTCGCTGGTCATGATGACAATGACTCAGCAAAAAATCACAGGCAAAAGACTCCCCATAAAAAACCACATCCGAAACCTGCTTGTGGTTTTGTTTACCGGTGTTATTGCCACATTCTTGCTGGTATTTGCGCTATGGTGCTTCAGCCTTTATATGCCAACAGCCAGTGCAGCCACTGGTGCCACGCAGGTTCCCGCTCCATTAATAATGGAACCTTCTACTCAGCCGCAAGAGTTCCTGTCATTGCTCCCAATCTATTTCAACATGTACAGCCTGGTGACGTTCACTGTTTTGCTCGTTCTGCCAATGATGATCATGTTCATCGGAGCGATAGTGTGCTGTGAAGGGGCGTTATTCCGTAACTTCAAATCAGTCATCCTGGCCGTGTTCCGCAACGTCAGCATCATGATTGTCATCGCAATGCTATCCCTGGCCGTGTTTGCATTGTGGTCATACACATCACTCAATAGTGACTGGCTGGTTTATACCGCTGTCGTACCCATCGCACTGATCACCGCTGTTATCCACCGTATCGCAGTGCTGTCTTTGCCTGTCGAAATCAAACCATGAGGTTAACCATGAAACCCCTTATCGCTCTATTCATCATAGCGCTATCTCTGGGCTGCGCCTCCGCACAATCCGCGCCTTTGCCTAACGAAGCTATCGGCGAAATCGCCGGTTCCCACGGTGCTGTTATGGCCTCAGTTGCTCAATGCAGAGCGTACATAGAAAGTCCCAGTTCGCGCAGCAAAGAAGTTGCCCGCCAAATGCAAAAGGCATTACATAATGCGATCGGTGCTGAAGATGGCTCCGATGACAGAGCTCAGGCCATGACAGAGAAAATGCAGGAAACCGTTGAGCAATATACCGAACAGCTGACAGCGCAGTTTAACGATGTCGGGGCTGACCCCGATTTTCGACGTGAGAAATGTGAGCAGCTGATTGCAGGGAGTATTGCGCGAGCGAAACAAGTAGACAGCAAGTACGGGGTGGAATAATGGTGTACGCGCTGCTCGCGGTTATCTTGTTATTGGTCCGTTTTCTGTATGTTCAGGACAACAATAATCGTGCATACCAACGGAAAGTGACCAATGAAATGCTTATCATTAATGACTCTCTTCATATCGTGACATCACCAAATCATATTGGTGCGATGCCAGTATTGCTCAGAGCATTACTAAGAAGCCTTGAACATAACCGTTCAGCTGTCACCGCACTGCTACAACTCAACATTCCAAACAGTCCTGAAGCAAATACCGTCGCATCCGAACTCCGATACGCACAGGCCAGTGCCAAGCAAGCCCTGTGCCGCGTGGTGCTATTACTGGTTGAGTTGGAACAGAAAGGGCAAAAGATTCGTCGGCTGGTGGATGATTTTCGTCTCACGGATATGGATGCCGATGAAGTATTCACCGCTTTGAACGAACGTTATCCCTCAGATGGAGCGCACGCACCACTTTTACGTGTCAGCGATGTGATCCCAGGACACTGGAAAATAGGTAGACAACAATGAACAAGTTTCGCATTACCCATACTTACGCCATTCGAAAAGATGATTTTTACGCAATAGAAACGACGATGAACTTGCGCCAGGTGAATATGGCCGTTGCTTACCTTCAATTCATGTACTTCAATTTGCCGACCTTCAACTTCCTCAATGACGGATTGTGTGAACTGGACGTCGTCGTGTTAATGCACCGGATCTACGGCGCGCATATCATTACCGACCGCACAGCAATCGAGGCGGAGGTTGACCTTTATGTGAACTGGGAATATCAGTTAAGCCGCATTCAAAGAATACTCCCTGAGATACATGCGATAGCAAGGCCTGGCGTAAATGAAAGTATCCTGTTCCACCTGTGGGAAATGGGTAATCGGATCCTACCGATGCTTAAGCAGACTAACCCCGCACAGCATGACGAAGCTCAGCTTCAACTGCCACGCATTGAGAGGGTGCTCAAAGGTGCTCCAGTAGACTCCGCCTGGGGATGGGAATCATTCGATGGTGAACCTTGCTATGGTAATATCTATACCAAACAATCAACCCCTGATTTTCTCGTGAGGATTTTCTGATGAATCGACTCGGTGATCTACCCGAAGGTACTATTTGGCCGCATTTGCTTGACGCTATTCGAAATGATGTTTATGCCCAATTCGGTGCTGTATTGTCCGCGCGACGGGATGAAATCGCACGCGGTGTTTCAACGCCTGAGCTGGCCGCTACGCTATTAAGTGAGTACGCCTCAGGTCTTTGTATGTCGCTCAATATTGTCGGCGTACCACACGATTTACAGCGCATGGCGGATGAGGCTGTGCGTGGTATCGACCCAAACTTTATTATCAATATGGCTAACCGCTGGAAAGGGGCGTCCATCATTTACACGGAAAAAGAAGCGTGAACATTCAAAAACTGTTTGCCGTTAAAAAACCCTGTGCGAATTGCCCATTCAAAAAGGCGGGAGGGATCCCGCTAGCAGAAGGGCGTTTGGACAACATTAAACGGACGTTGCTTTCTTCCGATCAGGAAGTCTTCTTCTGCCACAAGACAACTTACCAGGGCGGAGCTGAAGACAAAGAGGAAGGCCAGTACCAGTCCTCTGGTCGCGAATCCTATTGCATGGGGGCAATGGCCTGGCTCTATGCGAATGGCCGACTCAATCTGGCAACCCGATTAGGCATTCTTCTAGACGGTATTGCCATTGAGGAACTAAACATAGCGACAAAGGCCATCAATACCACCGCACCATAAAAGAGTGTTGCAAAAGAAAACTACCCTGTTGTGTAGGTTAAACCTGTAAGAATAGGCTATATGCTTTGAGCGTCCTAGCCTAAACAACATCTCACAGGTTTAACGATGAATTTTTTGCATCACGCATCTTCCTCACTGCTATGTAACAGCATTCAGCATGTCTTAGACTCTCTAAATATGCATCACCGGGTTGTTCATATGAATGATTCCAACGGTGTTTCATCATTATTTAGTGGGCACCCCATATCGAAAAATATCATTTACCACTCCCTTGGGGAGTGTTCTAACCCCGAGTCTGCATACTTAAAACTTGCTGCTCAATTTCTTGAGCTTGAACGGGCTGGGAAAACCGTTCTGAGCCTTATTAAGTCGGACAATCTACCAACTGTGGCCGCAGCGCTGAAGTTAGGGCTTGTCCCCTGCGGATTGATCACGTCTAAAGATCCCGGCGGCACTGATGTAGATGTTGTTGTGCTGAATTATTCCAGCACAGAGCCTGGTCCCGTGTCGTTCACTCCATTCCCACAAAAAGGCCTCTCCGATGGTATGTTAACGCTGCGCATTTCAACCCGACCTGATGGTGCTCGTATGTTCCAAGACCACTACGATTCTGTGACTCGTTTTTGGTCTATCTATCCTGACATTCCATTCTCACAGTTCGATAAAGACTGCCGTTTGGCAAACTTATATTGGTTGCTGGGTAAAAAAATGATGCTCTCTATTTTCGAAAATAAGACGCAGGAATTAATAGGGCGGATCAGCCTTCGACCTGTGGTCCCTCCCAGAGTTGGTGATGTTGGCTACGGCGTTTTTTCAGGGTTCCGAGGGAAGGGGTATGCATCTCAGGCTCTAAAAATGCTGTCTGGTTGGCTAATGACTGATGGTGGATTCAATCGACTTGAACTAGGGGTTAAACCAGAAAACATAGCTTCTAAAAAGGTCGCGCTCAAGGCTGGCTATGTCCTTGAAGGAATCAGTAAGAGCAGACTGATTAATCAAGATGGTACTTTCAGTGATCAACTCAGTTACGTCAAAACTAATCCTTGAAACAACAACTGTTCAACATAAGAGAATGCCATGAAAGAAGATTTCCTTAGCTATATCGAATCTCGTGTAGATGGTGAGTGCGTTGTCAGAGCTAAACGCCTGCCAGATAACGTCAGTGCTTTTCGACGTAAAAAAATTAAAGGCATTCTCCGGCCGAACTCACTCATTGACCTACAGCAAATAGTGATTGGCGCAAGTGAGTTTCCTAATACCCGGCTACATCCTGTCAGTATTGGATACAACTGGGGGCTGGGTTCTAGGGAAGATATTGCAGATGGTAGCTACCTTGTTGAATTGCAGAAATTAAATGCAATACGGAAAATTGATACAGACCAAGGCTGGGCAATTATTGAGCCTGGGGTGACCCAAGGAGATCTGTCTGAGCTGTTAATTGGCACCCAAAAAATGTTGAACATAACAGCTTCTTCTGCTCATTCTAGCTTCCTCGGTAATGCGTTGGATCGAGGGGTGGGACTTCGTCATCAGCGAACTGAAGACCTTGTCGGTATTGAGGTTCTATTACCGACGGGAAAAACCATCCGTGTTGGCTGGTGGCCTAGCCATGTTGAAACGCCTATATATCCACATGGTGTAGGCCCCTCATTGGTACAATTTTTTACGCAATCTAGTTTTGGGATTGTCACGGCAGGGGTAATAAAGCTAGCTACCCGCCCTGAAAGTACAAGTGTAGTCCGGTTTAACTTCAGTCGAAAGCTACTTTCACCAGCAATACAAACATTGAAAAAATGGGTGACAAATGGTCTGAGTAGCGGTGTATTGAAAATATACGATACCACGGCCAACACAACCTATGGCGGTAGTGACGGTTTATATACTGTTCACTTATGTGTGGATGGTCTATCTGATGATGTCGCACAACGAGTCGATTTGATTAAAAAAATGTGCGAGTCTTCGCAGTTATTTACAAATGTGACATCGAATTCGGTAACTGAAGGTAATTATCCTGGGCCTGATGTGATCGCAAATTTGGTTGAAGCTGCCCACGTTGGCGATTCCTCACTAAATGACACTTTGCTTCGGAAAACGCTGGGGGTTCGGCACGATAGAGTTGATACCGGAAGCACTGGCTGGATCTTTTTCCTTCCGTTAATTCCTTTTACTGCTGATGCGTTAGAAATGGCCTATCAGCTTATTGATGAGGTTCACAATGAAACCGGGGTTCTTTGTGGGGCCACGATCAACGCCCTTAGTGGTGATGTGATTGACCTGGTTGTATCTATCGCTTTCAAAAAAAGCGAAAGAGAGTCAGCTAATGCGTTAACTGCTTTAAGTAAATTGCATGAAAAATTTACGGCAAAAGGTTTTATCCCTTACCGACTGGGCGTTGAGCATGCCAATTGGGCGCATCTCATCACTCCCGGCGAAGGAGAAAGAGGCTTTGTTCGTGAATTAAAACAATTTATTGATCCTAATAACATTATCAGTAATGACAGATACTTATAGGTGAGCGAAATGCACGTAATCTCATTCGAATCATTGTTATTTGATGCAAAAAAGCTGGCAAAAGAAGTTGCAACAGAAGGTCGATCGCTCGAAGAGCAGCGCCGATTACCTACCTATATTGTTAACAGGCTAAAGGAGATCGGCGTATTCAGGATGAATTTTCCATTGGAATGGGGAGGTCTGGAATTGACCTCACCTCAGCAAACTCAGGTTATCGAGCAACTTGCTATTGGTGATGCTGCTGTGGCTTGGTGTGCAATGATTGGCAGTGACTCTGGCATCTATTCAGGCTTTATAGATGAGCCTGTAGCGCGTGAAATGTTTACCGTTGATTCCATAACGGCAGGCTGGATTCATCCTCAGGGTAAAGCAGAAATTGTACCTGGTGGGTATCGTGTTTCCGGCCGCTGGCGGTTTGGTAGTGGCTTAAGTCATTGCGATATACTCAGTGCTGGATGTTTCGTTTATCAGGACGGTAACAAGGTCGTTGATCGCAACGGAAATCCAATTTGGCGGGTTATGATGGCGAAACCTGAAGAGTACGACTTGCAGGATAATTGGCACACGACGGGCCTTGCCGGAAGTGGAAGTCGTGATTATTGCGCCAACAACATGTTCGTTCCTTACGAGCACAGCTTTAGTTTCAATGAGCCTTATCGAAAAGGGCCTTTACACGATGTTCCTGATGCCATCCTGCGTAATATGGCAGGAATACCACTCGGTATGGCCCGTGCTGCTCTGGACTATGCGATCAGTCTTGCTGAGCATAAATACGATCGCTCACTGTCTGTTTCCTGGAAGCAAAGTCCGCGAGTGCAGGCGATTCTTGCACGGTGTGAAATTGAGCTCTATAGCGCACGATGTGCCGTTTATTCATCTCTGGGTGAGCAATGGGATGGTCTAGTAGGTAAAGAGCCTCTGACCGACATGCACCGCATTGCAGTTGCCCTGGCAAGGCAGCAAGCTTTCAAGGTTTCCCGCCAAATTATCTCAGCTATTTATGATCTAGTGGGTGGCGCGTCGATATATAAAAACGAAACTCCGTTGGATAAATGGCTACGTGATAGCTACACCATTAATCAGCACGCAGTCGCTGGCGAGTCTATTGTTCAGCAGTGCGGGCAATATCTTCTCAACAATCAATCAAGCAATTTGTTCATTTGATGCGTATAGGCTGGGTGATTCCCCAGCCTATAACGTGAGGCAAAGATGGTCATGGCTACAGTATCTAGTATGAGTTCCTTAAACTCTCATATAAGTCGAGTGGTAATACGACTCGAATCAGAGATGAATTATAGGTCAGGTCAATATGTCCAGGTCATTTTAAAATGCGGTCGATCAGGGTATTTTTCGATAGCATCTCCGGAAAAAACAGGCAGAATGATCGAGTTGCATATCGCTGACACTAGGAAGCCGAATGGTTTTCTTAAGAAATTAAAGGTCAGTGATAGCGTCGCTGTTGTTGGGCCTATGGGGGAGGCGTGGCTTCGTTCAGACAACTCTAAGTCTGTCATTGTTCTTGCCTTTGGCTCTGGTTATTCATATGCTCGTTCCATTTTGCTCACTGAAGCAAATAGAAATTCGGATAGAAGGGTGAGCTTTTATTGGGCGGTTAGGTCTGAAAATGACTTTTATGAAAGAGATATTCTGGAATCGCTTCCGAAACGCATTTCAATCAATTTACACCTATTAAATCAAGAGTCAAACTCCCTAAGTGGCATTGGTGCTTTGCTGACGAAATTATCCTATACACACACTTGTTTGGCCGATCATGACGTTTATTTGGTTGGTAAGCGAGATGTTTGCTTGTTTATTAGGCGCGAGATTTGTGAAAAGCTCGGAGCAAAATCTGAGCGAGTGTATAGTGATTCTTTCTGAACTCATTTATCCATTTAGAGAACACTCAGAAGTCTTTTCTTAACGCAACAATGGCTTGCCTCATGTTACTAGAATTCAATTTAGTTAGGATATTCTTTACGTGAAATTTGATCGTGTTCTCGGAAATTGATAGATTATGTGCGATCTCTCTATAGGTTTTTCCGCTTTCGTACAGGAACAGCACCTGTAATTCTCTAGTGCTAAGAATGTGTAATTCTGAGTCAGCCACTTTGTTTTTGTTGTTCAGCACCATCCCGTGTAGATTGATGATTTTACGATATATATCATCACTCATTGGGTGGTAAGGTTTACGGGATGAGCTGTCACTCCAGACACTGAAGGCAACTACATTATCCATGTGGTCATGTAAAGGTATCGTGTATCCATTCAGCACACCAGGGATCGTATGGTCGGATATCTGAATATTTCTGACATCTTGGTATGGTTTGCTGCCAGCATCAGCCCAGTGAAAAGGCTGCATGCTTTTTTTTGCGCAGGTCATGATTGGGTCTATGTGATGAAATGATAGCTTTTCGTATCGGGTTTGCCAGTGTTGTGGGAAGTTCGAGACGATTATAGAGTCACCTTTTTTGCTTTTAGGCTGAACGGCATAGGAAAAGCCTTTGCATCCTAGTAGTTCTGAAATTCCCTGAATTTGCTCAACAATTTCAACGTTGTCTATGCTAAGTAATCGTTTCACCGTAACCTCAGAGCTCACATTGCCATGACTCCCTTAGAATACCTGTCGTTCGTTCAAAAATCATCACGAACCATGACAATGAAATAGCCCATTACTTCTGAAAATTGATTTTATTAGAATATTCCATTCTAATAAAATGCTACTAAAAATATTTAGTTAGGTTAAAATGCTGCGAGAATTTCAAGTATGAATAAAAATAAGTTTCAACTCAGTGATATTTCAGACCAGATCCTGTCCTCATTAAACGCCAAACCTCCACGTAGAATCAGCCTAACCCAACAAGTTGAAAATCGTCTGAAGTGCGCCTTAATTCTTGGGTTTCTTGCGCCAGGGCAAAAAATGGTCACCAAAGACATTGCACTCTCTTTAAATATGAGTATTACCCCTGTAAGAGAAGCGCTGGTAAGACTTTCGTCATACGGGGCGTTAGACGTCTCTCCTTCCCACGCCTTTTTGGTGCCGGATATTCGTCCTGACCGGCTTATTGAATTGATGGGTATACGGAAATTACTGGAGTTGCCTGCCATCACTCGATCAATAAATAGCATGTCCGACGACGCACTGAATTCGCTGGTGGAATTGACTCGCGATCTCGAAGTGGCTCACTTGTCGGGGGATATTAAAACTGCCGTGCAATTACATTGGGTATTACGATTGCGGATGTTTACACATTCTGACTCCCCTGAGCTTATGGCGTTAATTACGCAACTCTGGGTCAATGTTGGGCCTAGCTTCCACTTTCTGTATGAATCCACTTCCTTGGAGGAATGGCCTAAATACTATTTCCCTTTGCGTGATGCCCTTATCAACAGAAATTCGGATCTTATCATTAAGATATTTACAAATTCCATCGACAGTGGTTTAAAATTGTATATGGATGTTCACGGGAAAGGTTGAGAGGATGCGGCTATTCGAATTCATTAGTTACTTATACCGAAGCCAACAAATTAAGTTGTTCATCGCAATATTTATTGTGGCTTTAATCGCAGTCCGGATCGTAACTGAAGGTGTTAATACAATTACACTTCTTGGCTTCCTGCTAGGCTTAGCATTTTTAATGCTGATGGATAGAGGCAAGATCATAAGAACGTTAGTTATATTGGTTGGTGTGCCGTGTATCATGCTCGCTATTATCACTGGATATCCTCCTTCGGAAGGGTATCAAAATAGCATTACAGGCTTTGTCGCTGGTGGGTGCATAATGCTTTTGTATCGTGAGTATGTTCATTATCGGAATAACATCACAAAATAGCCACTAGACAATTATTCGCCCCTGAATAATAATACTGTACATAATCACAGTATCTAAAGAAGGTGGCGTTATGCATTTTTCATTATGTGAATTACCGACGGGGATAAAACTGCCTTTTTTTGAAACGCTAATCCCCGCAGGCTTTCCATCCCCCGCGTCTGATTACGCCAAAAAAAACATAGATTTGAATGAATTATTAATAACACATCCGGCAGGAACTTATTTTTTGAGAGTGTCAGGCACATCAATGATTGATGCCAATATTAGCGATGGGGATATCGTTATCGTTGACAGTAGCCTTCAGGCTCATGACGGTAGCATTATCATCGCATCCATAGATGGTGAGTTTACAATCAAAAAACTTCAAAAAACGCCTTTTCCTGCACTTCTCCCGATGAACCCAAGTTTTTCTCCAATCCCTATATCCGATTGGGCCGAGTTCACCGTCTTTGGTGTCGTGACCTACGTTATTCACAAAACGTTATGATGTTTGCACACTGCGATATTAACAGCTTCTATTGTTCGTGCGAGTCCGCTTTTAACCCGCGCCTGCGAGGTATGCCTATTGTTGTCCTAGCAAATAACGATCATATCGTAATCTCGCGTTCAAAGGAGGCGAAGGCGCTGGGTATTAAAATGGGTGCGCTGTACTTTGAAAATGTAAATTACTTTAAAAAAAACAACGTTCAAGTCTTCTCTTCAAATTACACCTTGTACCAGGACATATCAGACAGGACTATGTCTGTGTTATCCACTTTTTCGGATGTTATAGAAATATACTCAATTGATGAGGCGTTTCTAATTATCTCTGAAATCAAAGGGTTGGGTGGATATGAGGAATTTGGTCGAACCATTCAAAAAGACATTTTACAGATAGCCCATGTCCCTATTGGTGTTGGTTTTGGACCGACAAAAACACTCGCCAAGCTGGCTAATCATGCAGCAAAGTCTTGGAGCAAAACCGGGGGTGTTGTGGAATTAAGCCAAAAATCCAGACAAAGAAAATTGATGTCATTATTACCGGTAGATGAAGTTTGGGGGATTGGGCGTCGCATTTCCGCCAAACTGCATATGATGGGCATTAACACCGCATTAGATTTGGCCGATGCCAATATCGCTACGATCCGTAAAACCTTCGGTGTTGTCGTCGAAAGAACGGTTCGCGAGCTCAACGGCGAGTCGTGTATAGAAATAGAAGAAGTGCGGAAAGTAAAAGAACAAATTATTACTTCAAAATCGTTTGGCAAAAAAGTTCAGTGCTATGACGAAATGCATCAGGCTATTTGTTCCTATGCTGAGAGGGCTAGTGAAAAGTTGAGGGCAGAGAAACAGCTATGTGGGGTTGTCAGCGTGTTTCTTGGCACAAGCCATTACTCGCCAGGCCCTTTGTATAGCAATCGGGCTACTGAGCGACTGGTGTACGCTAGTGCAGATACGAGGGATATCATCAATGCGGCAGTGAAAGCCTTGAAGGTAATTTGGCGGGAAGGGTATCAATACCATCGAGCGGGTGTGATGTTATCTGATTTCTCTAGCTCAAGTATTACTCAATTCGATCTTTTTTCTACCTCTAAACCTTTTAAAAGAAGTGAAGAGTTGATGGCACTAATGGATAACATGAATCGCTCTGGGAAATTCAATATTGGCTTTGCTGGAAAAGGATGTGACACTTCCTGGGGAATGAGGCGCAGCATGCTGTCACCGGAATATACAACAAACATCAATGACATTCCTATTGCTAAATTATAAGGATAATCATGAGATTAACTAAATTTCCTATCCAACTATTGGGCCAGGTATGCCATGTAACAACATACAGCCGATTTGAAACTATTAAGAATGTCGGTTTCATTAAGGTCAACCCAGACATACCTGACCAAGATAGAACTGGTAATGGTAAGAAGGATAAATATCCGATTGTTAGAACGATCAATGGAATTAGTGTTTTTGATTTTAGGTTTGTTACTGAAAGATTTCTAAATAATAGAAATCACCGAAATAAGTGGAATTGGGTATTTAATTGGAGGTATTTCGGACATGAAGATCTTGTATGGATATCTATCAACATTGAAGATTTTAAGGAATGCTTTTTGTCAGTTGAGGAAGTCACAAAAAAAGGTGTGGAGGGCCGTAGGAATTTTATACCTAAATTGGAGGGGGCGATTCTTTCTGATATCCCACTCCGCTCATTTAATTCGATTTCAGTATATTCACGTAAGGATGATAAGTGGTTGGACCATATTAAAATAATTGATTAAATTTGATCTTGCTGTCTCTAAGGGTTAATGACTCATAAATTTGATTGATAGCACAACTAGCCTTCATTGCAGTAAATGGCTGTTCTTTGCAATCTTGTAGAACTAATTCATTATAAGGTATATAAACGGCCATTATATTAGTCCTATCTTTAGGGGATAATTCACAAGCTAAGGATTTTGCATGCTCGAAAGCACCTATCGCTCCCATTTGACTAATGCGCAAGTTAATTTTATCTGAATCGATCATGTCATACTCCTTAATTATTTCCTCCTTTTGTTAAAGGAGGCAGAATCAAATTGTCACGTTTGGGTCTGCCTCGAATTATTGTCATATATAATTCGGGGCTTTCGTCTTTCTGGGACTTGCAAATGCTCGAACCAGAATGATTCAAGCACCCACGACAATAATACCAAAATTTCACTTCTCACAAACACCTGATTTCATTAATTATCTGTATGATGAATGTCATCCCTGCCTACATATTCACTGGAGGGGATATATAAATCTGAATTAATGATGCGGCGGTCTAATTCAGGCTCTATCTCTGGGGTTTTACTTGTAGTGGCTATGACTATATTTTCAGGTAAAAGTGGATGCTTTGTAGATATGTATCTCTTTGCAAATTCGACGATTTCAGGATGGTAATCTAGCCCAAATCCAGAGAAATTATCAGCCAAAAAATTTGCCCACGGCTTGCCTAAGCCTGGTAGTTCTTTGGATTGTTGAGAATTAAATCTACTCGAACCATCTTGAAGGGAGTAAACAAAATGGGCTGGTAAAGCAAACGAACCAACTGAGCGTGCCGGGCATTCATCATTGGTACTTGAGGTAAGGCTTACATCGTAAAGTAATATGTTAGTATAGTTTGAGTGCCATAATATCCTGTGCAATTGATTGTAGTCAAAAGCTGAGTATCCTGTAGGTTCTAATCTTTCATTTAGATACATTTTTTTTGCTTCGTAGTAAATTACCCCCTCGAGGGTCACCTCATTAGATAAGATTACATTAATAAAAAAAAGCACGTCCCCTGAATCTGTCTCAGCCTTGCCTTTTTGCTTATATGACTCCCAAACAGTAGATTGGTTTTGCGATTCCCATTTCAAATTCTTCCCTAACCTACCAATAGCATTCAATGCGTTCGTTGTTATCTGATTTTCATCCCAAGAACCATTTTTCATGTTTTGTAGTGCATTAGCTAAGACATTCTTAATAGAGTTATCAGCTTCAATGATCCAGTCGTTTTTGTTTAATTCCGTCATTTAATATCCATATAAAAGTAGGTTAAAAGTGTAAGTTCCAGCGCTATGCCTTGCTGTCCGGCGTTGCGTAATAGCCCGCACCAGGTAGTGTCTCGGAAAACTTGCGGTAATACTCTAATCTCTCTCGAAAGTATTCTCTGAGGTGTTCTGGTTGCTCTTGTTCCACCTGCACATCAAGTACCGATTTGTTCAGCCTTTCTTTATAAGCAACGCCTGAAGCGATGAGGTCAATATTAACCTTATCCATTTCTTCTTTTGATAATTCTGCCAGATTATGCCCCATGCACCATTCCTTTCACTAATACATTAATACTCCAATCATAATGTGGCTGAAGAATAAATCCATGCATATTGAAGATATTCGAGTTGTGCTGATTATTATTTTTCAGATTCGAATGCTATTTCTGCCACTTTAAGGCTCAAATGCACACGAATGAGCTAAATGTTAAATTTGTTAACGCGATACATATAATAAAGATTATGTTAAACGATGAGTTGATATCCCTTTAATATCAATATGTTAAATGGTGTGTATGCCCTTCTCTATCGTTTTCCAGTAGGTGCAAACCAAGTCCAGTCATTGTACGTCATTCCAAAAAAAGAGCACAACCGAGTGCTCTTTTTTACTGTCAAGTGGCGTTCAGGTTAATTAAACCACTCAGGATTCCTGGCGTTATCCATCTCGAAAATCTGTTCAGTGCTCTGCATGACATCGTTTGGTGTAAGCATCAACTCTTCATGGCGAATGATGAATGGACGCAGTCTCACAAGGCCGTTTTTCTGGCTATAGATATTCATGACTGCGTGCATGCGTTCGCCAGGCGAAATCAACGTGAGCCACTGCCGATAAGCGCCGGTATTTTTGATGTAATTCACTAATGCAAAGCTGAGCGCGCCAGCATGCTTTTTCGATAATGCCTTTTTGTTGCTTTTTTTAATGAGTTGAGCAATCGCCTCCACATGAGCACCAATGGGCACATCGAGGTTTGTGCGTGCTGAATTAAAGTCCTGCTGCCCAATAGTCACCAAATGCACTTGATTATCACGATAGTCTCGTAGATAAAAAACATGGGAAGTAAAAGGTGTTGAGTGAATGTGATCTCCCAACTGCCAACCGAAGGCGTTTAAGTTAGCGGCAGAAATCTGTTTATCAATTGCATTGCTCATGGTGAATTCCTTTAGTCCGATAATGAGAAAATGGTAAGCCATACCCAAAATCTGACGAAGTGACTTAACCTAAATCGCGCGTAAAAATTCAAGAAACAATGTCTGGGTTTAGAAATACCTAGTTTGCTAGGGAGGCGACCTATTCCAAAGGAGATTGCCAATTTTGGTCCAGCGATAGGATGAGGAAGCTACTATGGTTGGTGCATTATGGCGGTGTTAAATTTCAACTGAATTGTTAAAAAAAGCTCGATTTATGACCACATTTTACATAGGTAAATCGTAATGCAAAAATGCGACCCAAGGTCGTAAAAATGCAAATTATGTCGAGCAAATATATACTTGCGGTAAGCGATGGAAAAATCATGGGAATTTTACTACACTTTTTTTAATCAAATTCTCATTCGCGAATTATGCATTTTTTGACTAAAAAAAGACTTTCATCTAATTTTTAAAAATGTATGATTTAAATCAATGCATGCGAATGAAAAGCATTGTATGTCTGGGTGGGGATCCAGTGCGAGGGGTGGCTTTTAACGAGTCACCCCTTTTTTATGCTCTAAATGCCATCTCCATTCAGTCAACTTTAATGCATAATTATTCAGTTGTTAACGTAGTGTTAGCTTTGCAGAAAAGGTCAGCAATGCGAAGCCCTTTTCCGTTGACCCTGCTTTGTCAAAATCTATACCCTACAGCGATTGATAAGGACCTGATTGACCGGAAAAATAATGAGCGTGAACAACGAAGCAAAAGGTTACAAGCATATCCAATTAATGCAGCGCATTACTGGAATGTCCACGGCTGAAAACTGGGATAATGCCCGTGCCGAGTGGTCGTTGCAGCAAGTTTTTCGGGCTCAGGTAGCTGACCAGTGTTTGTGCGGACACCAGCCAATTATCAAGATTTGCGTTATTAAAAATAAAACGAACAATAAGACTGCCCGCGTCGGGAATTGCTGCGTCAATAAATTCATGTTGTTAGGTTCGGATAGTATTTTCAATGCTATAGACAGGATATCTAAAGACGGTACGAAAGCGGCTAGTCGAAAATTACTTGAAATGGCGCTGGCTCAATCCGTGATCACGCCCTGGGAATTTGAGTTTTACCTGAGCAACATCGACAAGCGGAAGTTAACCCAGAAACAGCGTCAAACGCGTGAAACTATCAATGCCAAACTAGCCGAAATGGGCGAGGAAAACCGCGCATTGGTCTACGGTGCAAGTCACATTCAAACCGCGTTCGAACAGAATGTAATCAATCAGTGGGAAAAGGACTTCGCATTGCGGACCTTTCCCATGAAAAAAATATCGGTCAAACAACACGCTATTAGAGCAAACATCCAAACAAAAATGATGAACGCTGGAATTTCCAAGTCGCTACCAGAAATCTCCGCTGAAGCGCTGGCGCTTGGAGAGGTTAGTTCTACTCGTATCTCTGTTATTTCAGACCCTGATCAGTTAGCTGTCAAATTAGCTGAGGCGCAGGAGAAGGGGTATATATCCGCCAGGGAAAAAGATATTTTTGAGCGTAAGCATAACACCAAAGGATTCAGTTCAATCACTGAACGCGCAACTATCCTGCGTGTCAGAGCTTCCATTCAACGCCTGTTGAGTGAGGGGTGATCCGTGACCCCTCACCACCTAAATATTCCTCTCGCATCACCTTCATTGGTAGAGATTGCTCGGAAAGCGCGGTTCATTCTAGACGGGTTACTGGCTCGTTGCGAAGTCACTTCTACAAAGGGAACCTGCCTCTATGCCAGTTTGATGCTGGCTACAATGTTGAATCGAGGTGGCTATCCAACACGGATCCGTGGTGGGGATGGTGACACCGATGGTGGCTTGTTTACATCGTCTTCCCGACATGGTCATTATTGGTGTGAAGCAACAGCGGATAATACTGATTTTGTTGTTGACCTCACTGCTGATCAGTTTGGATTTGATGCGGTGATTATAAAACAGGCAAATGCAACTGATTGGCCGAGGTATGTTCCAGGTTGCCAAGATACCGTTGACCTGCACGTCAGCTTAAAACTGGAAAGCTAATGATGCCTGTAAATTTTAAATCAAGTTTTTTAGTCGTCATTTTATCCACAAATTCTGTACATAACTCTGTGTAAAATAGGTCGTGAAATTTCGATAATGACTTTGCCTCGGTTAAAATATCAGCACTGTAGTAATCAACTAGGATCTCAACATGACCCAAGAGAACATCGCGTGGTCGATTACTGACGAACTCAAGCTTGTGAAGGGGCTGAAGGATAACTACTCTTTTACAGCCTTATCGTCAGTTATCGGTAAGGACGTAGAAGAAATTCAACGCAAGTGTATTGCAATGGATTTGTATATTGCCGTTTGTGAAAACATTGATGACCTCAGCCAGATAACATTGGTGCCGAATCACCAGGTCGGTATTGCTTGCCTGGGAAAAACGATGACAGGCATTTATCGTAACCTGACCGAAATGGGATGGGCCCCACAGGTATGGCGTGGTGAGCAATCATTGCGGTCGCCTGAGTGGTGGACATCACGCCCTGCTCTCGCGTTTCGTTATAACGATGATGCTAACGCGCCTACCCGACGCACTGTCCACCTACTGAATAACGGTAAGCCTTGGACGCCGGAAGATGTGGGCATGATGCTGGCTGCGCTATCACAGCGGCCAAGTAAAGAAGCATTGACCCAAGTTCTCATGCGCAGTATGTCCAACATTATACAGCAACTTTCAATCATGGGGCTGGTACGCGTCGGGACCGCAGAAGACTCCGGAGAAGCCAAGGTCTGGATGTGTGCGACTATTCAGCCGCGAGTGCTGTCGAAGATGCGTTATTTTGATGTGCTGCCTATGTTGCATAATGGCTGGCTCATTGATGGTCTGCAATTAACCGCGCCAACCTGGTGGTCTGACGCAACCCAGATCACTGATCTGGTGCCAGGTTCATGGCCGCTGAAGGTTTCATCCACAGAAACGAAAGCCCCGGTCCACAGTAATGATAACTTGCTGGCCGCAGCCAGTTTGTTGAAGGCCGTTAATGCCAAACGACAGGCCATTGAGGCTGCCGAGCCGCAAGCTGCCCCTTTGGCAGAAAAACCCGTCGAGAACGCCGCTTCAACACCGCCAAACGCCAGTCAAAAACGTCAACCCGCACCTGCGCGTGAAAAAACGCGCAACGGTAAATTATGGTTCTCCGGCAACTACAAATTTTTGTTCACGTTGCTTGGGGAGCATCATTCACCAGACGTAATCGCTAAAAAGATGGATCGAACGGCAGGCGCAATCTGCTCACGCATTCAACTTATCGGCCTCTCGCGTTACATTAAAAGTGACGTTGAGGGCGAAAAAGGCAAAGTCTGCATTGTCAATGAGGTCTCCATTGACACGCTGCGCAGACAGCCTGATTTTGTCAAAGATCAACTGATCGGGGCTGGCTGGACGGAAAAAGGAAACTTCCTGCATTCACCCGATTGGTGGCTCAAATATCCTCACCCACTGGGATGACCCAAAAGAAAAGGCAACCTCTTGGTTGCCTCAGACTGCTGACAAAGTCCTCGCTTTTTATTGAGGACTTTGATCTAATAAGGTTAGTGCAAATAATGAGCTAACCGATATGCTAAAAGAACCTTCTCCTCAACAATATCAGTTCGAAACTGTCACTCTTGATGAACTCGTTCCTGAAGACCATCTCGTTCGCAAAGTCGATGCTATTATGGACTTCGAATTTATTCGTGATGCCGTTGCCCACCTTTATTGCCCGAATAATGGCCGTCCCGCGATTGATCCTGTCCGCCTGATTAAAATGATGTTGTTAGGCTATCTGTTTGGTGTCCCATCAGAGCGTAAGTTAGTGAAAGAAATCCAAGTCAACATGGCTTATCGCTGGTTTCTTCGTATGGGATTAACGGAAAAAGTCCCCGATGCGTCAACTCTTAGCCAAAATCGTATTCGTCGTTTCAATGACAGTGAGATTTTCCAACAGATTTTTGACCGTGTTGTTGAGCAGGCCATTAGTGGTGGCATGGCGAATGGACGAGTCCTTTACACCGACAGTACTCACTTAAAAGCGGATGCAAACCCGCGCAAAGCCATTAACGAAGAGCGTCCCATTGCACCAAGTGAATATATTGAACAGCTCAATGCTGCCGTCGAAAAAGACCGGAAAAACCATGCAAAAAAGCCGTTACCCGACGCAAAAAAATCCAACGGAAACAGCGCCGTCAAAAACACTAAAGTGAGCACGACGGATCCTGAAAGTGGTTTTATGCATCGGGATAACAAGCCCAAAGGCTTCTTTTACCTCGACCATCGTACCGTGGATGGCAAACATGGCATCATCATGGATACCCACGTTACAGCGGGCAATGTCCATGATAGCCAACCTTATATTGGTCGATTGCAACGACAAATTGCCCGCTTTAACCTGAATACCGTGGCAGCAGGCGTCGATGCTGGTTACTTTACCGCCCCTGTTTGTCACCTTGCGAAAGAAATGAGTATCGCTCTCGTGCCTGGTTATCGACGCCCCAATAAAGGCCAAAATACGTATCAAAAGAAACACTTCCAATATGATGCGAAGCGCGATGTGTATGTGTGTCCCGCTGGAGAACAGCTCACTTACTGTACAACCGACCGAAATGGCTATAAGCATTACAAATCAAACCGTCAGCAATGCCAAGGCTGTGAACATCGTTCATCCTGTACGCAAAATCAGAAGGCCGAAAAAACCGTGACCCGACATGTCTGGGAGGAAGCGAAGGAATGGTCAAATGCGTTAAGACTGACTAAATGGGGAAAAAAAGTGTATGCAAGGCGAAAAGAGACGGTAGAAAGAAGCTTTGCGGATGCCAAACAACATCATGGTCACCGCTATGCGCGGTTCCGTGGGCTGAGTAAAGTTCAAATGCAGTGCTTATTAGCGGCCACAGCGCAAAATATCAAGAAGATGGCGCTGCTGGCGCTTCTTTTTTATATTTTTGGACACATGAAAGGTCAATTAGCCTTATATAGAACGAAATATAGGCCAAGACAAATATCGCCGATGGAATTTTAGAAAAATATCGCGATCGCGACCTTCGGTCGCTAAAACAATAAACCCCATGCTAAAAACATGGGGTTCGTCATCAATCTGAGGCAACCTCTTGGTTGCCTTTTTATTGCTGCCAGTTAACGTCTCGTCAGTAGTGCTCCCCTGCGGTTAACAACAACACATCACCGACGATCGGCCCTTCCAGGCAAATAAGTTCCTCCAGCAGCGTAGTGGCTCGTTCATTCAGCTCCAGGTCGCTGTGTTTGGCGTCTTCATTTATGAGGACGCGATCGAAAATCACGCCATTCAACGTGATCCCTTTGCTCAGCTGAGAAAACTCAGGGTACCCCTTCAGCACGCTTTGAACGAATGCAGGGTCAAGAAGACCTTGCTCATTGCACTCAGTGACTACGACGTCGCTTTCGCCGGTTCCGGCTCGGATAATCAAGGCCATAAAAACCTCTACGTTGATGAGAGTCTCAATTATCTCATGACCCTATAGGGTACCAGGTGTTTTTCCCCCTCGTTTCGTCCCCCTTTTTCATGTTTTTGTTACTGTGCCCGTGGTTAAATTGGGGGCTGCCTACGCTGCCCGAAATCGTTAAATGCCAGCTGGGAGTGTGCCCCTTTTGACTGGAGAAGATAGATGCGCGAGCTCGATTTGTTTGATGTGCTTATGATTGGTGGTGGAGTGGCCTTGCTGGCTGGTCACTACATTTGGTCAAAATTCTTTAAGAAGCCCGATGATGACGGAAAGGATTACGCAGAACCTCCGGCTATCATGTCAGCGGCCTCTCAATCCGAAGAGGAAAGCGAACCCAATAAGCGCTACTATTAAAAGCAACCCCGGACTTGCCGGGGTTGTTCATTTAGGCAGTGCATCAAGCTTCCATTTTGAGTTTTTTTATCACGCGTAGATTCCGATTAGAAAAACCCGCCAACGCGATGAGTATCACTGACATCATCAGGAAAACACCTTTCAGTGTACGTAAAATGCCTTCCATTTTAGCTGACTCCTGATACTTCAATTCAATCGCTGGCTTAGCTTCATTCGCAATGCTTGGATCAAGTCGCTGTGCAAGTTCATACAAACGATATGCCAGCTCCTTTTCTACCAGATCAAATCCTCTCAAAACACGGACACTGAGAGCCGCAATGCGGCTAGCCTTGTCCAGAAGATCCTTCCGCTCATCTTCGCTTGAGGTATTCTCCGCTGCCACTACCAGTGCCTGAGCCAGTGCCACACTCATGCTCATGGCCTTGCGAGCATTTCCAAATACATAGCCTTGTCGCATTTCTTCTTGTAATGCGGTAACTGCGTTGTTGCCGGTAACTCCCTTCTCCATCGCGTCCTTAAAGATCGCGCCAGCGCCTGGGTATTCTGTTGTTATCGCCCTCAGCAATGCATTGGCTTCACCCGCAGGAATAAGAACCACAGTCCGAGCTGAGGGCGCGCTGGGGAGCGTTTTAGGTTCGTCATTACTAAAAATGGTTACTGAAAAAATGAAGCCTATGATGGGAAGCAAAACTATAAGGATTGAAGCCTCTGACCGAACAATAGCAACCCCTCCCACAACAAGCATCAGTGCAACTAAAAATGGCACAATATAAGTGAGATAGCCGGAAACAACGTTACCTAGCGTATCGAATCGCCCTTCTATCGCAGAATCATCGGTGTGAAAAGACATAGCGACAGGATTGGTCTCGGCCATTGTATAGAGACTGTCCACATCATAATGTTGCATCATACTGAAGAGCCACAAAACCACGGATATAAGCAGCAGAATGCCCCCCGAGACAAATAACCGATCCCGTTTATATTTAATCCGCTTTGTCGTTGCGATGAAATCCGGCTCTGTCATAACCATTACCCCTCCGGTAATTTGACAATAAAAATGAGAAGGCCGGATAACCGGCCTGTTCGTCTGAGAAATTAATCCGCCAGTTCCAATAGCAGCTCACGGCGTTGCTTTTGCCAATTACCGGTACGTTCCGACAGACGAGCATAGTGCCCTTCGCTTTCACGTTGGATCCGTTTAATCTCGCGTGCAGCACCGCCGATAGAGTTCGAAATGTGCTCAAGTGTAGATTCGTCGTACACCGGGCGATGTCCTTGCCGAGCAATACGAATAGAGCTCTCGCTGACCAAATCCGCCTGGTGTCTCGCCTGCGCATTCACAACGTCACCCACGGCCTGCACCAGCTTAGAGCGGTTATTACTTTGCGTGGCCTGATCCACCAGCAAATGGCCGCGTTTCGCAGACGGGAGTGTCACGCGCTTGATAGTTTCAAACTGATCAAGCATGTTGAGGTTATTTCGCTGCATCATGCGGATCATGGTCAAATCCTCAAAGCATTTTTGCTGCGACATGATAATGTCTACTTTGCGCTTTTTCAGAACCGTCAATTGGTGGTCAATATTGCTGACTTCCAACGCGAGTAAATTATTTTCCGGGTCAGTCTTCAGTGCTTTACGGCGTTCCTTCAACACGGTTTCAATTTGCTCTATCGCAAAACCTGCGGCCACGATGTTAATACCCGACTCATGCACTTCAGCCAGAACTTCCTCATACAAGATATCGAGGTTATTGTTTTGACCAATGAGATCTGCCGAGATACTGGTGATGTCTTCCGTCAGTAAACCGACTTGATTTTTGACGTTGTCAAAACGGTCATTCGCTCGTGAAGCCAGCCGAAGCGCTCGCGTAACGTAATAACCGACAACAGGAATTTTGAGTAGCAACTTTTGCACCTTGCCAGGCTGTGCAGACGTGCTGATGTCACGAGCCAGCTCAACGATTTCATTCAAACGCTTGCCGTCCTCCCCTTGGTTCTGGACATAAACATTTTCCAACAACTTGTCCAGATAGGCACCATTGACTGATTTACTGCGGCCAAAGTTGTGCGCGCTTTTAGGATCTCCCAGCACAAGGGTGTTAGCGACGGCAACGACCTGATCACGTTGGTCGGGGGTGACAGCAAACTTCTCAGTATCTTTGTTCAGAATGATCTGGTCTGCGGTGATAGTAATTGTATTACTCATATCAGCTACCCTTTTTAACGTTGTCATTGAGTTTGTTTACCAGCGCCTTAAAGCGCGCTTCAACTTCTGGATCTATCTCGATATTGGCAGCACCACTTCGCAACTGCTTAATTTGGTGGTGCCAAATAGGAATGGCGCTTTTTACAATCGACTCCAGGAGATCGATATCAGTAGCGGCAGTATGCAGCAACATACCCACCTGAACTTTATTCATCTCCGAAGAGGCTTTGGTGACTTCCAAATTAAGGATGCGTTGAGCTAAGCGGGTTAGCCCGTACTCCTGCTGTTCGGTCAGCTCATTCCCACTACCGCGGCACTCTACCAGAAACGCCCGTCCCGCTTTGATGTAGTCGTCCAACGCTTCAATATCCCGCGTGTAGATTTGTTCTAGCGCCATTAAAATAGACACGCCTTTGTGCGCCTGCTCCAGTATCAAAGGAGCCTGTGCCACCAGCCTATCCACGCGACGGCAATTCATGGTAAATTCAATCATGCGTGTTTCATTTGAACCCGTCAGCGCATCCCAGACGCGGGACAAAAATCCCGTCTTACGTTTGAAGTACACTTTTGGGTCACAGGCCTCAAGATGTTTAACTAGACGTGAGGCGGATTCGCTTACTTTCGTATCCTCAGCACCCACTTTCATCGCTTCTTCCAGAGACATCTTGTTACCGTTGAAATCCATGATGTCATCGGTGTGGGACAGTAATTTGGGGCCAAAGCTAACCGTGCCTATCGCGTCATTCACGAACGCGGGTATTTGCCGGGCAATCAAGCTGGTGGACATGCGCACTCCTGCTTTTCAATAGAATCTACATCCACGCTATCACAGCAATTCTGCTGACGAAGAAATGAAGTCGATTTTCCCCTAAAAAATAACCTTTTTTCGTCATCGTTTTGTCGATGAAAAAACTCAGTCGTCGAGAAGGTGTTCGGTATCCTGTACGCATCCATAAACAAGGGGGGTTTATGCTCCGATTCGTACCAATGATGATCTTGTCAGGCCGCTTACGGCTCAACCGTATATTCACATTACTGGCCGACGGTGCAGTCTCTGTTGCCTTTTGGTTCAGTCTTTCAGGAAATCTAACCTGGGTTGTTCCGGTGGGTTTGCTGGGGCTCTTCTTATTGGCGTTTGCGGTGATCGGGTATCGCAGTTATTACCGGCCTGTCAGAACATATCAGGTGACTCGTGTGCGCTTTGGGCGTGATGACCTATTCGTTAATCTCTCCCTCATAATCATGCATGACGGTGAAGAAACCGAACATCCTTTGGCCGTCAAGATGGTGCGAGGTGGTGCGTATCACTTCTACCTGTTATCTATTTACATGCGCCTGGCTGATTCACTGACCCGTTACGCTCGGTCTCTGAAGGAGGCCCGTTCATGAATGGGCTCGGTATTTTATTTATCCTGTTAGTGGCCGTCTTGGGTCGAGATATCATCAAGCGCCGGAAACCGCAGCCCTGGCTTGTTATCGCTCTTACCTTGTCCGTGACATTATTTGTCAGTGAGCGATGGGTTGGTGCAGTCTACAGCGTTCCCACGGGGTCAATGCAACCAACTTATAAGATTGGTGACTACGTCACAGCGGTCAGGTTGGGCGGGTTGCTGGACGATGGCCGGTTAATGCGCGGTGATGTTGCTGTGTTCAAGGCTCCGTCCGTACCTCGAACGCTATATACCAAACGCGTTATCGGCATCCCCGGTGATCTGGTTGAGTTTGGCGCAGACAAAATGTACCGGATTAATGGAAAGGTTCTGGGCAAGCAAATCGCCGAAAAAGATGGTTTTCAGGTGTTCACGGCCGACGATGAACGCTCCGGTAAGCCATACAGGTTTGTTATCGACACGCGCGCTGCTTACGTCCCGACGAAAGGTCGCTGGGTTATTCCAGAAGGTTATTACTTCATGGCCGGGGACAACCGAGACCATTCATGGGACAGTCGCTACTGGGAAAATCCACCCGGCACACCAAAGCCCTTGCGTGGGTTGGTATCAATTGAACGGATCGATGCGCGCGTCACGCACAAGCTGTTCAATTTTAACCCATTCAACACTTACGATGCACTCGATGCTCAAATGGCAGTGATCCGCAAGGATGTAGATGGTGCCCGCAATGATGATTGAAACCTTCTATCAGACAAAGTCGCCAGAGATGGTGGCTGAATTCGCGCGTTGCGTTGAAACCTATAACGAGTGGCGGGCCCAAACTCTGGCAGTCTGTGAACGACTTGGATTTGTCAATTTTTCGGGACCGGATTTTTGCGTGCCAGATTACTTTTTCCGCTCTCGCTATGAGCATATCCAGAAGGTGACCGGCTTTAAGTTGGCCGGGGATGATTCCCTTTTAGCGGAGCCGGACTATATTCCCTATGCACTGCGCCATGACAACCCTGTAGGTGAGGCCATCTCTCGTGAGCTCATGCAATTGGCCGAGAGTGCTTTGTCAGCACTGGGTGTTGACAGCGAGCTCTACGGTGAGCCAGGCGCTATGGGGTATCAGCGGGCTATCTGCATGATGCTGGGTATTAACCGACGTGTTACCGCTGGGGCTGTCGTGGGCTTCTCTCAAATATGGGCGATATCCGACGATAAAGGTGACTTCTCTCTCGTGTGCTCCATCCCCGTGAATGCTCGCGAGGATACCATGACCTATGAACTTCCTGATATGCCTGAGGGTTGGGAGGATGTCTCGGCTCAACAGGTGGTCCACCTTTTCAATTACCACAATTCCATCGTCATAAAGGAGTGACGCAATGAAATACCTGTCAGTTTTAATGGTTCTTATTCTTGGGGGGTGCGCTAACGTCGGTCCGGGAAAGCCGATGCCTGTGAAACCTCTGTCAGCGCCAGTGCAACAGCGAACGCAGGACAAGCCGTTGACACCAGGTCCGATGATGGAGCCGGATGCGTTACAAGTCTTATTTAATGAAGGGCTAGCAGAGGATGCTCAGTATGAAAACGCCCGATTCATTGATGGGAGCAACCGGACGATGATCATCGCGTCTGTACTAAATGTTCCCTGCCAAATGGTCTTTCGGTTTGTTGAAGCGACGAACGGGAGTTTCTGGATCCCCAATCAAATCGCATGCGATAACCAGGAGGCGATGGCCGGGTACGTACCAGCAGCCGATACTGAGGTGATTTCGTCAGCGAATATACCGATGATAAACTCGGAATATTCAAATGACTGATCTACTTTGTTGAGGTTTTTATGATTTTGCGCGTCGTAAACTACGTTTTGATGTTAATGATAGCGGGTATTTATGCCCTGGCGGTATACGCCAGTAAGAATGAGACTGAGCTATTCCGCATCATCGGTGTTGGAAATATGGCTCTGTTCTGCGCCGCAGTGTTTTTGCTGGCTCGCAAAGAGATTTACTATATCTGGGCAGCGTATGCCTTATCGCTGGTGGTTTACTACGCGGTGATTTCGCCGTACCTACCCTTAATCCCTGAACTTATCGTTTACGGCACGCCGTCCATTGTGGGTCTGATTGCTGTCTACGATATCGTGGTTCTTAACTCCAATGAGCTGGCGGTGAGAGCGAAGACTCGCCGGGCTTGGCCTAAAAATCGAAAATAGGTGCAGTAAATGTCGAAAGGAAAGAAACGTCAGGTTACACCCGAAAAGGCAATGCGGATCCGCTTCTATGGTGTATCGGGCCTGATTATTGTGCTCAATACGGTATTTGTGGGAAGTGCAAAAATTCAGCTAATTTCCTTGTTGCTGACATTGTCCATTTTTCTGTTATTTACACTCTCTGGTAGGGTTGTTGTCGGAACGTGGTTCAGAAAAGAAAACTGGCGCACCTTAAATGCCCCTCAGTCCACGTTGCTATTTCGTGTCTATGTCGGGCTCCCTGTCGCGGCTATCGCTATGCTGCTCTACGGTTATGGGTATCAAAGTGCTATCAGTCAAGCAATGGTCGATGTATTGTTCCCGCCTGGCGAAAAGGTTGAAGACAAAATGGTCTCTGTCATGAACCTGCTCCATGCCAAACTCCCATTGCTGGTTGGCGCTTTCCTATTTTATATCGGCTTGTGTTTCTTCGTTGGGACTGTCGTTAAGTATCTACAGTTATCGGCTTCTGGCCGAGCGCTGAGCAAGCTTAAAGGGGTTGTCAATGCACGTCAGGTCTTAGAGCGGATGACCTGGGATCAGTTCGAAAAAGTGGTTTGCAAGTTCTTTGAAACGAAAGGCTATCGCGCTCGTGTTACTCAAGCTGGTGCGGACGGCGGTGTGGATATTGAGCTTATGGGTTTCGGCCACAGGGAAATGGTTCAATGCAAACACTGGAAAACTAACCGTGTTGGTGTGGCGATTGTCCGTGAAATATTCGGTGTTGTGCTAGCCGACGGTTTTCGCCGTGGATTCATTATCACGTCTGGCCTATTCACCGATGAGGCATGGAAGTTCGTTCAGCGCGAGAATGTGAAAGGAAAGGTTGTTTTACTCGACGGCACACAGCTGATCGAAATGATTAAAGGGAATGGAGAATTGGAGCAAAACCCTTCCATGCCACCTGCAACCACTCAATCCATTGATGCGAAAGAGCCGTTGTGTCCGGTATGTGGTGGAAAGATGGTGCTTCGAAAATCAGCTAAGTCAGCTTTCTTTGGTTGCTCTCTATTCCCAGACTGTCGCGGTACTCGCGAATTGTAGTTGTTCAACCTTCCCTCCGTTCATAGAGCGCCGATAATCGGCGTTCTTTTTTTATCCCCATCCCCGTGCGAAAAGGAGAACAAAACGCAGACGTTTTCGGCCTTCTGAATTTCGGCAGCGGAAACAATGCCGCTATAATCACCGGGCAATCCAATCTGGCAGTGAGGGTAACACTGCTGATCATGGACTCCGTTCTGCGGGGTTTGTTAAAGAGGCTGAACTGCGACGGGGTAAACATAACGAACGTTGCGGCTATCGGTAATGTGTATGAATAAATTCGAGGGGAAACAGATGACTGATAAACGCGGCACTGGCGCTGAATACGGTCAGGAAATTTTGCGTGAACGCTCTGCGGAAGCGGCCGCGCCTGAGACAACGAAGAAAGTATCGAAGAAAACGGTACTTTCGGTGATCGTCGCAGCCATTATCGCAGGGGGTGCGATGACGGCAGTGATTTTGACCAGTGATAAAACTCCTGCTGAGAAAGTCGAAGCGTTGTCGGTCGATATCAGTAATGACGGTATCGCGCTGACCGACAAAGTCAAAGCGGACATCGAAAACAGCGGCGCTCAAGCCACTGAACCTGCACAGCCTGATTCTGACCCGGTGACGACGGCAAGCGAAAACGTGCCGGAAACACCTGCTCTGGAAATTGCGCAGCTGAAGAAAAACAATCAGGCTGAAACCGAAGTGCCAGTTAACGTCGAAGAGGTTACTCCGGCTACCCCTACAACTGAAGTTATCCCAGCTGAAGAGATCGTTAAAGAGGCTCAAGCGGTAACCGAAACGGCCAGCGAAAAGCGAGAATATGACCCAGCCAAGTTTGGGATTACTGAAGAAAAACCTCAGGGCGCTGATGTCGCTCCTGTGGCAGAATCAGTCCCTGAGCCGACCAAAACTGTACCTGCACCTGCCGTAACGCCAGCACCAGTGCCAGCGCCTGAGCCCATCCGTCTGGAGCGTGTTGAGCTCCCTGCGAAAAATCAATTCGCTCAGACCCAGGACATGACGGGCTCTGATTTGAACTATACTGGGTCGGCGCTGAAGGTTGAGTACAAATCTCAACAACAGGATACGGTCTACCTCTATAGCACCTTCGCGGCAAAAATCTTCCTGCTGCCAACGAATAAAGGTGAAGACATTAGCGCCTACCTGTCTGACGAGAAAGGTTGGCAATTAAAGTTGCTGCCAGGCGGCATTCTCCGTGTCCAACGCAGTGACAATAAGGCCACCTGGTCGCAAGCAACGGATCTGTTTATCGTTGCTGGCAAGCGTACTTACTCACTCATTCTGCAAGGTGTCGGTGAGCCTAGCCTGCGTACTGATTCCCTTCGTTACACCTCGGCGGAGCCGGAACTGAAGTCGAAGTCGAAAAAGTAATATATATGGGACAGGCGTATCCTTGATGCGCCTTTTTTATCGGAGTCTATATGATAAGCCCTCTTATTGACGGGGTCCGTCTCATCGCGACGGGCTACTGTATCAGTATTCCTCACGCCCAGTGGACACCTCAACATTCATACCTGATATGCCGAGCGCTTCTTCAACGAGGTATATTCGGTGGTAAGGCAATGTTGGGTACTCGGCTAACACGACATAAAGACGCTGTAAACGAAGGTGACCACGGCGTTTTTTCAGTAGCTCATACGCAATATGGTTGGTTAGTCCTGGAGGATGGCACCATTCTTGACCCCGTCGGATGTTTGCAAAACACCGATGACAGTGGTGAGCCACAATACCGAATTGAGAATGATACGGCCTGCTATATTGACGGTATTGATCCTACAACCTGTGCTCGCAGCGAGTTACCGAAGCACTTCCCTGAAGATGAAATCTATCGGGTTAAGCGCGGCGTGATGCGTGAAATCTGTTCTCGCGCGCTGGGCTATACGTTGCAGGTTGAAGGCTTGACGATGGCTGAGGCTGTATATCTTCTCAATCAGCCACTAAACGTTTTTGGTGGACATTCCCGCATGCTATATGAGCATTTTATGGGGCTGGGATTGAGTCGTGTAATGCCTATTTCCAAAGTGAGTATCGTCAATCCAACTTTAGCGAAAAAGCTATGGGAGATGTTCTTTGTGGATACAAACGAAGACGAGCTCCATGCCATTCTGCGTTGAACAAAAAAAACCACTCAAAATATTGAGTGGTCAGATTGATGACGAACCCCATGTTTTTAGCATGGGGTTTATTGTGTTAGCGACCGAAGGTCGCGATCGCGATATTTTTCTAAAATCCCATCATCAATAACTTTCTCAAGCTATATTCCGTTCTATATGCCTTTAATTGGCTTTGTATTAACTTAAAAAAGTAAAAAAGAAGCGCCAGTAGCGCCATCTTCTTCATATTTTGTGCAACAGCTGCTAATAAGCACTGCATTTGCACTTTATTTAACCCACGGAACCGCGCATAACGGTGACCATGATGTTGTTTGGCATCGGCAAAACTTCTTTCTACCGTCTCTTTTCGTCTTGCGTAGATTTTTTTACCCCACTTGCTTAGCCGTAACGTATTTGACCACTCTTTCGCTTCTTCCCATACATGTCGAGTGATTGTTTTTTGTCCTTTTTTGTTTTGAGTACACGATTGTCGATGTTCGCATAATTGGCATTGAGCCATATTGGATTTGTAATGTTTATAACCATTACGGTCAGTTGTACTGTAGGTTAAAAGCGCTTCGGTTGGACACACATACACATCGCGCTGTGCATCATAGTAAAAATGTTTTTTTTGATACGCATTTTGCCCTTTATTGGGACGTCGATAACCAGGAACAAGAGCGATACTCATTTCTTTCGCGAGATGACAAACGGGGGCGGTGAAGTAACCGGCATCCACGCCTGCGGCAATGGGGTTAAGATTAAAACGTTCAATTTGACGCTGTAATCGGCCAATGTAAGGCTGGCTATCGTGCACATTTCCTGCGGTGACATGGGTGTCCATAATGATACCGTGCTTTCCATCAACCGTACGATGGTCAAGATAAAAGAAGCCTTTGGGTTTATTGTCCCGATGCATAAAACCACTTTCAGGGTCAGTGGTACTTACTTTAGTGTTTTTGACGGCGCTGTTTTCGTTGGATTTTTTTGCGTCGGGTAACGGCTTTTTTGCGTGATTTTTCCGGTCTCTTTCGACAGCGACATTGAGTTGTTCAATATATTCACTTGGGGCGATGGGACGCTCTTCATTAATGGCTTTGTGCGGGTTCGCGTTGGCTTTCAAGTGGGTACTGTCAGTATAAAGAACGCGTCCATTCGCCATGCCTCCACTGATGGCTTGTTCAACGACATGGTCAAATATCTGCTGGAAAATATCACTGTCATTAAATCGGCGAATACGATTTTGGCTCAATGTTGAAGCATCGGGCACTTTCTCCGTTAACCCCATGCGTAAAAACCAACGATAAGCCATATTGACTTGGATTTCTTTAACCAGTTTTCGCTCTGATGGGATACCAAACAGATAGCCTAACAGCATCATTTTAATAAGACGAACAGGGTCAATCGCAGGTCGCCCGTTATTGGGACAATAAAGGTGAGCAACGGCATCACGAATAAATTCAAAGTCCATAATCGCATCGACTTTACGAACAAGATGGTCTTCAGGCACCAACTCATCGAGTGTGATAGTTTCGAATTGATATTGCTGAGGAGAAGGTTCTTTTAACATATCGGTTAGCTCATTATTTGTACTAACCTTATTAGATCAAAGTCCTCACTAAAAAGCGAGGACTTTGTCAGCAGTCTGAGAGCCTTTGATAAAGGCTCTTTCTTGGGTTTGACTCAGCGCTTACAGCTAATCAGCCAACGCTAGCAGGTGAAAACATGGCTTTTGAGCCGATTCAGTATTGGATAGAGCCCAGCAACAAGAAGCCAGTAGCGCTTCGACTTTATCCGTTCTTCCCGTTAACACCACTTCGACGGCGGAGGTTTGTGTTCCGTCGTTATTAAACCCGTGGTCTAAGGAAGCTTTTCGGATCCGCAGGTAGTCCGTGTTGGCATTCAATCGTGCGATGTCCATCTTCAGCCATTCCTCTTCCGTCAACAGAGAGTACGGCCAGCCCATTTGCGATAGTGTCCCTAAGATCGTTGTCAGTCGATACAAGTCGTTTTTAGCGGTCAGTTTGCCCGTTCCGCTGTCGTACAAGTATTGAAGCTTTTCCTTCAGCTTAGCATTCATGGGATGATTTTCCCCTTGACGGATAAGCCAGCGCAGATCAGGGGCAACATCTTTGGAAAAACGTTTTTGCCGCATAGCCAGTTTCAACCATTCAAAGAGAAAAAGATGCTCTTGCACATTGCCGTTTGCACGGCCATCTCTTTTGGCAATCCCCAATGCAGCCAGTGCGCACCAGGCAAGATGCGCACTCATTTGGTTCAAGGTGGTTTTTGTTTGGTTCATGACGTCAAATGTTGCCTATGTTTCGTTTTTGTTTACAAGCGCTATATTACCCGAAACTTCGCTAATGTGCTTGTCATCGTTTTCCTGCGCCTGTGTAGAGATGACAATTGACTGTGACACCTTCAAAAGCTCACTTGCTGCGCTAATACTACGCGCCCGGAGGTCATCGGCTTTTGTATCACGGTGCATTAATTGTCGTGCGCGTCGCAAATGCGTGACATCCATCGGAATAGCCGTTTCGATCAGGGTGTTGAGGTAGTCTATCGCTGGACGCTCATCAGCAGGGGGATAATGCATTTCACCATACTCACGATTCAGTGACGCATATATGCGTTGAATATCATCCACCGACATCATGGCATTGTACCGAGGGAGCCATCCGGAGAAAAACAACAAAGTAAACGTTAACAAAATGGCTGAGAACGAAGCAGGATAGACCGCCAGCATCATGAACTCGGTGAGTTGTGCGGATGGATGCGCTTCACTGCGATACAAAAACTGCATGATGGCATACAAAAGAAGAAAAACGATAGCAATGGTATATAAGCAAGCGGCAGAATAACTTTCCATGAAATTGGTCAATTTCATTCTGGGGCAAGTAGCTTGTTTTTTAAGGTACAGTTCAACATCAGTCGTATCAAGGATCATTGTAGCCTCTTCCGGCAATGTTAGTGGTCTGGGTGTTCTAACGAGGATGTATCCAGAGCCAGACCCGCTTTTGCAATGCTGTCAGTCAGCGCATTAATATTGTTTTCCGCCTTAAGGCGAGCATCGTGATTGTCTTTCTCTTTTTTTGCCCGGAAAAGCATGGCATCCACAGTTCGGGTATGCACCGCGCTCATCGGCACACCGGACATCACAACTGCATTGAGGTAGTCAATGGCGGGACGCTCGTCCTCTGGGCCATAGCCCAATTTGTCGTAGGCATCCATAGACACCGTATAAAGCAATTCAATTTCACTGACTGTTAACAGAGCCTTGAACTTTGGAAAAGCCCCATAGAAGAACAGACGAGTTAACACCAGGATTCCACCACAACCCAGCGCGTAGTACCCCGCCAGATCCATTACACGGTGAAATTCTGAGTCGCCGAATCCAACCAGATGGGTGCATAAATAAGTAAGGCCATACAAGACCACAAAAATTAACATTGGTGTCAGCACAGCCGACAAGAGGATATTTTCAATAAACATCGTGACCTTCAGCATACGGCTACTACTCTGCCGTTGCAGGTACAGTTGAATGTCTGTCTTATCCATATTCATATGCTCCGAATGCGCGCTCCGATCGCCCATGTTAGACGGTCGGAGCGCAACGATTTTCAGGGACGTTTAGGCCGGCGTTTTGTTTTGTGCGATCACCGATTCGAATGTCTGACTCATGCTGTTCAGCTTGGAATCACGTTCATCTGCATCGACCAGTGCGTAAAATTTACGGCGGTGGCGATAATTAATTGGGATGCCTTCCTGGATAAGGGTATTGAGGTAATCAATACCCGATTTCTGTTTTGACTCTACATGGCCCGTCTCTTGATATGCAGTGAACGATTTGGAACATAGCTCTTCAATTTCGCCCACTTCCAGCAACGGGCACAGCCGTGGAAACACACACGAATAGTACAAATGCACAAAGACCAATAAGCAGACACCGCCTCCGGTAAAGAAACACAACGGCAAAAATAAGAGCTCTTCGACAATTTTTGGCATGATGATCAGGTGGGCTATGGCAAACATCAACGCCATGATGAGGAAGCCGATGAGCGGCGGAGTCAGGATGCAATCCATCAGGCGTGTGAACTTTATCAGTCCACAGGAGCTTTGACGTTGAAGGTATAATTTAATATCGGTCTGATCAGTTTTCATGTTGGCCTCTTCGGTTAACGGTCGTTTGCTTTTTTCTGTACATCTTCACATTTTGGTGAAACCCCTTGAGAGCGCTGCTCTTGCGCACTCAGTACCCACCACCCATTTTCTACTTTATGCCTTGGGCTCAGTCCGTCATCATCCGGCCAACGCACAGCAACAACGAAGTTGTAATTGTTGATCCAGCGGACAGCTGTTTGACAGTACAAGGCATTTTGCAGCATTGACTTAATACGATTGCTGATTTTCTTAGCCTCAGCGGGACTGCTCGTGGGGTTTACGTTGAAAATCAACGCCGGATCCGCTTGCATCATGCTCCAGGTGATAATATCTGCTTCCGAGACCCGCGCATGGCACTGCAAGAACTCGTTATTTCGGATAGCAATGCGCGACACCGCACTTGGCCGAACTGCATCACTCTCCAAAAGCGTCGGAAGTTTATCTCGGTACTGCATCTGATCAATTTGCTTCGACTGTAATGCAGAATCCGGCTTTTCCAGTGTATGTGACCCGTGACCAGCAATTAAATATCCGGCATTGTGATTGTGCTGGGCCTTGTAAATCCACATTGGGAACCGGTGTTCAGCCGTCATGCTGGTGGCAACAATCAATGCCTGATCGTAATCAGGGAAAAACACTTTTTTATGTGCCCCGAATTGAATGGTCTTTGCGCCCATCAATAGCGGTGAGCCTACAGAACGATGATAAGGTGCGGCCAAGGTAAGTCCTCCAATACAACGCTGAAAGTTAGAAGGTACACATTGAGACGTAGCCCGATTTCTCCGATACGTCTTCTGGTTTCTTATCCAACTTGACCTGGCGTTCTTCGTCGCGCAGTAAATCGTATCGCAACACCTTGGTGCCCAGAGATTTAGACATGTCCCTGCTATGGATCAGGATGTGAACACGATTCGGTGGCAGATGGGGGAAACGCTGCAAAAGGATTTTCGTGAGGACCACCAACGAGTTTTCGTTGGTGTCGAATCCATACAAGTCTTCCAGGATGATGTAAGTGTGGTTTTTATTACCAAGCTTGCCCGGCTCGGGGCATAGTTTTACACGAAAGTGAATTGCCTCGCAGGACCACTCACGGTGCGGGAGCGCCATGAGAACGAAGTCTTTCAGTATAGTGGACATAGAGCCTCTCTTGTTGTTTGTTGCCAAACTGGCTGGTATTGAAGTGTATGGGAGTGGGTTCGGCCAACGAAATTATGACGACACGTTCTATCTGGAATTGTCTTTGACACATAACCGGACATAGGCAGCTTCAACCTCACGACTTGCTGAGGTGATATCACTCCTGCGATCGTAGAGCTCAATTCGCTGAGCATGCTTGGCATTTGAGAGTTCAATACAGCGGAATCGCTGTGCAGCGATGTACTCGGCATGACTGGGGTTTTCCTGCATCGCAACGCTCCACTGCTTGGCAGCACGTAAGTACAAGTGTTTTGCCTCAAGCTCAAGTGCGATTTTGACTGCATCAACCTCGGGCAAATACTGTTTACCCAGGCGGTCAACGATATTCGAAAGAACCTTCCTGCGCGCCATCTGACCAACTCCTACGGATAGTTGAAATATTGTACGGAACAGGAAGGATGGTACGATCGGTTGGGAAGTTGACGAAGGGAAAAGCAGGTCAAAACGTTGGTGTTTTATCCCTGTTTATGATTAGCCACATACCTTGAAATCATTAATGGGGAACTTAGCCTGGGATTTTAAACTTAGATTTTAGCTTATCAGCAAGTCGCGCATGCCCTAAGTTATATAGGTTATTAATAACATCTTTGTTAAAGTTTAATTTTTCAATTACATGCATTAAATCCTCAAAATTAGCCTCATTACCAGCACGGCGTTCAAATTCTCTTTGATAACCCTTTGAGTTGCTATGGTCACCATAGAATAAAGCCAAGATGCCTGAAATTGAGATAGAATTAAACCTATCACGGAATTTTCTATGTAATATATCTTTTCGTTTTAAGGAAACCTTGATTTGTTCCAGAATTATCGCTGCATTATGCCCATTGCAAGGGTTAATAGTACCACTTACAACGGTTAGCTGATTGATATTACGATGGCGAAGAAAAAACTTAGACATCAGAAATGCGAGTTTTATGTCACTTTCATCACACCCGTACAATTGTAATTCCAAACCAATCATTTTAGCTAAATCATGTGTGGTTTCGATGATATTTATGGCCTTACTGAATGCCCTGTTAGTTAAATCATATTTTAACTTTAGTTCATCTTTCACCTGTAAGAAATCCGGATCACACCATGCGCACCTATCAGGAAGACGGTTGGCGATATCAACCAAATCATTTCGTGACAAAACACCAGAAAAGTATCCCAACTGATAGTTGATTAATGCATCTGACATAAAGTTAGAGAATTCATCAAGCTCTAATTCAACCCTATTAAACTGTGTCTTAAGATCAATGACATTAATAATACCTTCTCTCACCAAGTGTCTTTCGCTTCCATTTGAAAATGGATATCGAAAAACCTGCCCTGTCGAATCTATTGTTGATAGCTCCATGATAAATTCGTCAATCTCTTCTATAAACTTTTCTGAATTTCTTTCCGCTTTAACAGAATTTTGTTTAACAAACCCCCATATTCTTCCTATATCGTGAGACCCAGTATGGTCAAAATTAAAAGGTTCATTTTTAATGGCAAAGATTTCACTAATATAATTCTGGCAAATATCTTTCAATCTCAATTCGATAGAATGCCTAAAGTTAAAACATATTGGATATATAAAACTATCCGTCCATAGATGAACTCCCTTATTTGCTATTACAGCATCAAGCAAGACATTAGCTGCTTTGGAATATCCTTTATAATACTCCGCATATGAAGGATTCCCATTTTCTCCTACACATGCATTGGCCCACGCTGGTTCACCCGCCTTAAAATACTTGTTGCCCTCTTCAATCATTACAATACATCCTTATTCTATATTTCTTTAATTAAAGCTAATTTATTATTGGTATCGTCAACATTGACTTCTTTTAGTATTTTATAAACGGTTGACCGCGCGATTTGCAATTCCCTAGCAATTGCTGTACCACCTAACCCGCTTGCCTTCAGTTCTAAGACTCGTTCACGATTAACAGACCTCTTGCGCCCAAATTTTACCCCATTTAGCAAAGCCTCCTGTCTGCCCTCATTTGTTCGTTCCAGAATCCTTTGCCTTTCCGCTTCAGCGACCGCAGACAAAATGGTGACCACCATTTTTCCCATTGAACCTTCCGTGCTTATTCCATCATCCAAAAAACGAACAGCAACGCCCATTGAGTCGAATTCTTTTATTAGCTGAATCATGTCTGCTGTATCACGGCCAAGTCGGTCGAGTTTTTTTACTAAGATAATATCACCTGACTCAACTTTTACCTTGAGCAACTGTAATCCTTCGCGATTAATATGGCTCCCTGATTCTTTGTCGGAAAATAAACGGTGTTTTGCCACCCCTGCATCAATTAACGCTTTTATCTGAATGTCAAGCGATTGTTGGCTGGTGGACACCCTAGCATACCCAAACAGTCGCAAAATGTGTCTCCTAAATCATTATCGGACAATAAGTGTCTATTAATTAAAAATATCGAATTAATAGACACTATTTTTATATTATTTTCAAGTGTCCGAAATATTATAATATAATATACACAATTTTTTTGTTATTTAAGTGAGGGAAAATGATCATTGGTAAATTTGGAGATGTGCCTTTAGGTGAAGTTAGGCGAATCGTTGCTGCAACCGCAGATAATGAAGGGGATGAATGGAAGGGCACTGTTGCAAAGTTAGCGATGAGGCAGCCTTTTGTCTTATTCAAAGGCCTTACATTTCAAAAACTCTGCTTACCAGGCGCATTTCGCCCAGGGGATCACCATAATAAAATGCTGAGGCCTGGCCTTTGCGTAGTGCACGCATCACCTCAATACCTTTGATGGTGGCGTAAGCCGTCTTCATGGATTTAAATCCCAGCGTGGCGCCGATTATCCGTTTCAGTTTGCCATGATCGCATTCAATCACGTTGTTCCGGTACTTAATCTGTCGGTGTTCAACGTCAGACGGGCACCGGCCTTCGCGTTTGAGCAGAGCAAGCGCGCGACCATAGGCGGGCGCTTTATCCGTGTTGATGAATCGCGGGATCTGCCACTTCTTCACGTTGTTGAGGATTTTACCCAGAAACCGGTATGCAGCTTTGCTGTTACGACGGGAGGAGAGATAAAAATCGACAGTGCGGCCCCGGCTGTCGACGGCCCGGTACAGATACGCCCAGCGGCCATTGACCTTCACGTAGGTTTCATCCATGTGCCACGGGCAAAGATCGGAAGGGTTACGCCAGTACCAGCGCAGCCGTTTTTCCATTTCAGGCGCATAACGCTGAACCCAGCGGTAAATCGTGGAGTGATCGACATTCACTCCGCGTTCAGCCAGCATCTCCTGCAGCTCACGGTAACTGATGCCGTATTTGCAGTACCAGCGTACGGCCCACAGAATGATGTCACGCTGAAAATGCCGGCCTTTGAATGGGTTCATGTGCAGCTCCATCAGCAAAAGGGGATGATAAGTTTATCACCACCGACTATTTGCAACAGTGCCAATGGAAGTACATTAGTATTGTATTTGATTTGGGATTAAAAACTCAAAAACACATAGGAAAGTGCATAGAGGAAGTCCTTGAAAATACAGAATGGTATGGCCGTGAGGTAATAAAAGACATGCTCTTGGCAGATAATGGATTAACTGCAAAGTTACAACGCACTCTTGAGTTAGCAGAAGCTCAAGGGGAACAGGATTTAATCTACAAGGGAGTGGAGTTTCATAGCCATGAAAAGACGAAATACATTTTCTCATTTGCTAGCAAAGCAGTAAGCACAATGTATATTTGTGTGATTACTGATTTGGATTTAAATCCCATTGAAGTTAAAACGATTGCTCATGGCAAAAATTACAACCTAGATTATTACCTTAATTTTCAATTTTTAAATACAAGGTATTCAATAGACCAGAAATACTTTGATGAACTAAAGGATAGTGTTCGTTGGATTGAAGGAATATTAGGTAAAAAAGCACAAAGGCTTAACGAGTACCTTAAAGTTATAGATAAATACTCTAAGAAAGCTCCAGGAATAATTGATAAAGAGCAATTAGAAATGTCCATCTCTCTCTATGAACTTAATGGGATTAGAATCATTCACAAGGCATTTATCAAAAAAGAGGAAAGCATAAAAAATCAAATTACAAAAGTAATCAATGGAGTGGCATTTAAGTATCAATTTGATGAACTCAAAGATGATAAATGTAGAGAATTTTTATATGAACTTAAAGTTGCTGCCTACTTAAGACTATCAGGATATGAGGTAAATGTTTCGGAACGGGCTGATATTATCATAGGCAATGAAATTTTTGTTGAATGCAAGAAAATCCGTTCGCCATTAAAGATAATCACGAGGATAAAGGAAGCCCTGACTCAACTTAATAAAAAAGAGAAAGTAGAAAAAGGTATTATTTATGTGGATATTTCGGATGCAGTCCCAGGCTTAAACGATAGATTTTTGGTTGTAAACCAGAAAGATTTACCCGAATTAATCAGTAAAAAGGTATCTCCACTACAACATAATGACAAATATGTAAAGGATCTAATTACTGAAAGTATTTTTAAATCTACCTTAGATTACATTAATAAACATACAGAGGACATAGAATCATTGATTGGGGATACTGTGTTAGTTCTTAATTTTGAGAGTGCATTTTTTCATGTTAACCCAATTCAAGAGAGGGTCGGATTAGTAAAAATTGCGTTCGTTTTTTCTAATGGAAATTCATTGAAGTATAATTATATTATTGAAGATTCTCAGCGTTCGTATTCGGAGCTAATGAAACTTTAAACTTCTGCAACTATATGTAAATGCAAAACGAATTTAAATTACACTTTCATCATATATAATTAAGGCGGTTCAAGCCGCCTTAAATTTCAATTATCTCTATACAAAATAAAGTAGCATTTCTGGATTCGCATGCTGTTATTGATGTAACCACAAAGTCCCTCTCTGCCGTTAGCATCACGACCGATCCACAACCCTGCCAGGCGCTTATCTGGCTTCTCGGATAACACATATACCTTGTTGTTGAAACGCTCAATGCTGGCCTTTTGAATGCCGTCCGGTATGGTGAATTCCCCCAGATGCGCGTAGCTGTTCAGTCGAAGGACGGTAACACTTCCCTTTTCACCTGGTTGCGCAGTTTCGTTCGGTTGTGCTGCCGATCGCTTACTTTTGTCTGCGTAAACAGAATTTGGGTCGAACTGTGGCGCAGCCACTGCGCTACCGGCCAACAATCCCACCGCGCCGACCAGCGCCAAAACCTTGAGTTTCATTGTGTACCCTCGTGATAATAATCCTCATACCGCATGAGGCGCTCTGAACGATGAGATCGCGCGCCCCCACGGCACGCGAACGTTCAGTTATGTAGCCCCTATGATTCAGGAGTAAAAGGTCTTTTTCAAGGTGCAGACAAGGAAAGGGTTACGAATTGAGGACGAAAAAGGTCATTCCGGTGCAAGCGATGAATACCGTCATCAGTAAAACGCCGCTGTACTTATATATAGAAGAAAGGATACCGAAGATAGCAAGACCGATCACCGGAAAGAGAACTAATCCTGGCTGCACTCCAAAGTAGTACCAGGCAATACCGGCGGTCATTAAGTCAGGCCTGTAAATCGTTATAAGCGCATAGCCAAAAAGAAAGCTGCCAATCAGTAAGCAGATCAGCAGCGTATAATGAAAAAAACGGAAGTAGAGCCCCCTGCTACGCATGAGATTTAGGTTCGTAGTCACCCGGCTCGGTGGCGATAACTTCACCCAGCTCAGGGCTGTAACGTAGCAGCTCATTTGTATCCAGGTACTCGACGTGGCGTTTGGTCTTGCTGTTTGAAAAACCGAGCTCATGTGCCAGCATATTGATGGAAGGACCGATACCAGTACGCTTCGTCATGCTTTTCACGGCCTTAATAATGGCTTTGCGATCTTCTGTCAGGTAGACCTTATCAACCAACTCATCATGACCTTGCCCCTTCGCGATGCGCATAGTCCTGGCCGTGGTCTTTTCTTCGTCTATGACGATCCTGCCGAGCTCATGCAGCTGCTTCACACGTCGGGCGACCAGACCTTTTGAATAACCCAACGCTTTGCCGATTTCATCGTAAGTTGGGGGTGCCCCGTCTTCTTTGATGCATTTAACCAAGTAGTTAAACAGCCTATCGAGATGGACGGAAGGAACTCTCTGTACGGTGGGCTCCTGTCCACATTCAGGTGCAGTGTCTGTGTGTTGGGCGGTCATAGGGTGATCCTAACTTCAGTAATGATGTTACCCAGCATCCGATTAGGGTTGCAGCGGTATGATAGTGGCGCTGACCTGGGTCACTGGAGTTTTGCCTTGCAAGCGGGCGCGGGCTTCGGCCAGGGCCAAAAGCGCTCCCTCAAGTAATTGCACATCACGATCAGCGGTGGCTGAGTCAATGGCTTTGCCGATACGTTCACCCAGGGCATTCAGATCTTGCACGATGGGTTGAATGATGCTGTTACCGTTACAATCACTCATAGTATCACCTATTCGTTCTGTTTACCTGAAATTTCATTCACCATGTTTAAACCCAATTCCGTGACGTCATAATGACAACTTCCTGCATGGGTCATCAGGCCGCGCGCGACAAGAGAGTCCAGCACTACCCGGCTTCGACTCAGGGTGTGAAACGTGAGCGGACATCCCGGCCACCACTTTCCGCCCTGGATGCGAGCAACGTTTACCAGCATTTGATGCTGATGCTTACCCAACGGTAACGGCATGAATACCTCTTTTCATAGCGGCACGGCGATCCATGATACGGGCATGCGCTTCTGCTTGCGGGTCCGTACACAATTGGATTGCCAGCAACAGCTGGTGGCGCTCAGTTCGCTCATCATTGGTCATGAAATTGAGCGCGGTAAAGCCGACAGGAATGGTGCCGTGGATACGATAACTCTCATCCAGGCGTGCCTGAGCTAAGCGACTTAACTCATTAAAACGTGCTTCAACAGCCTTCCGACCTAACTGTTTGAAAAGTGAAATTGCCTGTATTTCCGATTGTGGTGCGCGACTCATACTTACCCGCCTATCCGTTTTGTTTACACTTTAATTATCAGTCACACAGTTCGGGTGACAAAGTGAAACGGCGAAATTAATCGCCCCAGTGAGACAGTTCATCGTCAATGATGTAGTCCGCTTCATCCTGATCGAAGCTCTCTTCATCGTCGATATGTTCAAGGGAAGCGCTCGCCCACTCACGGCACTGTGCTTTTCGGTCATCCTCACTATCGAACTCCCAGGATACTGAACGGGATAGCCAGGCGTTGTACAGTAACTCGAGATTCTTTTCTTTGGTACACATCAGTTTCTCCGATAAAAGTAGAGCGGCATGAATATTTACCTTTTCCAGTTAAACATGAGGTGGACGAGCGACGAAATTACAAGTGGTAGAGAATTTGAATAGTTAGTGAATGGTAATGCTAGGGTTATATATAGTTAGGTTAATAACTAATATTGATATATTATTTTCATTAATTAAATATATAAAACTGTAATATCACACATTGGAGGTGTTATGTCTGGAGTGAGACCCATTATCATGGGTAAAGCAATGGCGCTAAATGGAGATAAGACCACTACTGGAGCAACTTGTATCGCAACTATTGAAACGGTCACTTGTTTTAATAAAAAAGCCTTAAGAGTGGGTGACCCAACCACAAAGTGTCCTAAATGCGGTCAACCAGGCACTGTAATTTCTGGACAGCAAGGTTTTTTAAATCACGGAAAACTTCAGGCCGTGCATGACTCACTTGTACAATGTGGTTGCCCGGCAGGTACTAATAAAGTTATTGCTCATAGTGGACCAGAACAAGCACAACCAAGCCGTTTTGCGTCACAAGCCCCAACATCTTTAACACCTTCCCAGGGTTCCAGTTTTGCGAGCCGTATCAATCCTGTAACCCCACCCCCTCTAATTGGTGAATGCAGAATTTCAGATAATTTGCTATATGATGGTGTATTTGTTTGGACGGAAACTTTCGGTTCAGGTCATTCGTTTGTAACAATCCACAAGAACGGTGATGTGTCACTATATTCATATGGTCGCTACGGTATGCCAGGGCCATTGACTTTAACGGGTGATGGTATACTGCTATATATGACAGGCGAAGACGCTCGAAAATATATCAGAGATGAGTTATACATTACGAATGCTAGGGTTTTTAAAATAACGGATGCAGATACAGATAAAACAGAAGCGTATTTTAATAACCTTTGGAAATCTGGCAGTATCCCTAACCTCCCTGAAAAATCTGGTGAGTTGACCCGTAGAAACGGCAGATCCATAGATGTTTATGATGTTTCAGGCAATAATTGCACAACTCATACTGTAAAAGGGTTAAAGCAATCTGGTACACGGATATTCGAAGACAGTTATACACCAATGAGAACGCAGTATCCGATCGAACGAGAAGAAGCATTCACGGTGCCAGTTTCATTCCAAAATTATTTGGATGGCAAGAAAAATAACTTTAAGAAGCTTGATGTTATTGAAGCTACAAGTGACTTCCATAAACAGTATCCAAATATCGACAATCTGACGCCATCCGATAAAGGAACCATGATTCAATTTTTTGAATTTGCCACATCGTCAGCAAAAATGGGTGGAGAGGCAACGGGTTTTGATGGTGGTGAAATGGGTGGGGGGGTCTTAGGTAGCACTTATGATAAATAAAACTTTTTTAAGATGGTTTTTGACGGTTCTGTTGATTTTGTTATTTTATTTAGGTTTGGGCATTTTTGACTTTGGGTTTAGTTCAAGCTTCACGTACAACTATACAATGATAGGTAATGATGATCCAATCTCCGTTTGGCGCGCTTTCGTAGAGAGTTTGAGAGAATATCATGACACTGCGATGGCCTATGTTATTTTTAGCACACCTATTTTACTAATATTGTTATTTCTCATTCATAAAAAGATAAGATAGCAACTGTCATGACAAAATCGGTGGGGGATCATCCTCACCGATTTCGTTCGACCACATTATCACACAATCAACAATACCGTTCACCCGCATTATAGCGGCGGATAAGCTCTGGCAATGACGCTTCCAGACCATAATAGGCGACTGTATGCGCACTGGCTGTTTGACGCATAACACCGTTATCAATAGCCACGAATTCTCTGATGAGTGCAAAAATGGCTTTTTCGCCTTGGTTAACTTCAACGAGGATGCCAGGTTCGATCAGCACTCGTCGTGGCCTTCCACTTTTACGACTCGTGGAACTGTGCTCTCCTTTAACTGTACTGGCATTCCCCGGCATAAATTGACCGCCTTTGTAATGCTCGCCATTTAGGCCTATTTCACCTCCCTTCTTGGCTTGACCTTTCATTGGATGCTCCTTATTAAAGAAAGCCGGGGGTTAGCCCGGCCAAAAGTCAGATCTTTGGCTGTGTAAATCAACCACAAGCTCCCATTGCAAAAACAACTTTATTATTCATTCACCGGAACGGTTAAATAAAGCGATGGCCATCGTTGTAGCGCGCGATCAGTTCATCAATTTTGTCCGTCAGACCGCACATCCCAATAGCCACTTCGGTGGCATTGATCTGCATGACGCCTTCCTCATCGAAAGCGACCACTGCACGAACACGATCGAAGATCGATTCTTTACCCAATTCCACCAGCTCGTACCGGCCCGGCTCAATCAGAAGTCGCCGTAAATCCCGACTTTTTCGTTGAAGTGTTTGAGACATGAGTTATTCCTGTTAGTTGTGGCTCCCTTAGTGTGGCATAGCCCATTCCGGGAACGAAATAAGGTCATTTTTCACGTTACTTCAGGTTTTCAGGCGAATAATCCCCCTCGCAAAATTACAGTTTTCAAAATGATGTCGTGATTTTGAGAAAAAAAGGTCGTCAGTTAGCGACCGTATTTCACCGTCAATCTGTGATCACAAAGGTCGGCACTTCAGCCCCTATCGTCACGCGTTTCAAGTAAGCTTCTATCGCGGGCGTATCCAAACTTCCAGTAGAGCGTAGTTCAGCGGCCATATCCGTTAATAACGTGACGTTGTCACGCATGAACTGATTGATGATAGCGACCTGCTCGTCATGAAGGGCATTAAAGGCTGAGATGTTATTGCGCAGAGATTCGTCTTTACTGTCATCGAGCAGTAGCACATTGCCAAAGCCGTTCTGAAGGTAACGTTCTGCTTGCTCACTCCAGGAACGCATATCTTCCTGTGAGCCTTCGAATTGCTTGCCATAGACGGCTAATTCCGCTGCGGATCCTCCGAGTGCCAACAACATGCGCCAATAAAGCTGATCACGCGTGGCTCGGCCGTCAAGTACCACGTTACTTTCCATATAGCCCAGGCGCAGTGCATTCCCGCGCGCTTCACGCGCAAGGACAACCCGCATGAATTCCGGGTGCGTATTCTGAAGGGCGTACACCAGAGCATGCCCGCATTCGTGGATTGCGGTCAGTTTTAACGAGGCTTCTGATTGCCGAAGAGGTACCGACATGCGACCAGACATGGCAATCGACGTTTGCGCCTTTCGTTTCGCGGCGCATATCCGGTACAGGAAGACGGAAATATAGATACTGATCACGGTAGTAACAGCTGACTCGGGGTCATGCATAGCCCCGTCAATAATGCCGTTTATCACGTCCTGTACTTGCACCAAAAATCGGCAGGCCAAGTGAAAAACGATCCCCAGCAACACGATATCGTACAAGAGACTACGGAGGTATCCGATATAGTCGAACGTTGTCGCACGTATAAAAGTGGTGATCACTAACCAGACCACACCCAGAGGCATCGCCAGATCCAATAGGTTTACGATTAATTTTGTTGAGCCTGTCGCGGTATCGGGTGCGGGCCATGCCAAAAAGGACCAGAGGAAGAGTCCGGCCAATGTGATGAAGGAAAGGTGCTCACGAACAAAGGCGGTTGCGCGCACCCATAGCGGGATCTGCTGCTTAATCATGATTTTCCTCCCACAAATTGATGGGCCCATTGGTTTGACGATGTTGTAGTGGTCGGGTCAATACCGCAGGGTTTGTCTCGTTGAGATACCGGCCAATTTCAATCTCCGCCTTTACACCGCGAATGATGATACCGGCCAGGTGCAGCGCTTCGGGCAAATCGTAAACCGTCGGTTCGTCAATGGGGTCACCACATTGCTCTCGTCCTGCCGTGATGCATAAAGGAATTATCAGGTCGCTATCCTTTGAATGAAAATCACAGCTGAGCATGTGACTATCATCATGACGGTAAGGCCAAACATGCGCCGTCAGCGCCTGCCCTTTGGCCTGCTCACGAACATAAGCCACTATCTTTCCTGCAATGCTATGAAGGCCTGTATCGGTGAAGGTGAACCCAGAGGGAACCAGCTGACTCTTTTTAGGGGATTCCAGCGCGTCACGGGCATCGCTTTCGAGTTGGTATTGGTCCAGCATCTCGGCAACCGCCTCGAAATTCAGGACATCGCTCAGAGCCTTGTTGAGGTCACCATTATGAGCCTGACTGGTTTTCAGGTGATTTTCGGCCACCTTCACCAGCATATCAGCGGCCTGGTCGAGCAAGGTCACTACCTGCCGCATCAAGGATGTCGTTGCGGCGTTCTCCGCTTCGGGTAACACGCCTGCTTGTTGCAGCGTGTTTTTCAGGTGGTTAATCACATTTTCGTAGTACATGGAGCTATGCCTATGAGTGGTAAGAGGTTCCTCATGGTAGTGGCCTGACAGGGTATCGCGAACCTTTAAGGTCCCCGTTTTGTTGCCCTTTTCGGTACTGCAATTTTCACGTCAATGTTATGGTTTTGAAAATTCACAATGAGGACTGTTTTGATGAAGAAAATCACGCTGGCCCTGCTGGTGGGCTTAACCTGCTCAACGTCGGCGCATGCCAGTTACACGCTCCTTGATGAGACTGACACGCAAGCCTATGAAGCCCCCCACTATGATGGCGGGATCTATGGTTCTAACGCGCAGGTTAACCTGCCACCGTTGCCGAAGGCTGAAGAAAAGCCCGAGCCGGAGCCAATCCATTCAGTTGATGTGAGTGAATTCAGCGTGGCGGGGATCCGTCTGGGAATGGATTTGGATACAGCGCTTGAAGCGGCAAATCAGCATGCAGAACAACGCAATATCGGCGGTGTACGGACTCAAAATCGTGACGGCAAAGTTACGTCACTGGCCTGGGGAAATGCGAATGAAGAGGTTATCGTCCAACTGATTGATGACACTGAAGCTGCGCCAGACAAAAGCGTCGTAAAATCTATTCGTTACACCTTCAACAGCCCGGACAGTCTGGTTACTGGCGCGATTGAAAAATACGGCGAACCCAGCACTAAATCTAAGGGGAAGTTTATCTGGTGTTCCGCGAAAAGTGATGTAAGGAGTGAGTGCGATATGCACACGGCTTGGATGCAGATTGATACTTACACAGTCAGCAGCATTGGTATTTTGGATGTCGTCGATCCAGCCCTGGTAAAACGGAACAAGCCACTGCCGGAAGAAAAGGATGCCGTTTCGGCCGCTGAAGAGAAAGTCACACAAGCATTGCTTTCACCTGGCCTATAAGAAACAACCAGCCAAACGGCTGGTTGATTATCATATTAAAGGCAAGAGCCTCCAGACGTATCAATGACCTGCCCGGTTATCCAACGACTTCGTTCAGATGCCAAGAAAGAAACTACATCGGCAATATCGTTAGGTTTGCCCACGCGAGAAAACACAGAGAATTCGGACGCCATCTTTTGAGCCTGTGCCTCGTGTAACCAACCGCTGTTCATGTCAGTATCAACAACGCCTGGCGCAACGGCATTCACTGTAATACCACGAGCACCCAATTCGCTTGCAAGCGATAACGTGAGCGTATTTATCGCGCCCTTAGATGCCGCATAAATAGCTCTTTGGGGATCGGCTACTCGTGTTAACACCGTCGATACGTTGATAATGCGGCCCGCAGCATTTATATGCGGTATTGCAGCTTTCAGTAAGAAAAATGGCGCTTCAACGTTGATAGACATGACCGCACTATAAATAGCAGGGGTAGTTTCAGTGATTGAGGCAGAAGGTGCTACACCAGCACAATTAACCAGCACATCAATCCCTTGGTATCCCCGTTCTTGAATGCGAGCGAAAAATTCATTCCAAAGCAATGAAGCTTCGTGCGCTGCATCAAGTGCAAAGTCAGCCGTAAAAATATCAGCATCCACCCCAAGCTGGTGGATCTCACGAATAACAGATTGCGCAGCCACCCGGTCTTTCCCACAATGGATCCCTATGTAAGCAGCGCCCATTTTAGCCAACGTCAGCGCAATCTCACGGCCTATCCCTCTTGAGCCCCCCGTGACTAAAGCCACCTTCCCAGATAATTCTTTTTCAACGTTGTGCGTTACCATTTAAAAATCTCCGCTCAATCAGTTAACCCGAGACAGACTCGGTTTTTTACTTCCAAACGTCACGGTCTGTGCCGCGACGGCCAGAATTGCCAATACCGTTAATCCCGCACCCGTCCAAGTTGCGACGACCGGATCTTGACCAAACACATTCATCGAAAATGCACTAAACATCGTGCCTAACGTCACCCCCATCGTGATAACCGCAGTATGGACGGTTGTGACCAGATAGCCTGTGCCACCAGCTTGGGTCACTCTGGTGATCAGTGCAGGATTCATTGAAATACCGATCAGTCCAACAAGCAGCACCATTAAGAGGGTAATTGTCTTTATTTCACTGAACATGGATAGCGTAATCAGGGCTACGAGTAACAAACCATGCCCCAGGCGTAAAACTCCGACAGGATGAGCATCGGCGAACCGACCAACGATGAGGTTGCCGATCACTGTACAGATGCCATAACCCAGCAAAATGAGCGTCGTTACGTCTGAGCTAAAACCAGCGTTATCTTGCAGTAAAGGCGTGAAGAAAGAGAAAGAACCGTAAGCCGCACCGATCGTTAAAAAACTCACCAGGTAGCGAGACCACAACTTAGGTGATTTTAGGTTTTGTAGGTCTTCAACGGATTCGCTTTCAGTCGCCTTTGCCAAGTCAGGCAAGCCTATTTTGGCTAATAGACTGACAAGCAGAGCAGCGACGCCTAACAGGTAAAAACAGCTTTGCCAGTCCCACTGTGTGGCGATGAAATGGCTAAGCGGTAAGCCAATGACTGTCCCCACCATCATACCGCTAAGGACAATGGAGACGCTTCGGCCAATTTTGTCAGGTGATGGCGCGATCCTGGCTGCAAAGGTTAAGGCAAGACCAAACGTGGCACCGGACAGACACCCAGTGAGTACCCGAGCCAATGCAAGCCACCAATAGGCATGCACAACCGGCGCGATAATTTCGATGATGGCATAAGCCGCAATGATGCCTGTCAATACTGACCGTGGTGAACTACGTCTTAAAACATAAGCGATAATCGGTCCACCGATCGCCATGCCTAATGCGTAAACGGAAACCAATAAACCGACCTGGCCGGTTGTCGCATTGAGATCATTAGCAATGTTCGGCAGCATGCCTGCGGTTTGTAGTTCGCTCATCGTGACGACTAAAATTGTCATCATCAATATATAGAGATGTCGGTTCAAATTTTTTCCTCTTGGTATGATCCATATTTTGCCCCAATGAGACGGGCAACCTCTTGATTAGTGCTGGAGACCTCAGGGATTGGCCTTCCTGCACTTGCTGTGAGACCGACTTCTAAAAAGAACCTTTCGAAGCCTCCCGGCGTAAAAATGAGTAACTGTTTTGCAAAATCCTTGGTGTTGTTTCTAAAGCCGTGCATCATGCCTCTTGGCACAAAGATTAGGCTTCCGGCTTGTGCGACAAACGTGTCATCTCCAGCGGAAATATCTAGTTGCCCGTGGGTGACATAAAAAATTTCATCCTCATTAAGGTGGTTATGACGTGGAGGCCCACCGCCAGGTGGGATAGTTGCCTCTAAAATAGAGAGTTGCCCTTGAGCGGCACAGGGACCGATCAAGACCGAGTACAGATCACCATTCATCCAAACGGACTCACCGTTACCAGAAGAAATATGAAATGCCTTTTCTGACGAATGCATGGTTATCAACTCCATTGTTTATCGATTAGTAAAGAACTATACAAAAGCAACTACACCTTATTGTTTACTGAATGGTAAACAATAAGGCGAATAAATAAGGTTCACGTATAGGCTTAGATTTTTTTGACGATACCTTCCGCTGTCTGGAGTAGATAATCACGATCTGGCATAGAAATGCCCATAATTCGTAACCCGTAGTACCCGGACAAAAAAGCTTTGGCGCGGGTGCTGATATCCGTGTCGGATGTGAATTCGCCCTTCTCTACACCTTCAGCAATAACTTTTTCAATCATTGCAGCCAGGCGTAACAGATAGTGCTGGTTGATGGATTGGATTTCCGGATCTTTAAAGTTACGCTCAAGTACAGAATGTAATGCGAGACAACCTCTTGGGTTATCCTGGTCGAGGTCGATGGAAATACCCCACTGGAGCATATCGAAAAGGCGCTCTTTTGCCGGTTTGTCGGCGGAGAGAATTTCTCTTTGATAGTGAATGCCGATCTCTTGATAATGGCGCAGCGCCTTTTGATACAAACCTTGTTTGTTACCAAAGGCATGATACAAGCTGCCACGACCAAGACCAGTCACCTCACATAACGTCTGGGTGCCACTCGCTTCATAGCCGTTATTCCAGAAGACATTCATTGCGGACTCAATGACAGCTTGGTCATCGTACTCCTTTGGCCTACCACTCATATCGATCCACCTCTTTATCAATTGAGGACAGTTAACCAGTTCTTTACTGACCAGTCAATAATAATATTTTATCGGTCAGTACACAATGAGGTTGGCCTTCAAGGTCAGGAATATTGCCGGGTACTCTCCGGCAAGACGTGAGTGGGTTATTGGGTCGTTACTGTAATTTGGCCAACTCCAAAAATACGTTTTCGACCAATACCAAAGACAAATGCTTTTTCAAAGTCGGCCACAGAAGACACGACCCCAGTTGCATGGAATGTGCAGGCAGGGATATGGATCCGGTGCCCTTTTTGCATTGACGGGTCAACCTTTTTAACGACGAGGCGGTCCATTTTATTTACCCCGACATGGTGGGGCGTTAAACCTGCACGGCTCAGGCGGTATTTTACGAATTCGGGCAATTCCCCTGATGGCGGGCAGACCTCACGTTTTCGGCCGTTTAAGACTTCTCGCCGAACCGCAGCGATGGTCCCTGTGATAACGACCTCCTGTCCTTCGGAAAAATACATGCTTTTTTGTACCTCACCGGGTACGCCAATGGCTTGTGCTGTTCGCAATAAGATATGAGTATCATTACCCGTGCCAGGTTGTATGGAAAACGAATACGGGAGTTTAACCTTGCACTGTTCCTGAATGAAATAATCCAGATGCTGATGTATTCCGTACACATCACTTGAGGGGATCCTCAAGCGCAGCGCGCTTTCATAATATTTCATGCATAGTCTCGCCTGAAGCCTTAGATTGTATTACCTAAGATTTCCTCATAGTAATACGCGGCTTCCAGGTGACGAAATTAGTGAGGCAGTAACGGGAAAAGAAGTTACGAACGACTAAGGGCGGTCCGGCCAACGACCGCAGAAGTCGTACACGCCAAACTCAATGAGTTTCAATGTAGTTGCGGAAGGTTGAAAAAAAACGGGTTTTTGGGAGTCATTCTGTTCAATGTTGATGATTGCAGGCTCCGGCCAGAAGCCTGCATGTTCCTCATCGGTGTACCCGGACTGATCTTGTCTAAGCCAAGCGTCATAATCCTTGTTGTATATTTTATAGTAATTCATAGGGTGTATGAATTAGCCCCCTATTAACATTTCGATCGTTTCGCCGTGGAAAGTCCCGATCACCTCTGTTGCCAACCGGTCTTTGCTTCGCTGTATATCGCGTGGCGAATAGTTTTTTAAAGGTTTCACGTCCAGACTTTGATTCTGGATGATGATATACGGCATTAGTGCCGTTACCCCTTTGAGCGTTGGTGGTTCGCCTTCCACTTCTGCTCTAAACTGAATGTTCGCCACGGGCTGAATTTTGGCCGGTCGGCGCAGACGTAGTTTGTCTTGTGGTGTATTAGCAATCCGCTGTACCAGGTTACCGACCGGGACGGTTACGTCGCTATTGTCCAAAACGTCAGCCTGCATGTTGGCGAGCAATTTGGCCTTATCCGGGATCCGAAGCAATGATTTTCGTTGCCAGGAAAAGCGCACAGACTGTATATCCGCGTTATGCCAGGCTCTTATTTGGCGATACAAATGCAGGGTCATCACGCCAGGGCATGCATTATGCAGCGCATTGAAACGAGCATTCTGCGAACTGTAATCAGTGATGATGTGATCTTGTATTGACTGTTTGGCCGTGTTGATAGCCGTTACCAGCGCCATCACGTCCGATGTGAACTCTGGTGTTTCGTCATCATACCAAAGTACACCGGCAGTCCGGCGAGTCGATTTTTGTGACAAGCCATCTTTAATGTGCAGATCGGTGTATGAGCGTTGTGTCTGCTCAATAGCCTGGGCACCGTATAACAATGTGGGTTCAATGCGATCAACCGGTAAGTTTTCATCGCCATCAGCGACGGGCGGAATGACACAAACACGGGCATATAGCGGAGATTTCTCCGCCAGCACGCGTTTAAGCAACGCCAGATTGTCTTCCAGATGATGGAAGGTTTCTGCGATGTTCATCGTATTCAATCCCCGAAAAAGGGTAGCTTGCAAATCCCCCCGCCGAAGCAGGGGCTGTATATATGTCCATACTTTATACAATTTTCACCCACAAAGGCAAGACGTGGTTATTTTGTTTACAGGTTAGCCGAAAAAGGTTTCAGTACCCTCAGCTTTGTTTGTTAACCAGCGATGGGCATCACTGATTGTTTTCGGACGTTGTGGGCTGCGCATCAGTTCGCAGAATTCGCGGTGTAAATTGAAAGTAGCGGCCAGGCGCATTAAACCGTCAATTTCGGCGGGGCTGATCGGCCGCTCAAGTATCAGTTTTGAACTTTTAGCAGAGACGGCTCTACGTAAAGAATGGAACATGATGGCAAGGCAAAATGGCAGAACGATAAAGGGGTAGCCCTCTTTCAAACTATTCATGGAATTAAACAACAGGACAGTCGCGGCTGCGGCAAACAGCATGCTGCCAAAACTTAGCCATTTAAATAAAGGGCCTGCGTACTTAAGCATCAACAATTTCAGAAACTGTCTATCGCTGATCTGCTCTTCCTGCTTGAGTGAATATGTGGTCGAGATAACGGTAATTAGTCCCTTATCAAACTCGGCAATTGAAATCGGCGTAACCTGCTGACTGTACCAAGCATTGAACTCTTCTTTTACACCTACGTTATCGACAAGATCGGTATAAAACTGATCCTCCGGCCATTGAATTTTTTGTGCGAGATAGGCATCTGGCCCACCGGCTTTATCTAAAAAGTGGACTTTAAGTGCGTAACGGGAAATGCTGAAGAATAGGATTGCTAACAACTGGAGGATAGCGGCGATGACGCCACCATCTAACCAGTTGTTAGCCAGTAAGCTTTTGACAAGAACTGCGACACTGAGCACCTGAAGCATCACCGCGAAAGCAACAATTGACCATGCGTATCTGCCAGTAAAAGAAATGCATTTATCTATATTCAGTTTCATTTAAATCTGTCGATTTTGAATTATCGGATATAGCGTGAATGATAACCCAATTAGAATGTCATGTACGAAAAAAAGGGGACATAACGAGCCTCTTTTTTGTTGCGAGCAATGAAAGCGACTCGTTAAATTAACGCGAGCGAGTAGTGAAATAGTGATTGACCTTTGCCAACAAACACGCAAATCTAAACCAACATACGATATAGGTTCTATACATCACCGCTGCAACCCTGAAGACATTTTTTACCTCTTTTATCGTTGAAATATCCTTCCTCCCCCCCCTCTTATTTTTTCTCTTTTTCTCTCTCTTTATCTCTTCTTTTCTCACGGTCGCCATCCAAGAATAACGTGCCGATTTCAAATATAAACGCGGAACCCAGGCGGGCTCTCGTATTATCTCGGGACGGCGGGAATGAAGCTCGGACTGGGTTTTGCCCCAAGCGAAGCGCCGGGGCATAGGGTTACACCCCTTATTGTATGTTGGTTTAGTTTTTTAAGTTGGAATTTACCCTTTTCCATATATACTAATATTAAAACTAATAAGGGCATAAATATCATGCATAAGTGTATATATACTAAAGAAGAATTTGAGTCTGCCTCTAAGGAACACATACTACAAAACTTCCTAGGACCTAAATGGGTTTCTAAAGAAATAGTTTCAAACTCGGCTCAAGAGATTTTTGGAAAAGAAATTGACTTGGCTTTCTCCAAACCTTTTGAATTCATAAGAAATCAAATTGACGCCAAAACAAGTCGCGGCAGAGATGCGCCTACAATAAAAAAACTTCGTGGTGATGACTCTTCCGTTATCGACTTGCGGCCAAGAGGAAAACCTGAATACGCTGAACCCAAAATAGTCACCACCGAACTCGAAAATGGAAGGACCAGTGTTCAAGTTCTATGTGCCGATCCCAGCATGTTGCCTTGGGCTTACAAAAAATTTATTGAAATGTTTCCTAATAGCGGAGTTACACAGGAAGATTTTCTGTCTAATTACAAGCAAAAATCTGGTCTAATGAATGAATCATTCCCCGTTAATATATCATTTGGGGGGAAAGATTATTTTCGAGGTGCAATGAAAAGTGTATTCAACTTGCTAGGTATTAATGATAAGGAATTGGCACTTCAAGAAATATTCGATCCAGTGAGAAATTTTATACTTAAAGGCGTAGGTGAATCTCATGAATTTGTAAGTTGGCCCAAAGAAACAGCTTCCAGATTACCAACCCTATCAGATTTTAGCCATCTTATTGCAGTATATTCTAACGGTACATCTGTCGAAGGTTTTATGAGGCTTTATGGCTGCATTGAACATTTATTTAAACTCACAGATGAATATGACGGTGAACCTTTCTGCTATTCATTCCTTGTAGATCCTTTAAGACTCAGCTCCACTTGTGAAATAAGAAATAGTGTTGAGGTAACTACATTATCACTCCCTTCTTTCGATTCAGGAACCAACCTCCCTAATGAATCCACATGGGCGTTCTACAGAAGTGCCATTCAAAATTTTGGTATAGCAGTAAGTAAATATAATTTAACTTTGGATTTTTTAAAAAAAATCAAAGAAAAACTAAAAGAGAGTGGGATGTCAGACCAAGATTCAGCTGGCATTTGTGATGGCTTCAAACCCATTTTATTCCAGAAATTGCGAGAGATTAATGACCAAAATCAATCCGAAATATCCTCTTTTATAATAGATTACCTCGCTAGCGTTACTATGCACAAACAAATGCCGCAGGGTTAGTGCGGCATCCTTCTGGTGTTTTTTAACCCCGCTTTGGGGGAACCCCTCGCGTGGCGCGTCCCCTCTGACACGCTCGCTATTCCAGTTACGATCAGAATATCATACCGGTCGCCGATTGCATCTTTTTTAGACTATTGATTTCCTCTTTTCTAACGATATTCTCTTTTCGTACCCATATTAAAACTGGAGATAGAATGCGTTCACATAAAAGATGTCTCGGCTATGTAGCCTTAGTCGTTGATGATTATGATAAAGCCATCGAATATTACACAGACAAACTCGGTTTCACCCTCGTAGAAGACACTCCCCAGCCAGGTAAACGTTGGGTTGTTGTCACTCCACAAGTCGGTAGTGATTGCAACATATTACTCGCTCGCGCCTCCAACGACCGTCAAAGTAAGTTCGTAGGCGATCAGGCTGGTGGACGCGTATTTATGTTTTTGCAGACCGATGATTTTTGGCGTGACTACAACCGCATGAAAGAAAAAGGTGTTAAATTCACCCAAGAACCTCGTGAAGAGGAATATGGTAAGGTTGTTGTCTTCGAAGACATTTATGGCAACCGCTGGGACCTTTACGAAAACGCTTAAATATACGGAAGCCCCTTTGCCGGGGCTGACCGCTGAATGTATTACTTGCCTAATCCACAGCAACTACAGATACAGCCATAATCTCCCGCTTACACCTTCAGATTTCACGTAACGCGGTCGAAACCACCTACATCACAATACTGTCACTTAGTTTCTTCTGGGATCACTGCAAGAGGTTGGTCACTGTGAACGACTTGCCAGCATTTTGAGAACTTCAGCCGCAGCACCTGCGCCTGGCAGACCACGACGGTATCTTCGCTGTCTCGCAAAGCGACAAGTTTTTTACCCGCCAGCATCGGAGTCAGCCCACCCGATATACCCGATAAAACATGTTTACTACCGGCCAGGTTGATTACCGTGTTATTACCATCAAAGGCCCGGATCAGTGAATAGCGATAAGGCCCTTCAAAATATACCGGCTGAACCAGCTCCTGCTTCTCCCCTTCCCCCAGAGAATTAACAAAAAACTGGTCGTAGTTCATGCGTAATTTTTTCACGCCAGTCGGATCCTGATTAGCCACCGAGGACGGCACTGCAAAATTCACCTGTTGCATTTCAGCCGAAACGGCCATGCCGGAAGCAGCCAATGTCATCACGGAAACAATTACCTTGATCATGGTTTTCATATGCTCATCTCGTTTGTAAAACCCTTACGGGTGGCGGTCGCAATGCCGGTTACCCCAAGTACGATTAAATTACCTGGTTTTAGCGGTCATTTTCACTGTTTGGGCTTTGGGGGTTCCCCCCTGTCAGCCCGTGGAAACGCCAGCCTGATCATCGCCTGTAAAATCAGCGCATCAGGCCCGATTACTACAATGGCGTTTCTTCGTTTTGAGGCACAAATAACAGGCAGGAACCAGTGCCAGATTGCACCACCTCCGGCGAGCAAGCGTAGGTTTCCTTTGTAGAGGCGAAGACAGTGAACGCCCAGCCACCAGGAGGCATCTTGCCTTTTCCTGGTCTGAGCCAATCCACCTGCCCTTTCAGTTCGTATCGGCTTCCGTCATAAATAACGACGGTGTGCAGCGACTGGTCAACGGAAGTTACTTCCTCAACCAGGAATAATTCGACGGGTCCATCATGGACATGATGTTTGATTTCAGAATACGGCCGCGTTTCCACAGGGCTTGCGCCGATCTGATTAACGCGGGAGTCCTGTTGCTGATCGGACGTATCGACTGACGCATGGAGCTCTGATGTCAACATGAGCATACCAGCAAGAAGTAGGAATGGCTTTTTCAACACTTACCCCCTTTTATCGCTCCCCCACGGAGCAAAAATAGAAAGTTTGCCCCTCAGCAAACTCACTGTTTTTTGATACTGACCGACTGACGCATGATTGCCAACACATCACTGGCCGACATTTTCCATGCTTCAGCTTGACGTCGCAGTACAAACGCGCCCAGCTCTATTCGCCGAGCATGATCTAACATGAATGTCATGGTGTTCCCGGCCTCACTGATCGTCATGCCGCAACCCACAGACCCATTGTTATTTACCACAAAGCCTTTGTTTTTGTTCGCACCGTGGAACTTAGCACGCATTTCTTTTTCGAGCCCGAATAAAGTGCCGCAAAATGAGGTCAATTCATATCGGGAGAGTTGTATCGTGATTTTCTGATCCCATAACACTTCGCGCCCTTCCGACGTCATGGGTGCTATCGAGATATTCAGCGTCAAAAAACCATCTTTTCCTTCGGACTGCACGTATTGAACATCCAATGCCGTCCGTTTTTTTTCATCGCGCTGGCGATCAGAGTACAGCTTCAGCTGTTCACCAAATTGACTCATAAATCCTCCTATCACCATAGTAACTGTGGCCTGGCCTGTGACGAAACTTTCGTCTTTCTTCTTTGTAAAGTGAGTTTGAACGGGTAATTACATTGTTATTTTAAGACCGGTACGGGACATCCCACCTCACCTAAGTGAGTTTGAACGGGAAATATATACTTCGTTTCGGTGCGTTTGAACGGGAAATATAGCGTTATTGATCAAGGAATCCATCAAAAAGTGAGTTCGAATGGGTTATCGTCAGTCTGGTACCAATTTTTAACCCTACCACAAGCCCTTTCTGTTCAATTTGCCAGCGTTAAATGTCATCACACCCCCTTCTCCGCTTTTTCTCACCCGCTATAGCTCACTTTTCTACTCAGTATCCTGCTGCAACTCACTTTTCATCGGCAGCCTACCCGCTAGAACTCACTTTTTTCATCCGCTCACGATACCAAAGCCCCCGTTCAAACTCACTCTACCATTCGTTTTGTTTACTCTGGGCATAAAAAAACCGCCTTACGACGGGTCTCCGATATATTTCACTTAATCCAATGTCGGGTTCCGGTTGTGAATATGTACAACAGATTCCCGCCCGGCCTTCATAACCTCGTACTGCAAGTAGCCAATACTATTCAGTTCGCTAAGCGCATCAGTGATTTTACGATTTTGGTCAGCGACCCTACCGTTCATCATCAATCGCTCACGAAGCCGCGACATTAAGATCGGCGCTGGCTGTCGTGGTAATGCTTCGAAATAGGTATACAGCGCCTGGGCTGTTTCATTTCTCGGCAATGCCAATAACGGCTTGCGTCGTAACAAACTTAAGTGATCATTGCTATAGAGCTCCCAAAGACGCTCATCAGCCTCCAACACCACCAGATCTTCGACAACATCAAATTCCGCCTTTACCAGTAGACCGGTAACCAAAAACTTCTTGGTGCCTGGTGTCGTGAACGTGATGGTCTTTGCCCTGATACGTGTTAATGAGTCGGCTATCTCCTTACGCAATTTCGAATCTAGCCGCTTCGATGGATACCCGCAGAACTGCGAGAACTCGCTGAACTTCACCTTAATCTTATTGCCATGCATAGCATCAGGACTGGCGCTAAACGCATGAATAATCCCAAGCCAACATCGGAAATCAATGAAATAGTTAAGCTGTGGACCGGTGATCACCACATTGGTGTAACCCTCACTGCGAGCGTACTCCAGACGGCTAAGCGATTCACTCGCATCCAACGGTTTGCCCGCTTTCCCTTTCGATCGGATATTCGGTGTGAACACGCCAAGCCGCAATAACGAGACGGGTTGAACACTTGAATTGTTTGTTATTGTGAGTTTCCTGTGTGACGAATTTTCGTCAGCAGGTATCGCATCCTTGAATAACAGGATGTTATTACTGCAATTTTGGTGCAT
>NZ_CP120532.1:0-173100 GCF_032706145.1 Providencia sp. PROV040 | reverse complement strand
CTGCAATATCTAATTATGGTTCTGTTAAAACAAACTTTAAACAAAAAAACGGCCATGAAGGCCGCTTATTGACAAGGTTTGTGCTGTCAGCGCAATTGATTTGCTGCTCCAAGCCCATTCGCCAATAACTGCATCGCATCGTTGAACAGCGCGGAGCCCCGTTCCGGTGTGAGCAATTCCGGCATATCTTCTCGCGGCCAAGTACCGGCTACTTGAATGAGCAAACTGGCAGCCCAGTGGATCTGCTTTTCTTCACTTTCATCGGCCAGAGTGCATACGACGGGGAAACCGTACTTACGCCCCCAGCGACTCACCTCTTTGAACGATACCAGCTCAGGCTTTTGCAAATCCCGGCTGTAGGCCTCAGCTATCATGTGGTTCAGTTCTTTAGCGTCCATTTATCCCACTCTATTGTAAACAAGACATTTTTATCTTTTATATTCAATGGCTTATTTTCCTGCTAATTGGTAATACCATGAAAAATACCATGCTCAGAAAAGGCTTAACAATATTTTGAAAAATTGCCTACTGAGCGCTGCCGCACAGCTCCATAGGCCGCTTTCCTGGCTTTGCTTCCAGATGTATGCTATTCTGCTCCTGCAGCTAATGGATCACCGCAAACAGGTTACTCGCCTGGGGATTCCCTTTCGACCCGAGCATCCGTATGAGACTCATGCTCGATTATTATTATTATAGAAGCCCCCATGAATAAATCGCTCATCATTTTCGGCATCGTCAACATAACCTCGGACAGTTTCTCCGATGGAGGCCGGTATCTGGCGCCAGACGCAGCCATTGCGCAGGCGCGTAAGCTGATGGCCGAGGGGGCAGATGTGATCGACCTCGGTCCGGCATCCAGCAATCCCGACGCCGCGCCTGTTTCGTCCGACACAGAAATCGCGCGTATCGCGCCGGTGCTGGACGCGCTCAAGGCAGATGGCATTCCCGTCTCGCTCGACAGTTATCAACCCGCGACGCAAGCCTATGCCTTGTCGCGTGGTGTGGCCTATCTCAATGATATTCGCGGTTTTCCAGACGCTGCGTTCTATCCGCAATTGGCGAAATCATCTGCCAAACTCGTCGTTATGCATTCGGTGCAAGACGGGCAGGCAGATCGGCGCGAGGCACCCGCTGGCGACATCATGGATCACATTGCGGCGTTCTTTGACGCGCGCATCGCGGCGCTGACGGGTGCCGGTATCAAACGCAACCGCCTTGTCCTTGATCCCGGCATGGGGTTTTTTCTGGGGGCTGCTCCCGAAACCTCGCTCTCGGTGCTGGCGCGGTTCGATGAATTGCGGCTGCGCTTCGATTTGCCGGTGCTTCTGTCTGTTTCGCGCAAATCCTTTCTGCGCGCGCTCACAGGCCGTGGTCCGGGGGATGTCGGGGCCGCGACACTCGCTGCAGAGCTTGCCGCCGCCGCAGGTGGAGCTGACTTCATCCGCACACACGAGCCGCGCCCCTTGCGCGACGGGCTGGCGGTATTGGCGGCGCTGAAAGAAACCGCAAGAATTCGTTAACTGCACATTCGGGATATTTCTCTATATTCGCGCTTCATCAGAAAACTGAAGGAACCTCCATTGAATCGAACTAATATTTTTTTTGGTGAATCGCATTCTGACTGGTTGCCTGTCAGAGGCGGAGAATCTGGTGATTTTGTTTTTCGACGTGGTGACGGGCATGCCTTCGCGAAAATCGCACCTGCTTCCCGCCGCGGTGAGCTCGCTGGAGAGCGTGACCGCCTCATTTGGCTCAAAGGTCGAGGTGTGGCTTGCCCCGAGGTCATCAACTGGCAGGAGGAACAGGAGGGTGCATGCTTGGTGATAACGGCAATTCCGGGAGTACCGGCGGCTGATCTGTCTGGAGCGGATTTGCTCAAAGCGTGGCCGTCAATGGGGCAGCAACTTGGCGCTGTTCACAGCCTATCGGTTGATCAATGTCCGTTTGAGCGCAGGCTGTCGCGAATGTTCGGACGCGCCGTTGATGTGGTGTCCCGCAATGCCGTCAATCCCGACTTCTTACCGGACGAGGACAAGAGTACGCCGCAGCTCGATCTTTTGGCTCGTGTCGAACGAGAGCTACCGGTGCGGCTCGACCAAGAGCGCACCGATATGGTTGTTTGCCATGGTGATCCCTGCATGCCGAACTTCATGGTGGACCCTAAAACTCTTCAATGCACGGGTCTGATCGACCTTGGGCGGCTCGGAACAGCAGATCGCTATGCCGATTTGGCACTCATGATTGCTAACGCCGAAGAGAACTGGGCAGCGCCAGATGAAGCAGAGCGCGCCTTCGCTGTCCTATTCAATGTATTGGGGATCGAAGCCCCCGACCGCGAACGCCTTGCCTTCTATCTGCGATTGGACCCTCTGACTTGGGGTTGATGTTCATGCCGCCTGTTTTTCCTGCTCATTGGCACGTTTCGCAACCTGTTCTCATTGCGGACACCTTTTCCAGCCTCGTTTGGAAAGTTTCATTGCCAGACGGGACTCCTGCAATCGTCAAGGGATTGAAACCTATAGAAGACATTGCTGATGAACTGCGCGGGGCCGACTATCTGGTATGGCGCAATGGGAGGGGAGCAGTCCGGTTGCTCGGTCGTGAGAACAATCTGATGTTGCTCGAATATGCCGGGGAGCGAATGCTCTCTCACATCGTTGCCGAGCACGGCGACTACCAGGCGACCGAAATTGCAGCGGAACTAATGGCGAAGCTGTATGCCGCATCTGAGGAACCCCTGCCTTCTGCCCTTCTCCCGATCCGGGATCGCTTTGCAGCTTTGTTTCAGCGGGCGCGCGATGATCAAAACGCAGGTTGTCAAACTGACTACGTCCACGCGGCGATTATAGCCGATCAAATGATGAGCAATGCCTCGGAACTGCGTGGGCTACATGGCGATCTGCATCATGAAAACATCATGTTCTCCAGTCGCGGCTGGCTGGTGATAGATCCCGTCGGTCTGGTCGGTGAAGTGGGCTTTGGCGCCGCCAATATGTTCTACGATCCGGCTGACAGAGACGACCTTTGTCTCGATCCTAGACGCATTGCACAGATGGCGGACGCATTCTCTCGTGCGCTGGACGTCGATCCGCGTCGCCTGCTCGACCAGGCGTACGCTTATGGGTGCCTTTCCGCAGCTTGGAACGCGGATGGAGAAGAGGAGCAACGCGATCTAGCTATCGCGGCCGCGATCAAGCAGGTGCGACAGACGTCATACTAGATATCAAGCGACTTCTCCTATCCCCTGGGAACACATCAATCTCACCGGAGAATATCGCTGGCCAAAGCCTTAGCGTAGGATTCCGCCCCTTCCCGCAAACGACCCCAAACAGGAAACGCAGCTGAAACGGGAAGCTCAACACCCACTGACGCATGGGTTGTTCAGGCAGTACTTCATCAACCAGCAAGGCGGCACTTTCGGCCATCCGCCGCGCCCCACAGCTCGGGCAGAAACCGCGACGCTTACAGCTGAAAGCGACCAGGTGCTGGGGTCTGACGCTCAGTGGAACGAAAACTCACGTTAAGGGATTTTGGTCATGAGATTATCAAAAAGGATCTTCACCTAGATCCTTTTAAATTAAAAATGAAGTTTTAAATCAATCTAAAGTATATATGAGTAAACTTGGTCTGACAGTTACCAATGCTTAATCAGTGAGGCACCTATCTCAGCGATCTGTCTATTTCGTTCATCCATAGTTGCCTGACTCCCCGTCGTGTAGATAACTACGATACGGGAGGGCTTACCATCTGGCCCCAGTGCTGCAATGATACCGCGAGACCCACGCTCACCGGCTCCAGATTTATCAGCAATAAACCAGCCAGCCGGAAGGGCCGAGCGCAGAAGTGGTCCTGCAACTTTATCCGCCTCCATCCAGTCTATTAATTGTTGCCGGGAAGCTAGAGTAAGTAGTTCGCCAGTTAATAGTTTGCGCAACGTTGTTGCCATTGCTGCAGGCATCGTGGTGTCACGCTCGTCGTTTGGTATGGCTTCATTCAGCTCCGGTTCCCAACGATCAAGGCGAGTTACATGATCCCCCATGTTGTGCAAAAAAGCGGTTAGCTCCTTCGGTCCTCCGATCGTTGTCAGAAGTAAGTTGGCAGCAGTGTTATCACTCATGGTTATGGCAGCACTGCATAATTCTCTTACTGTCATGCCATCCGTAAGATGCTTTTCTGTGACTGGTGAGTACTCAACCAAGTCATTCTGAGAATAGTGTATGCGGCGACCGAGTTGCTCTTGCCCGGCGTCAACACGGGATAATACCGCACCACATAGCAGAACTTTAAAAGTGCTCATCATTGGAAAACGTTCTTCGGGGCGAAAACTCTCAAGGATCTTACCGCTGTTGAGATCCAGTTCGATGTAACCCACTCGTGCACCCAACTGATCTTCAGCATCTTTTACTTTCACCAGCGTTTCTGGGTGAGCAAAAACAGGAAGGCAAAATGCCGCAAAAAAGGGAATAAGGGCGACACGAAAATGTTGAATACTCATACTCTTCCTTTTTCAATATTATTGAAGCATTTACCAGGGTTATTGTCTCATGAGCGGATACATATTTGAATGTATTTAGAAAAATAAACAAATAGGGGTTCCGCGCACATTTCCCCGAAAAGTGCCACCTGACGTCTAAGAAACCATTATTATCATGACATTAACCTATAAAAATAGGCGTATCACGAGGCCTGTGGGAGGAAAATAAAGTGTCATCCTAACTACAGGACCCTGCAACGTAGCAATTCCTGCAAAAATCCATTTAAAACAATGACTTATTTCAATTCTGCCATCTGCAAGCGTTTTGTGGGGATGGAGGCCGGAATCATTAAAGTATCATCCTAATTTTCGCTCAACCTTGGAAAATGCTGAGAATCGTAAAAATAAAGTTTCATCCTTTCCGCTACTAGTTCAAGGCTTTCTTCCGGCCGCCGGCAACAACGCTGCTTGGCTGAGGCGATCCACTTGCGCTACCGCTCACTGATCAGATCGAACTTGAACTCGACGAGCAGCCAACCATCAGGCCGAGCGTGATCGCCAAAAAAAACGGATCATGCGAAATCCTTCGTTGAGTTTGGCGCGGGTTTTAGCAAATCAGCTGGCCCGCGATCCGGTTGAGAGTGATCCGAAGCGGTCCTTGACGACCGGCACAAATCGGCCGATTCTGTTGAAAAAGTAGCTTTAGCGGCAGCCTGCCGATCAGGTGTGCCTGCTGTCGAAGTGGCTGCAAGCCACTTCAAGTTGCCTTCCGGCGTTTCACTGAGCGTCCTTGCTCAGGTTTAAGGGTTAATTTGAGGGTTTCTGCTCGTAGCAGGCATACCTATCCCGTCAGCGGTGGCCCTTGAGGCAAAAGCTTGGCCATGCGGCGCAGGTTCTGCACCATCGCAGCCAAGGTGAATTCGTCAGTGGCACCCGTTAGGCCACGCAGTCGTAAACGGTCGAGTTTCATGATCCGTTTGAGGTGGGCGAAAAGCATCTCCACCTTCTTTCGTTCGCAGCGAGAGACGAGGTACTCCGGTGTCTTGGCGATGCGTCGAGCCACGTCGCGGGCAGCCTCATGGATGCTGCGGACGATCTTCCGATTCGGCGTGTTGGGGCAGCATTTCGCTTTCAACGGGCAGGTGGCGCAGTCGGTTTGGCTGGAGCGGTAAATGACGGTTTTGGCCTTAGTTACCCGCGACCTTTGCTGGGTGAAGGCGCGCCATTCACTGCGTAGCGGTTTGCCGGCTGGGCAGCGATATTCATTGGCGTCCTGACTCCAGTGAAAGTCGTTACTGGAGAGGCTGTCGTCCTTGCGCTCGGTCTTGTCCCACACCGGCACATGCGGTTCGATGTCCTTTTCTTCGACCATCCAGGCCAGCATCGGGGCGGTGCCATAAGCGGTATCGCCGATAAGGCGTTCCGGTGTGAGATCGAACTGCGCCTCGACACGCTCGACCATCGTCCTAGTCGAATCGACTTCGGCGGTACGGTGCGCCGGGGTAGCTTCCACGTCCATGATCACACCGTGCTCAGTGTCGATCAGGTAATTCGTGGAGTAGGCAAAAAAGGCCGGGCCACCTGGCGCTGCTGTCCAACGGGACTGAGGATCAGTGAGCGAAATTTTCTTGGGAAGAGCCTCAGCCAGCGCCTCTTCATCAAGGGCTTCGAGGTACTCGCGCACTGCGCGGCTGCTGAGCTTTGGATCGTTCCAATCGACCTCATCTCCCGCCACCCCACGTTGCCGGCTGGCATCCGCCTTAATGATGCTGGCGTCGACGGCGAAACCTTCACCCTTGACTAGGCCGGCTGCCATGCAGCGCCGCAGCACCTCATTGAATAACCAGCGGAATAGATCGCTGTCACGAAAACGCCCATGGCGATTCTTCGAGAAGGTCGAGTGATTGGGGACTTCGTCTTCCAGACCCAACCGGCAGAACCAGCGATAGGCCAGGTTCAGGTGCACCTCTTCGCACAATCGCCGCTCGGAACGAATGCCATAGCAGTAGCCGACGACCAGCATGCGCACCATCAACTCCGGGTCAATCGAGGGACGCCCGATGGGGCTATAGAAATCTGCCAGGTAGGCACGTAGATCACTGAGATCCAAGCACTGGTCGATGCTGCGCAGGAGATGTTGGGCCGGGACGTGATCTTCCAGATTGAACGAGTAGAACAGGCGCTGCTGTCCTCCCGGTAACTGTCCCATCATGCTGTTCGCCCCCACGCTCGCTGACAAAGCAATTTTGCCAACGGCATGGGGAGGCCGCTACTTTTTCAACAGAATCGGCCGCACACAGCCATTCGGCTCAACAGAACCCTGCCTTTACCCCACCAAACTCCGGAAACTCGCCCGGTAGTCCGTCGGCTTGAGATGCACATGTTGGCTGAGGTCGCCGGGTAGCGTGAACAGGCGCGGACCGTCCCGAAACTGGAACACGCGATACAGATGGAATTGATCGCCCGCCTCCTTGGAGAATTCGAGTTCGTTGTGGCTGACCAAGAAAGACGAGCCTACCCCGCCATTGGTGGTTTTCACCTCGATGAAGCGCTCATGGGCGTCCTCTTCGAACGACAGGATGTCGAACCCCGCACCGTCTCCCTGGGTGTCGGACACCCAATCCAGCCGCTGAAAAAGCTCTGGGTGGCCGAGCTCGGTCAGGCGTTGCTGTTCGTAGCCAATCACCCACTGCTCCCCTGCCCGGCCCAGCTTGCGGTTGGCTTCATCGCGAGCGGCATAATCGAACTTTCGCGGTAGGCGTTGCCGTAGAGATGCCGGGGTACGCACAAGCACTTCACGGGCGGGTGGTTCTACCAAAGCCGCTCGGTAGGTTTTGTCACCCGGAAGTTTTACCTCCTCCAGGGCATCGACAAGAGCGCCGACCGTCTGCTGATGTTCCAGAACGTAGGCGTGTACGGATTTACGCAGCAGCAGTTGGCTGTTGCCGCGTGGCTTGTAGCCGTTGATATAGGGCAGGCCCAGGGCATCGAGTACGGCGCTAATGTTCTGGTGCTTGAGCTCGACTGAAGACTTGCTGCGACCGTTCAGCAGTTGGCGCAGTGCCTGGTTGTGCTCGGACTTGTGGTACGGCTCCCCAGCCGCCTCGGCACGCAGCATGTCGAAATAGTCTTCGACCGTGGCCAGGACCTCTTCTTCGGACCAGTCTTCGCCGATGCGAATGATGCGAAACCCGAGCCGCGTCAGCGCCGGAACGACGGTCGTCTCGCCACCGGAGAAGCTGTCAGCAGTGAGCGGGCCCTGCTCGGGAAATTGCTTGCCGAAGGCCACACCGGCGATGGCCTTGGAATCGCAATCGGTGCCGGTCTTCGGATCACGTACCAGGAAGTCGCGGGACTTGCCGTAGCCGTGGCGCGCCAGGAATTTCGTGCGGCCCAGTTGCACGAACTCATCGATGGCAGCCTGCACGGCGGCGGGGCTTCGAAGCTGGGAGAGTTGAGACACAGGGTCCTTCCTTACTGTCATGGTGTGCCGGGAACCGCCGAGCCACGAGATTATGAGTAGCCCCTGAACAGAAACGTCACGATAAAAGCCGTGAACGCCACCAGGCCCATTAAATCCCTTGCGTATTTGCAGCCCGTGCTGTCCAAACCTGTACCAGGTCCGATCAACACGCTCCAACCATTGAGGTACGAAAACACCGCCTGACCGAACAAAAAATGCGTGATAGCCGCCGCAGCCATGACGCCGGAATCGTCAGACAGGCTGTAGCTGTTGACCATTGCCCTGTACGCCTGCATCTGAAATGGCTATTGCCCTGATGGGAGCCGGCTTTTCAGCCACCGACACCAGCGATGCCGTCAATATTCTTTACCCGATAACCATGACCGTACAAGCTAACAAGGCCTGGCAAGCCAGCGGACTTAAAAAGTCTTTTTTTCTACCATCCCACAAAAAAGTTCGTGGTGGAGAAAAGATAAGCTATGCAAGGCTTTAGGAGACGTGGTTTTTCAGGATGACGAAGAACGATTCGGCGCTAGGTGCAACATAGGTGCATCGCACGAGCGCTAGGAACGGCGAAAAAAGGCGGACGTGGCGAAATCGGTAGACGCAGCAGACTTTAAAATTGGAGTGCCCGCGGGGAAATCCGCGGAGTAGAACCGCTCAAAGTCGGGGAACGCTAACGGGCAATACCCTAAGCCAATCCCGAGCCAAGCCCCTTCGGGGGAAGGTGTAGAGACTGGACGGGCGGCGCCTAAAGCCTTCGGGCAATGGCGAAGGGACAGTCCAGACCACGAACGTCATCAGACGGCGGCGAAAGTCGAGGTGGTACGAAAATCTGCTTCTCTGTGAGAGTACGGGTTCGAGTCCCGTCGTCCGCACCACAAAGCCAAACATCCCTGCGATGATCGACCTCTGGGCGTTTGGTCGTGAGCCCGCCACCCTCGCGCTACGCTTTGCGCAGGCGTCGAAGGCGATCAGGTGCGCCCATCGATTCCGTCGAGCACCATCGCTGCGAGTTCATCGCTGGTGTGTGCACCACTATCGAGAACACGGGTTGTGCATGGAAGCCGTTCCCTTGCGGCCAAGCATCGGGCGACATTCGCTAATCGCCACTCTCGAATCTCCGCATTTCGATTCGGGTCAGGATGCATGGTCTGGTTCGCGATCCGGTGACGCAATAGGTCCTCGTTGAGCGTCAGAAAGATGTGCAGCAGCTGATCGTCGATCCGCCTTACCCCGTCGAGTATCTCAGTCAGATAGTCCGGGTGCACGAGCGTCATTGGGATGATGATGTCCTGCGAGTAATTCCTTCGAATCTCCCTGACCGCCGCGATCGTAAGTCCCCTCCACAAGGGGAGATCCTGATAGTCTCCGCTCGCTGGCATGGGGACCGTTTCTTTCACCACGAACCCGATTTCCTCGGGGTCAAAGATCAGCGATTTGGAACGCCGATCGCGCAGCCGCTTAGCGAGCGTCGTCTTTCCGGCGCCGAAAGGTCCGTTGATCCAGATTATCATTGTCGACGGCCTCTAACCTGAAGGCTCGCAAGAGCGCTCGACGGCCTCGTGCGGAGGCACGATCGGAGTGGTTCCGAAATGCTTCTCAAGATAGGTGACGCCGAACGTCACGATGTCCTGCGCGTCGAACAGGTAGCACTGAGCAAAGCCCACGACACCTTCTCGATGGCGACCGAGCTTCACGTAAGCATTTGCTATAGTTTCAACCGCATCCGGCTTTCCTTCGATAGCAAAGCAATCGAGAATGCCGTTTGAATCGTAATCCGATGCCGTTTTCCAGGCGACTTCACCGTCTCTTCCAAGCATCGGCATCTCATACGTCACCCACCGTTTGTTGGGGATATCGGCAACCGCCTCGGCGTAGTGCAATGCGGTAACGGAGTTTAGCGGCGCACCCAACAGCAGGGCCTTCCCGCCAAGGCGAACGAACCGCTCGACGGGCGATCCTTCCCCCAAGGCGTGACCGAGTTCGTGAGGCTCCGTCAGCGTTTCAGCCAGCGGACCAACCGCGACCATCGATGCATCGGGGTGCGCGCTGCGCCGCGCGCCGGGGGCTTGAACCAGAAATTGATTCAGCAGGCCGAACCCACGGTAAGTCCCGGCTGTTGCGGGATCGAACGGCAGCCAGGTACGGCGGGCTTCGTCATCCAGCCGAGCGCCATTCAGAGTCTCCTCGTAGGGTGATCGGTCCCACGACGCGTATCCCATCACAGTGCCAGTCGGCCCAACCGCGGAGCGTAACGCGGCAACGACCGTCTCCGCTCCTCCTTCGACCGGACCAATCGCTTTAAGTGAGGCATGCACCATCAAGAGGTCACCGGTTTGGACTCCGAGTTTTTGAAGCGCCTCCGTTATTGCCTTCCGCGTATGCATCGCGATATCTCCTCTAAACTGCAAAACACTATACGGGGTCTGACGCTCAGTGGAACGAAAACTCACGTTAAGGGATTTTGGTCATGAGATTATCAAAAAGGATCTTCACCTAGATCCTTTTAAATTAAAAATGAAGTTTTAAATCAATCTAAAGGGCACTGTTGCAAATAGTCGGTGGTGATAAACTTATCATCCCCTTTTGCTGATGGAGCTGCACATGAACCCATTCAAAGGCCGGCATTTTCAGCGTGACATCATTCTGTGGGCCGTACGCTGGTACTGCAAATACGGCATCAGTTACCGTGAGCTGCAGGAGATGCTGGCTGAACGCGGAGTGAATGTCGATCACTCCACGATTTACCGCTGGGTTCAGCGTTATGCGCCTGAAATGGAAAAACGGCTGCGCTGGTACTGGCGTAACCCTTCCGATCTTTGCCCGTGGCACATGGATGAAACCTACGTGAAGGTCAATGGCCGCTGGGCGTATCTGTACCGGGCCGTCGACAGCCGGGGCCGCACTGTCGATTTTTATCTCTCCTCCCGTCGTAACAGCAAAGCTGCATACCGGTTTCTGGGTAAAATCCTCAACAACGTGAAGAAGTGGCAGATCCCGCGATTCATCAACACGGATAAAGCGCCCGCCTATGGTCGCGCGCTTGCTCTGCTCAAACGCGAAGGCCGGTGCCCGTCTGACGTTGAACACCGACAGATTAAGTACCGGAACAACGTGATTGAATGCGATCATGGCAAACTGAAACGGATAATCGGCGCCACGCTGGGATTTAAATCCATGAAGACGGCTTACGCCACCATCAAAGGTATTGAGGTGATGCGTGCACTACGCAAAGGCCAGGCCTCAGCATTTTATTATGGTGATCCCCTGGGCGAAATGCGCCTGGTAAGCAGAGTTTTTGAAATGTAAGGCCTTTGAATAAGACAAAAGGCTGCCTCATCGCTAACTTTGCAACAGTGCCCCCTCGGCTACCACCTCCATTGTCGTTTTCAGAAGACGGCTGCACTGAACGTCAGAAGCCGACTGCACTATAGCAGCGGAGGGGTTGGATCCATCAGGCAACGACGGGCTGCTGCCGGCCATCAGCGGACGCAGGGAGGACTTTCCGCAACCGGCCGTTCGATGCGGCACCGATGGCCTTCGCGCAGGGGTAGTGAATCCGCCAGGATTGACTTGCGCTGCCCTACCTCTCACTAGTGAGGGGCGGCAGCGCATCAAGCGGTGAGCGCACTCCGGCACCGCCAACTTTCAGCACATGCGTGTAAATCATCGTCGTAGAGACGTCGGAATGGCCGAGCAGATCCTGCACGGTTCGAATGTCGTAACCGCTGCGGAGCAAGGCCGTCGCGAACGAGTGGCGGAGGGTGTGCGGTGTGGCGGGCTTCGTGATGCCTGCTTGTTCTACGGCACGTTTGAAGGCGCGCTGAAAGGTCTGGTCATACATGTGATGGCGACGCACGACACCGCTCCGTGGATCGGTCGAATGCGTGTGCTGCGCAAAAACCCAGAACCACGGCCAGGAATGCCGGCGCGCGGATACTTCCGCTCAAGGGCGTCGGGAAGCGCAACGCCGCTGCGGCCCTCGGCCTGGTCCTTCAGCCACCATGCCCGTGCACGCGACAGCTGCTCGCGCAGGCTGGGTGCCAAGCTCTCGGGTAACATCAAGGCCCGATCCTTGGAGCCCTTGCCCTCCCGCACGATGATCGTGCCGTGATCGAAATCCAGATCCTTGACCCGCAGTTGCAAACCCTCACTGATCCGCATGCCCGTTCCATACAGAAGCTGGGCGAACAAACGATGCTCGCCTTCCAGAAAACCGAGGATGCGAACCACTTCATCCGGGGTCAGCACCACCGGCAAGCGCCGCGACGGCCGAGGTCTTCCGATCTCCTGAAGCCAGGGCAGATCCGTGCACAGCACCTTGCCGTAGAAGAACAGCAAGGCCGCCAATGCCTGACGATGCGTGGAGACCGAAACCTTGCGCTCGTTCGCCAGCCAGGACAGAAATGCCTCGACTTCGCTGCTGCCCAAGGTTGCCGGGTGACGCACACCGTGGAAACGGATGAAGGCACGAACCCAGTGGACATAAGCCTGTTCGGTTGGTAAGCTGTAATGCAAGTAGCGTATGCGCTCACGCAACTGGTCCAGAACCTTGACCGAACGCAGCGGTGGTAACGGCGCAGTGGCGGTTTTCATGGCTTGTTATGACTGTTTTTTTGTACAGTCTATGCCTCGGGCATCCAAGCAGCAAGCGCGTTACGCCGTGGGTCGATGTTTGATGTTATGGAGCAGCAACGATGTTACGCAGCAGGGCAGTCGCCCTAAAACAAAGTTAGCCATATGAACTCGGAATCAGTACGCATTTATCTCGTTGCTGCGATGGGAGCCAATCGGGTTATTGGCAATGGTCCTAATATCCCCTGGAAAATTCCGGGTGAGCAGAAGATTTTTCGCAGACTCACTGAGGGAAAAGTCGTTGTCATGGGGCGAAAGACCTTTGAGTCTATCGGCAAGCCTCTACCGAACCGTCACACATTGGTAATCTCACGCCAAGCTAACTACCGCGCCACTGGCTGCGTAGTTGTTTCAACGCTGTCGCACGCTATCGCTTTGGCATCCGAACTCGGCAATGAACTCTACGTCGCGGGCGGAGCTGAGATATACACTCTGGCACTACCTCACGCCCACGGCGTGTTTCTATCTGAGGTACATCAAACCTTCGAGGGTGACGCCTTCTTCCCAATGCTCAACGAAACAGAATTCGAGCTTGTCTCAACCGAAACCATTCAAGCTGTAATTCCGTACACCCACTCCGTTTATGCGCGTCGAAACGGCTAACCATTCCGTCAACGGGACGCCAAAATGCTGCGCATTTTGGTTCCCTCCGCTGCGCTCCGGCTCTCGTTACGTCCAACGTTAGCACCACTGAAACCCAGCTTTATTTAGCTCATGTTTATTCAAACGGCATTTAGCTTTTCAGGCGTTATTCAGTGCCTGTTTTGCCTTTTTTCCGGGCTTCGCCTGCATGGGCTGCGCAGGTTTTCAGTCTTTTTGGCCTCTAGCCCTTGCGTAGCAAGCGCAAGCAGCTATCGTTTTTGCAGTGCTGTGCCGCCTCGGTGGCGCAGCGTTTTTTCACGGTTAGCGCCCGTCGCCAAATTCAAGTTATCCGTTTTGGCTTCTGGTTCTAACATTTCGGTCAAGCCGACCCGCATTCTGCGGTCGGCTTACCTCGCCCGTTAGACATCATGAGGGAAGCGGTGACCATCGAAATTTCGAACCAACTATCAGAGGTGCTAAGCGTCATTGAGCGCCATCTGGAATCAACGTTGCTGGCCGTGCATTTGTACGGCTCCGCAGTGGATGGCGGCCTGAAGCCATACAGCGATATTGATTTGTTGGTTACTGTGGCCGTAAAGCTTGATGAAACGACGCGGCGAGCATTGCTCAATGATCTTATGGAGGCTTCGGCTTTCCCTGGCGAGAGCGAGACGCTCCGCGCTATAGAAGTCACCCTTGTCGTGCATGACGACATCATCCCGTGGCGTTATCCGGCTAAGCGCGAGCTGCAATTTGGAGAATGGCAGCGCAATGACATTCTTGCGGGTATCTTCGAGCCAGCCATGATCGACATTGATCTAGCTATCCTGCTTACAAAAGCAAGAGAACATAGCGTTGCCTTGGTAGGTCCGGCAGCGGAGGAATTCTTTGACCCGGTTCCTGAACAGGATCTATTCGAGGCGCTGAGGGAAACCTTGAAGCTATGGAACTCGCAGCCCGACTGGGCCGGCGATGAGCGAAATGTAGTGCTTACGTTGTCCCGCATTTGGTACAGCGCAATAACCGGCAAAATCGCGCCGAAGGATGTCGCTGCCGACTGGGCAATAAAACGCCTACCTGCCCAGTATCAGCCCGTCTTACTTGAAGCTAAGCAAGCTTATCTGGGACAAAAAGAAGATCACTTGGCCTCACGCGCAGATCACTTGGAAGAATTTATTCGCTTTGTGAAAGGCGAGATCATCAAGTCAGTTGGTAAATGATGTCTAACAATTCGTTCAAGCCGACCGCGCTACGCGCGGCGGCTTAACTCCGGCGTTAGATGCACTAAGCACATAATTGCTCACAGCCAAACTATCAGGTCAAGTTTGCTTTTATTATTTTTAAGCGTGCATAATAAGCCCTACACAAATTGGGAGATATATCATGAAAGGCTGGCTTTTTCTTGTTATCGCAATAGTTGGCGAAGTAATCGCAACATCCGCATTAAAATCTAGCGAGGGCTTTACTAAGCTTGCCCCTTCCGCCGTTGTCATAATCGGGGTTTTGTTGAATAAATCGAACTTTTGCTGAGTTGAAGGATCAGATCACGTATCTTCCCGACAACGCAGACCGTTCCGTGGCAAAGCAAAAGTTCAAAATCACCAACTGGCCCACCTACAATAAAGCCCTCATCAACCGTGGCTCCATAACTTTCTGGCTGGATGATGAAGCTATTCAGGCCTGGTATGAGTCAGCAACACCTTCTTCACGAGGCAGACCTCAGCGCTATTCTGACCTTGCCATCACGACTGTGCTGGTCATTAAACGCGTATTCAGGCTGACCCTGCGCGCTGCGCAGGGCTTTATTGATTCCATTTTTTCTCTGATGAACGTTCCGCTACGCTGCCCGGATTACAGCTGTGTCAGCAGGCGGGCAAAGTCGGTTAATATCAGTTTCAAAACGCCCACCCGGGTGAAATCGCACACCTGGTAATTGATTCCACCGGGCTGAAGGTCTTCGGTGAAGGCGAGTGGAAAGTCAAAAAGCATGGCCAGGAACGCCGTCGTATATGGCGTAAGCTGCATCTGGCAGTTGACAGTAAAACACATGAAATCATCTGCGCTGACCTGTCGCTGAACAACGTTACGGACTCAGAGGCCTTCCCCGGGTTAATCCGGCAAACCCACCGGAAAATCAGGTCAGCCGCCGCCGATGGAGCTTACGATACCCGGCTCTGTCACGATGAACTGCGGCGTAAGAAAATCAGCGCGCTTATCCCGCCCCGAAAAGGTGCGGGTTACTGGCCCGGTGAATATGCAGACCGTAACCGTGCAGTGGCTAATCAGCGAATGACCGGGAGTAATGCGCGGTGGAAATGGACAACAGATTACAACCGTCGCTCGATAGCGGAAACGGCGATGTACCGGGTAAAACAGCTGTTCGGGGGTTCACTGACGCTGCGTGACTACGATGGTCAGGTTGCGGAGGCTATGGCCCTGGTACGAGCGCTGAACAAAATGACGAAAGCAGGTATGCCTGAAAGCGTGCGTATTGCCTGAAAACACAACCCGCTACGGGGGAGACTTACCCGAAATCTGATTTATTCAACAAAGCCACGCGCTGGACACACCACGATGACAGCGGTTTTATCCCTTACGCCATCACCACCGGCCTTGATTACGAGGCGATGACCGAACAGCGCAAAGGCTATGAGAACTTTGTTTATCAGAACGGCGTTTACGATCTCGGCACCAAAGGTGATATGCGACGTAACGAACGTAACCTGATGTGGAACCTCGATCCCTACATTCAAACGCACTGGCAGCTCACCTCAGCCCTGGGGCTGGACGCCGGGGCGCGCTATAGCTCGGTATGGTTTGATTCCAACGATCGTTATGTTGTAGGTAAAAATGGTGATGATAGCGGCGAAGCGAGCTATCACAAGTGGCTTCCGGCGGCAGCGCTGAAGTATGCCATGACGCCGCAGTGGAACGTTTACCTCTCTGCCGGGAGGGGATTTGAAACGCCGACCATTAACGAGCTGTCCTATCGTCCCGATGGTCAGTCCGGGCTTAACTTTGCTCTGCAACCGGCCACTAACACCACCGTTGAAGCAGGCAGTAAATGGCAGGTGGGCACCGGGATGGCGAGCCTGAGCGTCTTCAATACGGACACGAAAAATGAAATTGTCGTTGCCGCCAGCGACAATGGCCGTACGTCCTATCAGAACGCGGGCAAGACGCGCCGCCGCGGGGTCGAACTGGGATGGGATCAGCAATTTGCGCCCGCCTGGCGCGCCAAACTGGCGTGGACGCTGCTGGATGCGACCTACCGTGAAAACGCCGGCGATGCTATTCAGAGCGGCAATCGGATCCCGGGGATTGCACGTAATAGCGCCTATGCCTCCTTTGGCTGGGTGCCGGAAGAGGGATGGTACGCTGGCGCTGAAGTCCGCTATATGAGCGATATTCAGGTCAACGATGCCAATAGCGAGCAGGCTCCAGCCTATACGGTGACGGCACTGAATACCGGCTATAAATATGTGCTAGATAACTGGACCGTCGACCTCTATACGCGCGTTGATAACCTGTTTGATAAGCGCTACGTCGGCTCTGTTATCGTCAACGAGAGCAACGGACGCTATTATGAACCGGCGCCGGGCCGTAACTATGGCGTTGGGCTATCGGTCAGCTATCAGTTTGATTCGCTGTAACAATACGGCTGCCGGAGAGTGCTATTGAGGTGAGGCTCCGGCAGCGGGTAAAGGCGTTGATTCCTGGTAACAATAAGCTGCTTATTGATGTATCAGTAAGCATGCCGGCAGCCATTGCGCTTGATATAATACTACCCCATATGAGCAAGAGTATTTTCACGGAAAAGCTAGCAGCCAATTTCGGCCTCGCGGCCTTCCCGCTTCTCAATTGAGCATATAATTTTTCCGCAGCCAAAACCTGCTCAGGTTCAGGCTTGGTCCTTACAGACTGGTATTCAACAATCGAACCATTCTTAGCTATTGGCGTTACATAAGCACTTACCCAATAGTGGTCGCCATTTTTACAGCGATTTTTTACTAGCCCCATCCATGAGCGGCCAGATTTTAATGTACTCCACATATGCTCAAATGCAGCAGGCGGCATATCTGGGTGTCTTACGATGTTGTGAGGCTGGCCTAATAGTTCTTCCTCAGTGAAACCACTGATTTTAATGAAGTCAGGATTAACGTACGTGATATGGCTTTGAGGGGAGGTAGTCGAAAGAATATTGGCATCTTTTGGGAGTTCTAAGTTTCGACCCGTCACTGGTAAATTCTGGCGCATAAGAACCTCAAGGGTTGGCTGTTTTATTTTATTGTTTTCGGCATTAAGCCCAATTTCTTGAGCGTTACGATAAAGCTAGCATGGAAACGATAGGTGCAAGCAAGTTAAGGGTTGCATCGCGCATGTCAATCTAGGCTATACCCTAACTTGATGTCAGGCAGGGCCGCGCCGCTTCGTCAGAATAGAGTCTGCTTTCCCATTTTTTGACACATGCCCGCGAAGGTTATAGATTTCAGCCTGACAGAAATGGGCTTTGAGGCACAACGGAACAGAAAGTGCACTTAAGCCGCCTTCAACCAAGGAGACATCGTGCAGGGGCACCGCATCGGCTACGTCCGGGTCAGCAGCTTTGACCAGAACCCGGAACGCCAGCTGGAACAAACCCAGGTGAGCAAGGTGTTCACCGACAAGGCATCGGGCAAGGACACCCAGCGCCCCCAGCTCGAAGCGCTGCTGAGCTTCGTCCGCGAAGGCGATACAGTGGTGGTGCACAGCATGGATCGGCTGGCCCGCAACCTCGATGACCTGCGTCGCTTGGTACAGAAGCTGACTCAGCGCGGCGTGCGCATCGAGTTCCTGAAGGAGGGCCTGGTGTTCACTGGCGAGGACTCGCCGATGGCCAACCTGATGCTGTCGGTGATGGGGGCCTTCGCTGAGTTCGAGCGCGCCCTGATCCGCGAGCGGCAGCGTGAGGGCATCGCCTTGGCCAAGCAGCGTGGCGCGTACCGGGGCCGCAAGAAAGCCCTGTCCGATGAGCAGGCTGCTACCCTGCGGCAGCGAGCGACGGCCGGCGAGCCCAAGGCGCAGCTTGCCCGCGAGTTCAACATCAGCCGGGAAACCCTCTACCAGTACCTCCGCACGGACGACTGACACATGCCGCGTCGCTTGATCCTCTCGGCCACGGAGCGGGACACCCTGCTTGCGCTGCCGGAAAGCCAGGATGACCTGATCCGCTACTACACCTTCAACGACTCCGACCTGTCGCTGATCCGCCAGCGACGCGGCGACGCCAACCGCCTCGGCTTCGCCGTGCAGCTCTGCCTGCTGCGCTACCCCGGTTACGCGCTGGGAACCGACAGCGAGCTGCCCGAGCCGGTCATCCTGTGGGTGGCGAAGCAAGTCCAGGCCGAGCCGGCGAGCTGGGCAAAGTACGGCGAGCGCGACGTGACCCGTCGCGAGCATGCCCAGGAACTGCGCACCTACCTGCAACTGGCCCCGTTCGGCCTGTCCGACTTCCGCGCCCTGGTGCGCGAGCTAACCGAGCTGGCCCAGCAGACCGACAAAGGCTTGCTGCTGGCCGGTCAGGCCCTGGAGAGCCTACGGCAGAAACGACGCATCCTGCCGGCGCTGAGCGTGATTGACCGGGCCTGCTCGGAAGCCATTGCGCGAGCCAATCGGCGGGTCTACCGCGCCCTGGTCGAACCACTCACGGACTCGCATCGGGCCAAGCTGGACGAGCTGTTGAAGCTCAAGGCCGGCAGCAGCATCACCTGGTTGACCTGGCTGCGCCAGGCACCGCTGAAACCCAACTCTCGGCACATGCTGGAACACATCGAGCGGCTGAAGACATTTCAGTTGGTGGACTTGCCCGAAGGCCTGGGCCGGCACATCCACCAGAACCGCCTGCTCAAGCTGGCCCGCGAGGGTGGGCAGATGACGCCCAAAGACCTCGGTAAGTTCGAGCCGCAGCGCCGCTACGCGACCCTGGCCGCCGTGGTGCTGGAGAGCACCGCGACCGTGATCGATGAGCTGGTCGATCTGCATGACCGCATCCTGGTCAAGCTGTTCAGCGGCGCGAAGCACAAGCATCAGCAGCAGTTCCAGAAGCAGGGCAAGGCGATCAACGACAAGGTGCGCCTGTACTCCAGGATCGGCCAGGCGCTGCTGGAAGCGAAGGAAAGCGGCAGCGACCCCTATGCCGCCATCGAGGCGGTGATTCCCTGGGACGAGTTCACCGAGAGCGTCAGCGAGGCCGAGCTGCTGGCCCGGCCGGAAGGCTTCGACCACCTGCACCTGGTCGGCGAGAACTTCGCCACCCTGCGCCGTTACACGCCGGCCTTGCTGGAGGTGCTGGAACTGCGCGCCGCGCCGGCCGCGCAAGGCGTGCTGGCAGCCGTGCAGACCCTGCGTGAGATGAACGCCGACAACCTGCGCAAGGTGCCGGCCGATGCACCCACGGCCTTCATCAAGCCGCGCTGGAAGCCGCTGGTGATCACCCCGGAAGGCCTCGACCGGAAATTCTACGAAATCTGCGCCCTGTCCGAGCTGAAGAACGCCCTGCGCTCCGGCGACATCTGGGTCAAGGGCTCGCGGCAGTTCCGCGACTTCGACGACTACCTGCTGCCGGCCGAGAAGTTCGCCGCACTCAAGCGCGAGCAGGCCCTGCCCCTGGCGATCAACCCGAACAGCGACCAGTACCTGGAAGAGCGTTTGCAGCTGCTGGACGAGCAGTTGGCCACCGTCACCCGCCTGGCCAAGGACAACGAGCTGCCCGATGCCATCCTCACCGAGTCAGGGCTGAAAATCACCCCGCTGGATGCGGCGGTGCCGGATCGGGCGCAGGCGCTGATCGACCAAACCAGCCAGTTACTGCCGCGCATCAAGATCACCGAACTGCTGATGGACGTGGACGACTGGACGGGCTTCAGCCGCCACTTCACCCACTTGAAGGACGGGGCCGAGGCCAAAGACAGGACGTTGCTGCTGTCCGCAATCCTCGGTGATGCGATCAACCTCGGGCTGACCAAGATGGCCGAGTCGAGCCCCGGCCTGACCTACGCCAAGCTGTCCTGGCTGCAAGCCTGGCACATCCGCGACGAAACCTATTCGGCGGCCTTGGCCGAGCTGGTCAACCACCAGTATCGCCACGCCTTTGCCGCCCACTGGGGCGACGGCACGACCTCATCCTCCGATGGCCAGCGCTTCCGCGCGGGTGGCCGGGGCGAGAGCACCGGGCACGTCAACCCGAAGTACGGTAGCGAGCCGGGACGGCTGTTCTATACCCATATCTCCGACCAGTACGCGCCGTTCAGCACCCGCGTGGTGAATGTCGGCGTCCGCGATTCCACCTATGTGCTCGACGGCCTGCTGTACCACGAGTCCGACCTGCGGATCGAGGAGCACTACACCGACACGGCCGGCTTCACCGATCACGTCTTTGCCCTGATGCACCTGCTAGGCTTCCGCTTCGCGCCGCGCATCCGCGACCTCGGCGAAACCAAGCTGTACGTGCCGCAGGGCGTGCAAGCCTACCCGACGTTGCGCCCGCTGATCGGCGGCACCCTGAACATCAAGCACGTGCGTGCCCACTGGGACGACATCCTGCGCCTGGCCAGCTCGATCAAGCAGGGCACCGTCACCGCCTCGCTGATGCTGCGCAAGCTCGGCAGCTACCCGCGCCAGAACGGACTGGCCGTGGCCCTGCGCGAGCTGGGCCGGATCGAGCGCACGCTGTTCATCCTGGACTGGCTGCAAAGTGTTGAACTGCGCCGCCGCGTGCATGCCGGCCTGAACAAAGGTGAGGCGCGCAACTCGCTGGCCAGGGCGGTGTTCTTCAACCGCCTTGGGGAAATCAGGGATCGGAGCTTCGAGCAGCAGCGCTACCGGGCCAGCGGCCTCAACCTGGTGACGGCGGCTATCGTGCTGTGGAACACGGTGTACCTGGAACGCGCCACCCAGGGGTTGGTCGAGGCCGGCAAGCCGGTGGACGGCGAGCTGCTGCAATTCCTGTCGCCGCTGGGCTGGGAGCACATCAACCTAACCGGCGATTACGTCTGGCGGCAGAGCCGCAGACTGGAAGACGGGAAGTTTCGGCCCTTACGGATGCCCGGAAAACCTTAGCGTACGATTTTTTCCGAATTCTGCGGGCTCCCCCTGGATGAATCAGCGTGACCGCGTAACAAGGCTTTTCCGCAGCCGGAAGGGCTTTGTCCCACACAAACAATTCCAATCGACAGCAGCATGATATATAATTATGATAATTACCGTATTATCGTAATTATCGTAATTATCGTAAACATTACAAATTAAAAGGAACGTTCTCATGGCAAGAAAATTGGTTGAGTTTGACGATGTAGCGGCTGCGGCCCAAAAGCTCAAGGACGCCGGTAAACGCCCAACGGTCATCGCTATCAGAGACATCATTGGCAAGGGGAGCTTTACCACCATTTCAACGTATCTCAAACAGTGGTCAGAGGAACACTCCCTCGATGAAGAGCTGGTAGAGGTAGTCCTTCCAGAATCGGTTATGAGCGATGCTGAGCTCTTCCTACAGAAGATCTATACGGTAGCCAAAGCAAGCGCCGATGAACAGCTTGAGCGCGAGCGTGAACTGCTACGACAGAAAGAAATTGAGTACCAGGAAGATATGCAGCAAGCCGTGGACATGGCAAATGATGCCACCGAACGGGCTGAGCTACTGGAGGAACAACTTGAAGCTCTCACCAACAAAAAATCAGAGCTCGATGCGGCCCTTGGTAAGGCAGAAAACTCGCTATCCCTCAAGTCTGCGGAGCTAGAACGCTCACTGGCTGACATTGATAAGCTGGAAAAGCGGATCGTTGAGTTGGAGGGCAAGCTGGAGGCGAAAGCCGCAGATCTGACCCGAGCACAGGATCACCTGGAGCAAGCTAAAAGCGAAAATCGCTCTTTGAGCCAAAAATTGGCAACTACAGAGGGTGAGTTGGAGGAGCAAAAAGGCAAGAGTATAGAGCAGACAGAAAAGCTCCGGGCCGCTCAGGAACAAAAAACATCGTTGAAAGAGCAGCTCGAAAATGTACAGGCCAAACTGGCCCAATCACAGGACTCCCTTGCCACAGCCAAAGCTCATGGCGAATCCGCTGAACGAGAGTGCCAGCGCCTATCTGGAGAGGTAGAAAAGCTGGACGCCAAATTATCCAGCGCCGAAGCAGAAGCTCGCGCTCTTGTTCAAGACAAAGGCATGATGGCTGGTCAGTTGCAGGAAAAAGACCAGCAGGCCAAGAGCCTCGAACAAAGACTCAATGATGCACTGACCAAAATTTCTGGGTTGGAGCAAGAGCTCGCTAAAGCTGGTAAGGGAGGGAAAAAGAAAGAGGAAAACTGATGGCGCGAAAGGCTAAATATTCAGAAGAGTGGCGACACAGAGCTGCGGCTCTTCAAACCAAGATTGAGGAGGCTATGACACTAGCCACCTCATCTATTGGCGACTATCGCTGGTTACACCGTCTCCATAGTTGGGTTACGGAGGTGGCTCAAGGTAAAGCCCCAGACTGGTGGACAGATCTGGATTGTGAAGTATCCCTCCCCCGAGAAGAAAAGCGGATCAGTACGTTCCTCTCGACACAAAAGAAGCGCATCACTCTCCAGATGTGTTTGTCGTAGGGGGCCTCATGAAACAACTTCCTCCTGACACACCAGAACAATCACTGATCACTCAGTACAAAGGGCCTCGCCTTGTCGTTAAGGCCTACGCTGGAACGGGTAAAACCACGACACTGGTGAAGTACGCCCACAACAACCTCGATTCACGTATCCTCTACTTGGCATACAACAGGGCTATCCGCGACGAGGCAAGAGAAAAGTTTCCTGCAAACGTAGACTGCAAAACGTCCCACCAGCTTGCCTACGCCACTATAGGAAGGGGCTACCAGCACAAACTCTCCGGCAACCTAAGGCTCACCGATATTGCCCAAGCGGTGAATACCAAGAACTGGACGTTTGCCAAAGATATTCTCGATACGCTCAACGCCTTTATGTGTAGTGCAGACATGCGGATTCTTTATACGCATTTTGCTCGCGCCGATACGGGTAAAGTGCTTACGTCCAAACAGGAGAGATACCAAATCCAGGTGGTCGAAGGTGCTGAGCTCATATGGAAACGGATGACAAACGTTCAAGATCCGTTCCCGACCGTACACGATTGCTACCTCAAACAGTATCAGCTCGGGATGCCGAATCTGTCTCGCCGGTACACCACCATTCTTTTTGATGAAGCACAAGACGCTAACCCCGTAACAAGTAGCATCGTCCTACAGCAGAACTGCAAGGTAATCCTGGTTGGAGATCGCCACCAGCAGATCTATAGGTTCAGAGGCGCAAACAACGCCCTTGATAGCAAAGAGCTCATGAACGCCGACCAACTCTATCTCACTCATAGCTTCCGCTTTGGCCCCAACGTTTCGCTGGTGGCAAACGCCCTTCTTGAACTCAAAGGTGAAACACGACCTGTTGTTGGCCGGGGACCAGCAGATCAGGTACTCATGTTTTTACCAGGTGACGTGGGCCACCGCGCAATACTTCACCGAACCGTCATGGGGGTTATAGAGACGGCGCTCTCTGCGACCGAATCCGGAGCGCAGGTATTCTGGGTCGGTGGAATCGACGCTTACCAGATCAATGAGCTCCAGGATTTGTACTGGTTTTCGATGGCAGAGCCAGACCGGGTAAAGAATAAGAAACTGCTTGATGAGTATGAAGACTACTTCGAGTATCAAGAAGTAGCGAAGGCGACCAAAGACCCTGAGATGATGAGGGCTGTCAAGATCATCAACAGCTACGATGAAATCCCTGAACGACTCACCACTCTACGACGCAATACAGTCAAAGAAGAGTTTGGGGCTGACATTACGGTCTCAACAGCTCATCGGTGCAAAGGGTTGGAGTGGGACTTTGTTCAGCTCTATGACGACTTTCCGGATGTCCTGGACCCAGAGCTCGACCCAATGGCCCGTGACGATGAAATAAACCTGCTCTACGTTGCATCCACCAGAGCGATGCGAATCCTTGCGTTGAACAGCGCTGTCGAGATGGTTATCCGCTACATCACCCAAAAACGCATGGTCGAGAAGCAGATGAAGATGGCCGCAGAAGCGACAGAAGTTGAAGAGGACACGACCAAATAGTTTGGTCAATTCTTTCACATGTGAAAGTTGACAAATAAAACGCTCTAAGCGCCCTAAATGGGCGCTTACACCTGCCTAATTTCACGCCTCCCACCTCTACCATATCGAGCATGGGAAAATACGTGCGTGAGACTATGAAAAAATCACCTTTGAATTTACTGCTCCTTGCAGCGCTCACGCTGGGGGCATCACACCAGGCTTGGGCTCAAGATGGCACAAGACCTGGTTTTTATGAGCGAAAGGAAGAGGGTTGGTTCTGGTACAAGGAAGAGCCCAAAGAACCAGAGAAAAAACCCGAAAAGCCCAAACCAAAGCCTGTGGCAGAAGCGAAGCCTACACAGCCTAAGCCTGCTGCTCCGCTTCCGAGCGGCCCAGAAATGTTCTCAGCGGAATGGTTCCGGGAAAACTTACCCAAGTACAAAGACCTTGCTTGGAACAATCCTACCGTTGAAAACGTCAGGACGTTTCTCTACTTGCAACGATTTGCGATAGATCGCTCTGAACAATTTTCCGATGCTACAGAGCTGGCGGTCGTAGGTGATCCTTTCTTGGATGAAATTACTCGACGTCCTGCTGCCACGTTTGCCTCACAACAAGTTGATCGTGACGCTGGTAACGCCAAAAACATGCTACTCAAAAGCGTAGCCGAACGCGTAGGGATATTCTTCTTCTACAAGTCCGACGATGACTACAGTGACTTGCAAGCACCGCTCATCAAGATGTTGGAACAAGGAGAAGGATTCTCGATCATTCCTGTATCTATGGACGGCAAACCACTCCCCAGTGGGCTTTTCCCCCATTACAAAACCGATGAAGGCCATGCCAAACAACTTGGTATCGTAACTTTCCCTGCTGTTTACCTCGCATCTCCAGACGGTCAGTTCGCTCCTATAGGACAAGGGCCAATGTCTCTTCCTGAGCTGAATCACAGGATTTTGGTCGCAGCAAAACGCAATGGTTGGGTCACAGACGAAGAGTTTAACCGTACACGTCCGGTACTCAACCTGGAAAACAACATAGCCGAACGCTTGGCCTCACCAGAGCTGGGCTCTGACCTCAAACAGCTATCTCAAGCGAGCGGTGATAAAGACAACTTTGTGCCACCGGAACAACTCATGAAGTACATCCGGGACAAATTACAGGAGAACTAAGATGGTCACGCACAAGACATTAAAAAGGAGCCTGCTTGCCCTGAGTGTGGCGGCCAGTCTCGTCATGGCACCGACAGGGGCGATAGCCGCTAACGGCCTCCAATCACAGATGGACAAACTCTTCAATGAAATGAGCAACACAACACCACCTGGGGTTTATGAAAGCCAACGACGTGGCGTTTTAGCTGGTGGCCGGTTCACTGCAAAGACACGAATCTTCGACGAGAACCTGGTGAGCTTTGCCCCTCCATCATGGAAAGCTGGTTGCGGTGGTGTAGATCTGTTCGGCGGTTCGCTTTCCTTCATTAACGCGGATCAAATTGTCCAACTCCTTCGGGCTGTAGCAGCCAACGCCAAGGGCTATGCCTTCCAGCTTGCGCTCGATAACGTTTTCCCGGACGGAGCGAAGTGGATAGAGAACTTCCAGAAGAAAGTGCAAGCGCTCAACCAACATCTGGGCAACTCCTGCCAGCTCGCTCAAGGTTTCGTGAACGACCTAACCAGCGGCATGGACCTTAAACACAAAACTGATGCTTCTATAACCGCGACAACTTCCGGCCTGTATGAAGACTTCTTCGGGTCCAAGCAGGAAACCAGCGGCAAGAGTCCTCTGGAAGAACTGAAAGCCAACAAACCTGACGAATACAACAAGATGATTGGCAACATCGTCTGGAAGCAACTCAAGAGCAACAACGCCAACACCTGGTTCCAGTACGGGGATAACACCCTTCTTGAAGCGATCATGTCTTTAACCGGCACAGTCATCATTGGTGATCTGGTAAACGACCCGAACTCAACCGGCACTGGTGCGAAAACAACCCCTCTGACGACCCTACCAGGTAACAAGATCACCTTGTCAGACCTGATTTCAGGCGGTTCTGTTGAGATCTATTCCTGTGATTCTGATACGACCAACTGCCTGAGTGCTGGCTCCAGCAATAAAACTGTCGTGCTCAAAGGTATCAAGAACCAGATCACCGATATGCTGTTAGGAACAAGCTCTACACCTGGTGTGATCTACAAATACGCAACGAACTCTGGAACCTTAACCGACCCAGAAAAGGCCTTTGTTTCTAACCTCCCCGGAGGGATTGGCACCATTGTTCGTAACTTGTCTGTCCTTTCACAGGACGGCGCTAACCTGTTCGCAACAGAGTCATCAGGAGCGATAGCCCTGACCATGATGTATAGCTTCTCGGAAGAGTTCTTCCGCGCAGCTCGCATTGCGATGGCTAACAGCAAATCACCCTACAAGAAAGAGGCACTAGAGCTTCTCGCGCAATCGCAACAGCAAATCCGTGCTGAATACACAATCCTGTCCTCTCAATACGGCGATCTGGCAAGCCAAATTGAGAAATACAACAACCTACTGGACAACATCCGCAAGCAAAAATACATGCTGGCAACTTTGTCCAATCCTCCTAGCACGAACTAAGGAGCTATTGGAATGGGATCTTTTTCAATCCACTCTATCGGTGACTCTGCTTTTCTGGAGCAAATCCTGATTGCAGTATCAATGATCACCGGCACCGGGGATTTCGAGAAGATGGTCAGTATTGGCCTGCTTCTTGGGGTCTTGATGATCTGTATTCAGTCCGTCTTTCAGGGCGCAAAGCAAATCAACCTCCAGCAAGTGCTGGTAGGTTGGATTCTATATGCCTGTTTCTTCGGCCCAACCACAACTGTGACTATCGAGGACGCTTATACAGGGCAGGTTCGAGTCGTCGCCAATGTCCCTATTGGGGTAGGCTTTGCTGGAGGTGTCATATCCAACGTGGGATACACCATCACCAATTTGTTTGAAACTGGATATGGGGTAATCGTACCCAATGTCACGGAAAGCCACTTTTCCGAAACACTGAAACTGTTGAATGACGTCAGACGGCGAGCCTATGACACAGGAGTTTTTACTGCGCTTAACTCAGCAAATGGAGGCGGCTATGTTGACGTGAGGCGTTCCTGGAACAATTACATTCGGGAATGCACGTTAACCAAAGTCGATCTCAACCTAATGTCCCTTGATGAGTTGATGAACCGTTCAACTGACTCAGCTTTGCGATTCAACTCACAGCTCTACGGAACTAGGTTGTATTTGTCTACAGCAAACCCTGACGGCGCTGACTACACATGTACTGACGGATGGGTGGCTATTAGCACTGCAACCGCCAACCTAAGCAGCCCGGTTGTTGTTGATGCTCTTAACAGCCTACTGGGTATTGACACGTCAACTGGAGACAACGCTCTAACGAAGCTGACCGATTCGCTTCAAGCGATGGGTGCCACAACTACGTCATCAATCGACTATCTGAAAGCCGCCGTTCTGGAGCCCCTCTATTATGAAGCCGCAGCAGGACGTTATCAGGACCTCCAGGATTATGGCTCTGCATTGATGGTCAACCAGGCTATTCAGCAACGGAACACACAGTGGGCCGCAGAGCAGTCGATGTTCATGACCGTCGTCCGACCAATGCTGACGTTCTTTGAAGGCTTTATTTATGCTATAACCCCGATCATTGCTTTTATTATCGTGATGGGCAGCTTCGGCCTCCAGTTAGCCGGGAAATATGTACAAACCATCCTCTGGATTCAGCTATGGATGCCAGTCCTCTCAATTATAAACCTGTTTGTTCATACCGCCGCGTCAAATGAGATGTCTAGCCTCAGTGCTGGTGGTCTCAACTCCATGTACGCTCTTTCCTCAACTGGAGATGTTCTGCAACACTGGATTGCAACCGGCGGCATGTTGGCTGCGGCCACTCCGGTGATTTCCCTGTTTATCGTCACAGGTAGCACCTACGCCTTCACCAGCTTGGCATCGAGAATAAGTGGTTCTGACCACGTTGACGAAAAGATGCAAACGCCAGATCTACTCAAGCAAGGTCCGGTTATGCAAAGTCAGCCAGCGTACAATCACAACCAGTTCAGTGGTGCGATTGCAAACGGCGCAGAAAGCATGATCAGTACCTTCTCGCTTGGCTCCACCTTGGCATCAGGCGTGAGCTCCGCACAGGCATTACAAAGTCAGAAATCGGAGGCTTTCCAAAGCACTCTTGGTCGAGGTTTTTCTGATGGAGTAAGTCAGGATCAAGCCTATTCAAGACTCTCCAATGTCGGGCGCAACGTTTCGTCGCAAAACACAGCTCAAAGCCAATTGATCAACCAGCAAGCCAAGAACTTCATGGATAAGTTCCAGGTGGATGATAGCCACTCTGATGCTGTCAAAGGTGCTTTTGCCATGCAGGCTATGGGCACACTCGATGTTGACGAAGCTGCGTCCATGCTTATGCCTATGGTTGGCAAGGCCAGGGCAGCAATGAAGGCCGCTGCTGGTGTGAAATCAAACAGTACAGCCCTAGTTCCTGCTGGTGGTAATGGCGAATCAGGCGGCGGCAGTGATGTCCTGGACATCAAAGCGCAAGCGAAGGGAGCAACAGAGTCATCAACTCAAGACTCTTCAAGCTGGTCAGCGAGTGATGTGTCCCAGTTCATGAAGGGTGTGAGCTATTCGCAAACCGATAGCCAGGCGTTGACAAATCAATTAGCGCAGGGTTTCAGCCGTTCTGGAAGCGAGTCATTCAAGCAAACCTGGGGCGATAGCTTATCCCAGAACCTATCCAAGTCCGCTTCTGAACTGGTGTCTGCATCGGACACCTTCACAACAATGAGTCAGCTCCAAAACCAAATGGGCTCCATGACTAATACCGACTTTAAAACTCTCGGTGGTGCAGTAGCACAAACCCCTGCGGCCATGAACCAACTGAATGACTATTTCCGAAATGCCGCGCCGCAATCGGTTAAAGACGAGGCGGCTTCACTACAGCAAAGATACCAAGCCTACGGAATGTCTCCTCAAGTGGCCCAGGCAGCAGCGCGAATGACAGCAATGACCAACTCCAAAAATTACGAACAGGGTAAGGAGCTTGGCGGGTATCAAGCCGCACTACAGGCGATCAATACCGCGTCCGGTCGCAACGGAGCATTTAGTGGTGATGCTTACGGAAATAACGGCATTGAAGGCCCGAATGTTCAAGGCCTACCAGGTCAGGTTCAAGGGGCTGTAGGCAGTGGACCTAACATCCCAACCGGATTCCGGGAGAATGTGGCTGGGATGGCTGGAACTAATCCGGCATCAGAAGCTGGGCAGTTACCAACGAATAGCCCCCTTGTTCAAAATGAACATGCAGCCGGTACGTCAGCTCTTCATAACCAAGCACAGCAAACAGAGCGAAATGTATCTGCTCCTGAACTGAAAAAAGCCCAAGATAACCTTATGAACTCGCTTCCGGAAATGTCTTGGAGCGCTTCGGCGTGGGGAGCGTGGGACAACTCCAGTGATTGGATGGGCCGCAGAGCTGAACAAGCAGGTGGAGCTCTCATTGCTGGTGGTCAAGCTGGCGCTGATGCGTTCTCAAGAGCGATGGATCAAATGAGAACGATGACACCTGAACAACGCGACCAATTCATCGCGGCCACTCAACGCGGCGACCAGGCCGTGCAAGAGGAGTTTGGCTGGGCCGGTGATGCGATGGTCGGTATGGCTAAACTTGGCCGCAACGTCATGGGAGCTGCTGCAAGCGGCTATGATGCAGCGAAGGAGTGGTTAACTGGTAAATCTGATCTATCGGAAGCCGCTAAAGGGATGAGCATTGAGGAACGCGGCGCGTTCTATGCAGCAGCGCTATCCTCTGCCGCAGAAGCTGGTGGTGGAGCCGCGCAGCAGTTTATGAACCAGTACGGTGATGAGTTCAAAGAAACGATGCAGTCTATCGCTCAAAGCCGTTATGGGCTGACTGAATCCCAAGCCGCTGTTTATGCCGAATCGTTTGACACAAACGAAGGTCGCATGAACCAGGCTGTTCAGAATCTGAAAATGGAGTATGCAGAACGTAACCCGGATGGCTCACCGATGATGCAAGGAGGTCAGCCTGTTCTTTCTCAGCAAAACGAAGAGTTTACGGACAAGCTGGTAAACGTATTGCAGAACTCGACGGAAGCTGGAGACCGTTCAGGTAGCTATTTGACTGCCGTCAGGGGGTACAACATAGCAAATCAAAGGTTCTAAAAGACCAACCAAATAATAAGGGGGCCAGCAGGCCCCCTTATTCGTCTCCAGCTCCAATATGGAAGCGCTGGTCAAAATCATAGGAATCTTGAAACCCACCAGTTTGTTTTTTTCTGCGCCGGGTAGGTGGTGCCTCTTTATATGCTGACCGCGCAACGCGGATAAAGCACGTTAGTCCAAACAGAGCCCCGACAACCAAAGCAACTTGCCACTGGAAGTAAGCGATCCCTCCCCAAAAGATAACAGCAGCCCAAAGGCTTTTGTGAACCAGAAATAGGAAACGAGCACCCCAAACGCCGAAGGGAGCCAGCGCCACACCAAGTCCCCAAGGTGTGTCAGCCATCATGGCTATTCCCAGAAGCACCATTCCCAGCAGAAGAATATTGACCACATGTTTCATATCAACCCCCTTACTCTTTACCTCCAGTTTACCACGGCATCAAAAAATGCAACTGTGAAAGTTTGACTATTTTTTGCTAAACAACCATTCCATTGGCAACTTCTTCGATTAGAATTTGCCCTCAAACTTTCACATGTGAAAGTTTGCCCTTACGGAACAAGGCGTTTATTGACAAAGCATTACATAGTTGAACATGTCAAACAAATCGCATACACTATGGAATAGGCCATTGCTAACGCTTTGGTCCCCATCTGCAACACCGCAGAGTTCTCTTTCTCAAATATCTCTTTCTGTAAACACCATCATCCTTGTGTGGTCGGGATGCGCCTTTGCCTTCCCTGCCCTCCTCAGCTCCTGCTGTATTCGCAATTTCAGCCCTCGCTGTATCCCTAAAATCACTTATACCTAAACGCTATTTAATATCACAAAATACCGCACTCCCCGTGCGCTATTTCCGCCATTCTTTTGGCGCACTTTCCATTACTATCGCAAAAATATCCGTATCCCATTGATTACTAAAAGTATTGTAACTTTGTTCCGTCGGTACAAAGTTAAGTGTATGTTTTTAAAGGTTTTTTATTGTTGACAGCATCATTATTTGGGCTTGTAAAGGCGCAAAATGTGTCAGTTTGTGACAATAGAAGAACTCTAAAAGCGTTCATCGAATAACGCACTTTTTGTATGGCTAACAACGCAGTTTAAAGGGTGGCAAACAATGGATAAATGCCAATTGATAGACATCCCAAGCGACCCAGAGAAGAAACGTGAGTGGATCAAGTACAAACTCAAGATCCAGGGGCTTTCTCTGGCCGCATTGGGCAGAAAACACAAAACATCTCGGCAGGTGGTGTCTACGGCACTCTATAAGCCCAGTCCACGCTGGGAACATGAGATAGCTACAGCTTTGGGTGTGAAGCCGTCTGAGATTTGGCCGGAGCGGTACGACGAAGAACACGAAATACCCCTCAGACATAAGGAGGCAAGCTGATGAAGAACAAAGCCAAGGCGCTAGTTCTGTCTGCGGCTCTCCTTTCATCAACAGCGAATGCTATTGACCTGAGCGGAACCATCTTCGACAAAGCAGCGAAAGCATATAACCTCGACCCTCTTCTAGTGTATTCGGTCGCATTGGCCGAATCTGCATCAGGGAGAGGTAATGGCTCTATAAGTCCTTGGCCTTGGACGCTTCGCGTTCCTGGGCTTCCTTTCTATGCTAAGTCGGAAGATCAGGCAAAGGCTAAGCTCGCTGAGTTTCAGCAGCAGTACGGTCGTGCCATTGATGTCGGGTTTATGCAAGTGAGCATCCGGTGGAATGGTCATAGAGTTTCTTCTCCAGCAGATCTTCTCGACCCAGAGACCAACGTCATGGTTGGGGCAGAGGTGCTATCAGAAGCCATTCAGTCATCTCCAAATGACTTGGAGCTTGGCGTTGGCCGCTATCACGCCTGGGAAGACGAAATCCGAGCCAGAAACTATGGTAGCCGAGTCTTGGCTATCTATCGCAACCTTCGTGATTTGTGAGGGGGGCGGAATGTTGGAACTGGATATTATTGGTGCGTGGGATGCAAGAGCCGTCAACCTCGATCAAGAAGAAGCTGATAGAAACGTCTACGAGTTCGATCTGACATTGTGGAACCTGCTATCCACTCTGGCAAAAGAACGTCCAGATGATGCGGCCTCACAATTTTCTTTGGGCATGGACACCGTTCAAAAGCTGTCACTGGCAACACCTTCCCAATTGGAAGCTCTGGCCTCTGGCGTGTTGATCTCTTTCAAACTCGAAACAGCAGAGCAGAACATCATCACGCGACTCTCTGGCGACTACGACCCTGTAGTTTTTATCAACCATAGTGTTGATGAATTTGATGCTGCCTACTGGTTGCTATTTAACCGCGTCGCATCGAGAGACCCGGAGATGGCAAAGGAAGTTTTCGGGGTTTCGAGAGAGCTTGCGGAGCTGGTGGCTAAGGCAACAGACAGCCAGTTGCGCCACATGTCTGGAACAACGGTTACGCATTTTACGCTTCGTTTTGCTCCGAGCATCATTGAAGAAATTCTCGATGACAGCCGGGAAGAGTTAACACACCCGGTATTGAAAAAACTGCAACAGTCTCTACAGGGACGTGGGAGGTGGAGATGAACATTGGCAACTCTGGTACATTGGGTCGCTGGGTTACAGCTCGACACATGGCCCTTGCTGGGTACATCACAAAAATCATCATGATCGAGACTGGTCTGACCTACAAACAGGTCAGACGGCTTTACCAGGATCTGGAGAGGGACGGATATACTCTGGAACGAAAATCCAGAACTTTCCGGGGTGGTGCGACACTGATTCATAGTCACACATCCAAGATACAGGCCTCTCTTCTAATGCAGCTCTACTTCAACATTGGTGGAGAAGCCGTGTTGCGGTCTGTGAACATCAAAGCCTTGAACAAGGCATTTAGAATGTATCACGCAATCCGCAAAGAAGTGCCCGGAATGAAAGGTGCTCGGTGGGCTCCGTTTGATATTACTGATGCCTGGTGTCTTGCTTCGGAGCTGAGAAGTGGGGACGCAATGCTGGAGGTGTGCGACAACTGCAAGTGTACGTACTTCACCTCTGTTAATCAAAGAACCTGCGTTGAATGTCCGTTCTGCAAAGAACAAGGAAGGCATGGTGGTGGGGAGAAAGAGTGTGCTTGAGTAGACTATGACATTTCGGACCAGAAGATGAGCGCCCAAACTTTGCGGCGCTCATTTTTTTACTTCTTCTGTGGGATACGGTAGCGCTCCAGCTCGACAGCTCCCAACCCCTTGAAAGCATCCGGGCGACGTCCTTGCCCACTCCACGAAACTCCGTCTTTTGAATATTTAGCATTATCAGGTTCTGATCTGCTCGTGAACATTTCGTTGAGCAAGCCGATGTCCACACCGCAGGATTCCATGTCGCTCATTATTCGCTCAGCCTGAGCTCGCTTTTCTTTTTCTTCTTCTTCTCGCTTTTTGTACTCTTCCTCCAGTTCATTGAGAACGCCCTTCATTCTGTCAATGATCTCCCGAACTTCATCTAACGGGAGTCCTCGCAACAGGGTGCGAATGCGGCTTTTACGCTTTAACTCTGCGATTATTAACTCTCTACGTTCAGCCGCTGATAGCGTAGAGAACTCCTCGTGGTCTTTCATGTCATACGGAGCCCATCAGTTTTCCTTTAAGTGAATCACGTTGAGAGTTCAGTTTTGCGTCAGTCTGCACTGGCGAATTTTGATGCTGTGCAGGTTGACTCTCTGAACTCTGTTGCTCAAAAGACCCAATGTTGCCAGAAAATCGAAGAGAATAAAGACCCAATAGAGCAAGGGCGCGGAGCCGATCACTACGCGCCTTATGCTGCATCTGGGACAGTTCACGATAGAGCTCCGGAAAGGCTTGCTCCGATATGTTCAGATTAGATATTTTTCCATCCCATTTGCTACCAGCCACAACGACCTCCTATCTATCAGCCGCAGAACCAGAAGCCCCTGGCATTGGATGCCACGGATTCGTTGGGCAGTACGATCCTGCTCTTAGGGAAAAGCTCCTTGGCCGCATCTTGGTAAGCCTCGGCACCGCCGCCAGCCAGCAGAACTACGTCAGCATCCATCCCGTCCTCACGCATTGACTTCCGCATAGGGATCAAGGCGTTTTGAGCGACTTTGGTTGAGGCTTTCTTGAAGTAGTCTTTGATCGATACCTTTTCACCGTAGAGGAAGATTTCGGCCTTACCGGCACGAATAGCTTTCTCGATCTTTTCGATGCCAGGGGCACCGCCGTGGTCTTCCTGAATTAGCCGGTCCGTTTCCTGTAGCAACACCGACATCGCCTTGAGGCTGGTGCCAGATGAGTGATAGCGGACCTCTCCCTCTTCAAGAGCTACCCAGTCTACAGAAAAGAACCCAGGGTCAATTACAACGGTTTTTCCTCCCTGGATAATCTCCAGGAGGTCTTCATCTTTGGTTGAACTTACAACATCCATGTAAGCACCGGCAGGTTGAGGTACAACCACGACAGACTTAACCGCTACCGATCGTTTTGGCGTGATCTGGTGTTCACCCTCAAGCCGAGATTTCAACGCCTCTCTGCGCTCTACGTCCATGTACTGACTAACAGGCAGGCCAGTCACCAGCACATCGATCTCCTTCTGCTCGGACATCAGGAGTGCAGCGTAGAAAAGAGCCTTGTATGGATTGGTCGAAGGATAGTCGCCGTGAAGCTCACGCTCCCATCCTTGCAATCGGTCAGGCTCGACGCCTGCAACCCATTTCTCTCCATCAATCACAACCTGAATGCAGGTCCCTGCACCGCCAGTTAACTGTTGTGGCATCAGTTCCAATGGACCTGCCCCCACCGGCATGACGACTGTGCGAGCTTCCTCACCTTTATACCCCATTGCCATTTTCAGGTTGGAGTAACCAATATCCAAACCCAGAACAAATTGACTCATGAAATCCTCCAAAGATTGCTTTTAGATTGCTTTTCGATTGCTTGCCGCGTGTTGGATAGAGAATAAGGCTAAAAGCGGGGACAGATGGCCTGTGTAATTGCCCAAAAGGGGCATATAGGTTGCTTTTCGGTGGCTTTTTGATCGTTGAGTAAGGGAACCTATGGGAACGCTGCACGGATAGGCTCAGATAAACAGACCTTACCCTCGCATCGAGAACCGCTTGCCCTCCAGCATCGAGAGACGGTGGTAAAGAGGCATTTGGAATCTTTGATGCCATATCCAATATATCTGGAATCTTTAAATATAGATTCATATGTAAAGAGGCTGTGAAAGAATAAGAGCATCAAGATTCCAGATAGATAGAGGGAAATTTGACAAATTCCAAAGATGGGTTAGCCTAGTGACAGAACTAGATTCCAGTATTGGAATAATCAGCTTTAAATTCCAGATAGATAGTTATGTGGATAGGAATTGGATAGGAATTGGGAGGGTATTGAGGTGAGTCTACCAACAGAGCGATGGCTAGATCTGCTAGATCCGAAGCTCGAAGAAGAACGATCCGAGATAACAGAGGATCTGCTAGAGGCAGAGGGACGAGAGTTTGTTGCAGAGGTACGGAGCAAACTGGATCACGCCTTAGCGGTTCTTGCTGTCGAGGCGCAGCAGGAAGCGGACATGTACTGGAACGCGCACAAATCAGCGCGTGAAGAAGCGTCAGAGGACGAACAAGGGCGTGTCGGTACACGGGTTCGCATTCTAGGCGTATCACTCGTTGCAGAGTGGTATCGCAACAGATTTGTCGAACAAGTTCCCGGACAAAAGAAAAGGGTTCTATCGACACATATCAAGAAGGGTCGCGGTCATGCCTACAGCATGTCGCACTTCAAGAAAGAGCCTGTCTGGGCACAAGAGTTGATCCAGCAAGTTGAAACCAGGTATGCCGTGTTAAGACAACGCGCCACTGCCTTAGCAAAAATTCGCCGGGCGCTAAACGAGTACGAGCGCCAGCTAAACAAGACACATAGCGACGAGGTGTGACAACATGACAGCATCTGTAGCGGCCACTGAATTGGCGAAACTGGGGAAATGTGAAGCGATGATCAAGAAAGTCGCCAGCCATCCTCGCCCTGCCCTGTCAAAGCGCCCACAATCGCCACAGGGGACAGATAGCACCCTTCGGGGTGAGTTCGCTCATTTCCGATATGAAGCGGCAGCCCTGCGTTTTATGAGCGGCACTGCGGGGGCTAAGCGTCGCATCTACCAGCTAGTGTTTTCAGCGACGGTAGCAGCGGGAGCATTGACAATGCTGGCGGCATGGACCACCAGCTAGAAAGTATCGACGGAACAATCATGAGCAAGAGAACCAAAGACAAAGACCTGGAGAAACTCGACGTAATCAAAGACTCACCGCAAATGAGCCTGTTTGAGATCATTGAATCTCCGGCCAAGAAAGACGACTACTCCAACACCATCGAGATCTACGATGCGCTGCCGAAGTACATTTGGGACCAAAAGCGTGAGCATGAAGATTTATCCAACGCTGTAGTGACACGACAATGCACCATCAGAGGCCAGCATTTCACGGTGAAGGTGAAGCCAGCCATCATCGAGAAGGATGACGGAAGAACCGTGCTGATCTACGCGGGACAGCGAGAGGAAATCCTTGAGGATGCTCTACGCAAGCTCGCAGTGAACGGGAAAGGCCATATCATCGAGGGCAAGGCTGGAGTCATGTTCACTCTGTACGAACTCCAGAAAGAGCTCTCGAAGATGGGTCACGGGTACAACCTGAACGAAATCAAGGAAGCAATCCAGGTTTGTCGTGGCGCAACACTCGAATGTATCAGTGATGACGGTGAAGCCTTCATCAGCTCCAGCTTCTTCCCGATGGTGGGACTGACCACCAGAGGTGAGTTTCGCAAGAAAGGCGGGAACGCCAGGTGCTATGTGCAGTTCAACCCGCTGGTAAACGAATCGATCATGAATCTGTCGTTTCGTCAGTACAACTACAAAATCGGAATGCAAATCCGCTCCCCTCTTGCACGGTACATCTACAAGCGAATGAGCCACTACTGGACTCAAGCATCACCAGATTCGCCGTACACGCCATCGCTTATCAGCTTCCTGACCCAGAGCCCTCGTGAATTGAGCCCACGGATGCCGGAGAACGTCAGAGCCATGAAGCTCGCTCTGGAGGCCCTCATCAAACAAGAGGTCATAAGCGACTACGACGCGAACCAGATCAAGGATGGCCGCAGAGTCATCGACGTGCGGTACGTCATAAGGCCTCATGAGAACTTCGTGAAGCAGGTGATGGCGTCCAACAAGCGTAAGCAGCAGACAGAGCTACGGGCCATCAAGCACGGCATGATCGACCACGACATCATTGATGAACCCCAACGTAAGGGGAGATAGCCACCAGAATCTCCCACCCCCCAGGGAAAAGAAAGATAGGCGCGTCAGCGCCTTTTTTTATGCCAGAAGAAAGCGCACAAGGTACGCCCACCAGGCAGGACCGGAAACGGAATGCCTCCGCATATGGGGGAGCTGCACGGATAGAGCGAACGTGACCCCAGATGCAGCGTGGGCTGGGGCTCTATATATGGGATCGCTGCACGGTAGTCGCAAGCTGAGTCTCAGTATCGTGCAAGCGTAAGCCACGACGAAGGATAAGTGCCATGCTGCTCCAGTGGTTCCCGTAGAGTGGTTCCCGTAAGGTATTGATAGTTAAAGGGTGAGGATGTGGGGGACCTGCACGTTATGAGATTTGATATGTGGGTACGTTGCACGAAAGCAGGTCCTGAACCTCTCGATATATGGGAACTCTGCACGATTGACGAAGCAGAACAAAGATTGACAGATCAGGACAAACCTAAAAAAGCAGTCAAAATGACTCTAATAGTCCATAAAGTGATCACGCGCACACAAAAAGAGGCCAAAAGTTATCCACATTTCCTGTGCATAAACGGGGTTTTGGTATATGGGAACGCTGCACGATCATATGTGGGTACGCTGCACGGTGCAAAAAACGACCAAAATTGACATGTGGGTACGTTGCACGTTCAGAAAATTGTATATGGGGCGACTGCACGTATGACCTTAGACATGTGGGAATACTGCACGAACACCAGATCTGATATGTGGGAACGCTGCACGAAAGCTCTGTTTTGTAAGGATTTTGTGGAAAAAAGAGGGGTTCCGTGTGGATAACAGTGGATAAGATCCAAGGGTATGTGGGGACGTTGCACGGCAACCTATGGGAACGCTGCACGGCAACCTATGGGTTTGTTGCACGGAATAAATATGAAAACACCAGTAATATCAATGTGTTGAGTGGTGATTTAGAACGCCTAACCTGTCTTTAACCGTTTTTAATCCTTTATACAAAGATCTAAAGATCTTTATATTTATCCTTTTGATCACTGAACAAAAAATAATCAACACTGTTTTTTTAGAAAAAAGTCTCGTATGCAAGGCCGAACAGGACGAGTATCACCAACAAGATAAGCATCGACAGCACAAAGTAACCAGACTCGTACATCACAGCTTTGATCACAGAAACGACGCTGATCGATCTTCCAGAGATCCTCCCGATGATCCACTGAAACGCAACGAACGAACCAAGCCCACAGATCAGAACCACCGCTACGGAGACAAGTGCATGTTCCCTCAGGACAGACTCACTCAGGAAACCATACTGCATCCCCATCAATACAAGCCTGCCAATGCCAAAACCCAGGCCCAATGCAACAGCTCCACGAACCAGCACGACCTTCAACGACTGGAGCCATGTCAGCTCAAGATCCATCCCCTTACGGGAAGACCGACGCACCAGCACCGTAGATATGCCCAACCCCAAAAACACCAAAAAAACAAAATCCAACATTGCCACCTCTGCACAAATCAATCAGAACCACAGGCCTCTCGGCCAAATGCGCCACCAGGGAGAACCCACTTCTGCCCCTCCGGCACAAAAATCGGGAGCGTGTAATCTTCTCTGGATACCTGCTCCAATGCCTCAACATCACTAATCTGTATCGGCGCAACAGCAGAACCTAAATCTATTACGTCGATTTTTTTTCTTGATACCGTCACACCAAAGGTTTGTTCATACTGAGCAATTTTCCCAGCTCGTTCAGGCCAGTAGTGACGGATCGTGGACCAGATACGCTGTGAGTTGTAGATGCAGGTCATACACGACGACCGGCTCCAGCCAAGGCGATAAGGGACTGGGGCCAGGATGCGGTGACGCTCGATTACTTCCCATACCTCCTCCTCAGTCCAATGAAGAACGGGCCTCCAGGCATCAACTAACCGTGCAGTCTTCCCATATCTTCTGTCACAGGCATGAGCCTCAAGCTGGTTGTACTTGGATCTGTTTGCACTTTCCTCCCGGCGCTCACCAGTGATGAAAAGGATCTTCTTCCCCTTGAAGCGCTCCTGGTTATTAAGAGCTCTGCGGCCAACATCGATCTTCAAGGCTGATGAGCACCACCTTGTTTGGAGTGATGGCGATTGCTGAGGGAAACGAAGGCGCGTACCAGGCTTAGAGCGCTTATGGTCTCTAGGCAGCACCAGAAGCCCCTCAGGCGTCTCTACACGATGGGGGTGGCTATAGGCATTGTCTTTGAGCATTTTGCCCTCAAAGCCGCCCTCAAGCCACGAGAAGTACATTGGGATACCCAGTTCTTCCCCGAGCTGACGACAGTAATCACGCATGAAGGCCCAATCCATCAACGAACTGCCTTCCTGACCATCAACATCATGGTGCCAGAACTCCACCTTTGACTTATCAACACCCATGTCCACCAGCCGCAAGTACGCAGCAATCGAGTCTTTGCCTCCAGACAGGCAAACAATGATGTGATCGTACAAACTCAGGTCCACATCCGGAGCGGAGAAGTACGTTGTTCTATCGTCACAACGCTGACTGGAAGATATGCCGGTAAGAACCGACTCCAGTGATGGCAACACCACCTGGTCATCGAACAAATCTCCTTGGTTTTCTCGTCTCAACATAAGTCGCTCTTTTTTCTTTACTGGGTTGTTTTTATGATTTACAGTATTATAAAATGATACTGTGAAAAGTAAAGTTTTCAGAACGACTAATCACTCAGGAGAACTTGATAAGCACCAGAAAGCAATCTAAAGGTGGTTTTTCGGTGAGGTTAGTTCAGGGGCAACCTGCCGCTGCTGATTGGAAATCATCAAGAAGTGGCTTTTTGGTGGGGTTACGGTTTGAAGGGGTGAGTATGTGGGAACGTTGCACGGTTAAAGGGGGCCGCACATGAAAACGATAAAGCGGTTCATCGTATGGGTGAATTACGGTCTTGAGGGTTGGAGCATTTTCGGATCGAGCGATGACTGGGATGAAGCGGTATCCATCCGTTCGGAAGCGATAGACGAATGCAATATTGACGAGGAAGACATCATCTTGGCAGAAAACAAAAACGAGCTGGTGGTAAAACCTGCGGCCAAGCAAATGACGGAGTGGCACCGGGAACTGGAAGCCGTCCTTATGACCTTGGATGACTGCCAGATGGAATGTGACGGTATGACATGGGCAGTAAGCCACCTACTCAATGAAGCGGGTGTACCTCATGACTGCATGTATGGCTTTGTGCGAAACGAACAGACCAAGGACATCGTGACACCGCATTTCTGGGTTGTCCTGGATGATGGGTGGCTGGTGGATCTGAGGCTACGCATGTGGCTGGGCGATCACGACAACATTCCTCACGGGGTATTCCATCCCGATAACGAGCCAGGACTTTTCTACAAGGGAGACCCGGTTCAAAACCATAAAGGGATGAGACTGGGCAAAGCCGTCCTGGACATCATGACCGACGGAAAACTTTCACATGTGAAAGTTCCTGAACGACAAGACGGAGAGTAATAGCGTGGAATTTGATTACGACAAGTCAGTATCAAACGCACATCTTGAGGCCGCAGGCTGGGGTATGGATGCCTTTAACCACTCCAACCCATTTGAGAGTCATGTCATCTATGTGCGTGACTACCGCAACGATCACATCCGCCTGTTCACCATCAAGCAGGCTGACTTCGACACGATAAAGCTGCCGCTTCACCTTACCTCCGACATGCTGGCTTCGGTGATCGCTGAGTTCGTATCGAAGGCAGCAAAAGGGAAGTTGAATACGAAGGAGTCCGACACGCTGGCTCCTGCCTTGGTTGGCTATGCCAAATCAACAGAAACCTACCGGAGCTGGCGGAGAGTTTCTGGAGCAACAGAGCGATTGCATATGGTCATCAATATCTATGCGGGTTCTGAATTGCTGAGACCTTTCATCGCTCGGGCTCCTGAGACCGTCCTGACGACCCAAGAGCTACTGGTCTTCTCATCACAGGTTAAGAGCATGGATGTATCCAATCATCCAGAGTGGTTTAGGGGCCGGAGGTAGTCATGAAGCCAGTTCTCTGGATATTCGTCCTGATCATCGCCCCTTTCGTCATTGCGAAAGTGGACCAATGGCGCAAACGCGGCATTGGAGACACCTGGGCGTGGTGGAAATCAGAGAACATGCCTTATGAGCTGCGCTCGGCCACTCTGTTTTTGTCCGAACAGGACATATCAACCACACAGCCGGTGCCCATGCACGGCAGGGTTGATCAGGTGTACCAAACCAAGAATGGGGTTCTCATTCCCTTGGACACCAAGCTGCGCCAGGTAAACCACATCTATGAGTCGGACATTATCCAGCTCTCGGTTTACCGGGTAATTCTGTCACACAAGTACAAGGCACCCGTTGCCAAGTACGGCTATGTCCGAACCGTTGTTGAGACAGCGGACGGGGATAGAGTCCGTTACATCAAGACAAACCTTCTCAGCGAAAAAGAAGTGGTCAAGCTGTGGCACCGCTATCAATCCATCCGTTCTGGTCAGGTAAAAACCTCCTGTTCCTGTGGCGGAAAGTTTCACATGTGAAAGTTCTGGATTGAATCAGGGTTGCCCGAATTGGGCAGCTAGGCGGGGTTGCATTTTTGAAAAGTCCTGTACGCTGGTTGGTATAGGAGGTGAATAGTGGCCCAGCTTAAACATAACCGCTTCGTCATGTTGGGGTCCTTGGTAGCGACGGTCGTAGCTGCCGCCAATGGCTTGAGTTTTCTCACCCTTATGGCTGGTGGAATGACCCTTCTCCAGTTCATGGCTTGGAAGCAACAAGATGCTGTCCGGAGCCGGTTTAAAGCTGCGAAGGATGCGTTTGAAGCGTTGAACGTCATTGCGTTCGACAAGCACTGGGTAGGTTCAACCGCGACGGTCGCCAAAGTGTCGAACATGATCACTCCGCCCGAACGACTGGATAAGCCCTGGGCGGTGCAAGTTCTGGCCGTGACCAAAGGTGGGACGTGGTTCGCGGTGGATCTGCAAGTGACCGGCACTGACAAGGTTCAGATGCTTAGCCTCCACCAGCTTAGTGAAAAGGCGGCAAAGACCATGCTGGCCTTCGACCTCGAAGTGTATGAGAAATTTTTCGGAAAACCTGATGTTGCATGAGGACAATGTGATGGAAAAAGTCAAAAGCGTAGATGCCGTGGAGTTCACGGCAGCAGATAAGAAGGCGATGACCCATGCGGCATACGCCCAGTGTTTCTTCATTCTGGCCCAAGTGATGGCATTCCCTTCCCTGGGGGTGGCTGGCGCTATGGTTGCTGCTCTGTGCGGCATGATGCCGTGGTTGACCAAGTTCGCCAAAGAGGCTCCATCGAAAGCCTTTGGCATGGTGATGGCTTCACTCTGCCTTGCTCCTGTGTACGGGAAACTCTGTGAGCTGGTGGTCCACGCGATTCAGGGAGCTTGAGCTTATGGGGGTAGTACGAGTTCCCTACCTCTTGGCTGAGCTGAAAGAACGCGGATGTGCTGATGAATCTGCTCTGGCGCAGGTTATGCAGCCTGGATGCCGAATTGGAGAGGAAGACCTGCGGAAGTTGGCCGCAAATTTAGGGCTTGAAGTGTCCGAGCTGGCACCAGCGCCAGAGAACGCGGCCAACACCCGGTTCAAAGCAAAGCTGAGAGGAGGTTTGGCCTCCTTTCTTTTTGAGTACGACGGCTGTTTCCGACATGCAGAAGGCTCCAGCCATGCAGAAATGTTGGGTATCGAGCAAGAAGACGACATAGGTCTTCCGAGTCGAGCTGCTGACGCCATGCTCCTGGAGAAGACGCTTTACCAGGTAATCGCTCGGGCTAAGTACATGCTCGGCAAAATCGACAGCAAGTTTGTCAGGTCAGAACAAGCAATCGAGTTCCGTGAGCAACTTGCTCCTGGGATCTTCAAACCAGGTTACAGAGGTTTCCGATTCAAGGAGGCTGCCGCTGGTGATTTGCCTACTGTCATGATTGACGGTCGGAAGTTCAACTGCGTTGCCAGCATAGCCAGAGCACATGGACTTGATCCGGTAACGGTGCGTAGGCGCATTGCGGACACCGGGAAGGCCGCAGACAAACTCTCCAATGATGAGTGGAAGCTCATCCTCGCCAAGAAAAAAGGTAAAGGGAAACCCTTCACCTATCTGGACAGGACCTACAGCAACATTGCTCAGTTCTGTCGTGAGCATCAGCTCAACACCAACCTTGTTTACCAGAAAGTCAAAGACCGGGCTGATAGCGCTGATGAAGAGTTCTGGGGACTGATAATCGAAACATGCAAAAGGAAAAACTAATGGCAGAAAACAAAGAGATCCCCTGGGAGAAAGAACTCATTGAGAAGTACATGTTCACCCTGCATAAAGAGCAGGTGAAAGACCGGCGCTGGCGGACCATGTTGCGTGTGCTTCGCGCATCTGGTTTCGTGCTTCTCATGATCGGCTTCATCATTTTGGCATCTAATCCGGGTGGGATGCCGTGGCAAAGCGCCAAGGCAGGAGCCCCTCACACCGCGTATATCAACATCCGTGGTGAAATTGCTGCTGGCACTCTGGCCGATGCTGATCACCTTATCCCGTCCATCCAAGCTGCATTCGACAACCCGAACTCACAAGCTATCGTGCTTCGCATAAACAGCCCTGGCGGTAGCCCGGTTCAAGCAGGACGGATTTATGACGAAGTGAAGGCGCAGCGAGCCCTTCATCCGGAGAAAAAGGTCTACGCCATCATTGATGACATCGGTGCCTCTGGCGGTTACTACATCGCCTCTGCTGCGGATGAAATCTATGCTGACCGCGCCAGCCTTGTCGGTTCTATCGGCGTCATCAGCTCGGGGTTTGGATTCACCGGCTTGATGGACAAGCTCGGCATCGAGCGCCGGGCTATCACTTCCGGAGAGCACAAAGCGCTTCTCGACCCATTCTCCCCTCTTACCTCTGACATGAAGAAATTCTGGGAGGGCGTTCTATCGAAAACCCACCAGCAGTTCATCGAACGAGTGAAGGCTGGGCGGGGTGATCGACTGAAAGACGACCCAGAGGTGTTTTCTGGATTGCTCTGGAACGGGGAGCAGGCCAAAGACATTGGGCTGATTGATGGCCTGGGTAGTTTGAACTCCGTGGCGCGAGACGTCATCCACCAGAGCAACTTGGTGGACTACACACCAACCGAAGACATCATCCGGCGACTGACCCAACGAGCGAAGCTCGAAGCCAGTTCCTTCGTGCAAGAACTCAGCGCTGTGAAAGTTTACTGATAGGAGCAGTTTGATATGACAGAACAAAGTACCAAATCACTACGTCTCGGGGTTGTTGCCGCCATTCTTTTGGGGCTCGTAGGAACCGGGTTCGGGATCTACCAGTTCGTGAAAGAGAAGGATCTGGCGCAAGAGATCGCCAACGTGAAGTCTACGGTCAACCAGGTGAAGGATGCCGAAGGCGTCACCTTCAAAAGCAAGGCAGAGTTTGAAGCTGCTGTGGCCGAAAGCATCAACAAGTTTGTCGCGCAGAAACAACAAGCCGACATCGATCAGAAGTATGCCCAGTTCGAGGCAGCACCTGAGAAGGTCGAAGAAGGCAAACACATCTACGGGGACCTTGGTGCTCGGTTCACGCTGGTGGAGTTCTCCGATATGGAGTGCCCATTCTGCAAGCGATTCCACGACACACCCAAACAAATTGTGGATGCCAGCAAAGGCAATGTGAATTGGCAGTGGAAGCACATGCCTCTCGATTTCCATAACCCGGCAGCTCACAAGGAAGCTCTGGCCGCTGAATGTATTGCTGAGCAGAAGGGCAACCGTGGCTTCTGGGTCTTCGTTAACGACATTTTCCACCATACCCAGGGGAATGGTGGCGGTGTTGCTGACCTGGCCTCTGTTGTCACTGGTGTTGGTGCTGATCTGGATGCGTTCCGGGAGTGCCTCGGCTCAGGAAAGTACGAAGACAAGGTTGAAGCTGACATCCAGAAAGCCAAGAGCTATGGCGTCAACGGGACACCAGCCACTTTTGTAGTGGACAACCATACCGGCAAGAGCCAGCTTCTCGGCGGCGCTCAACCGGCGCAAGCCATCATGGCCGTGATGCGAAAAATGATGATTGAGTCGCAACAAGACGACTCCGCGAACCAATAAAAACTTTCACATGTGAAAGTGGAGTGAGAACTGATGATCAAGATTACAACTAAATTGGGATGCCTTCTGGCGGGGCTGCTTGTCCTGTCGGCTTGCTCAAGCGTCCCTCAGCCAAACAACGAATACGCGAAGGCCTTGGATGATACCAAACAGGTATGCGCTGCCTGTGCCCTGGTTGGTAATGACCTGCTGGTTGCCCTCAACAAGTCATGCGACACCCCAATGACCCCCGAGACTCTTACAAGCGTCATGAACAGTAACCCGATGTTTGCCGCCATGATGGCAATTAACTCCATAGGTGGAACCGACTTCTATCAGGTTTACCGTGATGCGGCCATAGACACCCTGCGGTGCAATGAAATGGACAGTTGGCCTGATCGGACCAAGGTGCGTTTCCAGCAGCCCGACATGCAAAAGGCGCTGGCCTTGAGGGTTTCTGCCAGACAGCAGAAGGCAAATTAACTTTCACATGTGAAAGTCAGGCTCTCCGGGGCCTGATTTCACTATGAGGTGAATCTATGGAGTTACAAGAAGCAAAAGAGGCTCTCGATAGCCTTCATCCACACAAGGCCTCAGCGCCTTTGAGGCTTGTCATCCACCAGCCAGGTGGGATTGGTGGAACCCCTACAGTGGGGGTGAAAGCTATTCACGCAGGCTTTGACTGGGACAGCAACACCATCCTGATCTATCCGGAAGAGCAGCTCACCCGGTTGACGCCGGATGAGGTCGCCGCCATCACGAAGTCAGTATCGAAAGGACAGTCCTGGCATTCATATCAGCAGTTCAAGAAGTATCGGGAGCAGTTGGCCGAAGCCACGGAAGAAATTAATAGGCTCAGGGCTGAGCTGGGCAGGTATCAGAATAACGGGAGGGGGTAATGCTAAAACGCGGAATTATCAATCTCGCTGCTAGTTACATCATTGTTGATGCCCTACTCCGGAATGCAGCAATTTGGATCTTTGGCTTGTCCTTCTCCGTTGGTGGCACTTACGTCACTGGCGAGGCCAGTACATGGGTCGTTTACCTAGCCACTTCTGGTGCCATGACACTCTGTTCTGTCGTAACAGCCTACCTGCTCGTGACCTATCACCGCTGGGGGCTGATGACGGCCAGGGTCTGGTTGCTATTGAGTGCCTGCCTAAACGGCTATGCCGTCTATTTGAGTAGCCACAACATCCAGTTGGTGGTGGCACTGCTTTCCAGCCTGTTTATTGCTTTGTGGATGCTCAAGACCCTTGAGCAACCAGCAGTGAAGGGGACGTACAAGGTAATCGCTGATCTTCACCGTCAGCTATGGGGAATGTTGAAGGGGCAAACACAATGACGACGAATACTCAAAACGCGAACGCCAACCAGGTTCGGTCTTTACGCGACATGCTTGTCCCCGCCCTGTTGTTCTATGTGGTGATGACGGCCATGTTTGTGGGTCTTGACGCATTCATGGATAAACCCACCAGCATGAACCTGCCATTTATGCCGTTCCTTGTCTCGATGGTGAGTTTTACCAGTGACGCACGTCGAGCGTGGGACTGGCGAAACGGGACCAAGGTTGTAGCTGTATTGACTGCGGTAGCCATGCTGTTGGCATTCATCTATCAGCTCGCGGTCGGAGAGATGAATCTCTTAGGGGTTGGTATATACCCGGCCACAGCCATCCTTCTGTTGGCAATCTCCTGGGTGATTCGCGCTATCGGAAAGACAGCACCTTTCCAGTTCCTGGGGAGACACCTGGCGCGGTTTGGTGCATCGAAGTGGGTCCAGCGTACCGCCGCAGTCATTGTGCTCGCGGGAGGCCTTGCCATCACTATCTATGCCTACTGGCTTAACCACGGGAGCTGATGATGATCATTGCAACGAAGAACGGCTTTCTGGTGGCCGCAGAACTAATCAGGGAAGAGGCCGGGTACTGGCTACTACAGCCTCGTGACCAAAAGACGCCGGTCAGGGTGAATAAGCAGGATAACAATAAACGCGCTTTCACGCATATGGGAGACGCCCTTCGCTGGGCCGGTGATCCTGAGCTTGCAAAGCAATTCGATGCCGAGGGGGAAGAACATGCAAATTCGTGACTACATGACAAAGTTGTTTGACGCATTTGGTGATGTGGAGGAAGTCACCCGAGAAATGCTTCTGGAGCAGGCGGAGCTCATTCATACGATCAGCGATAAGTGTCAGAGCACAGGCCTGTTTCTGGATAGTCAGGTTCGTTTCAACCAGTTCGTTCAAGAGATTGAGGCTGACGACAAGGTAGAGGATCGGTTGCTTCATGCTTGGTGCTGGGTAATGGACCGAATAGTGAAGGCTCCAACATCCTTTCACATGGATGGGGCTGTGATTTTGACAATGCCTCTGGTCGCCAGATACCTGCCACCGGTTGAACAGGAGCCGGAAACCATCGTGGTGAATCTCGATGAGGACTACAAGGCTCCTGTAGGCAACCAAACGCTCTGCGAGCTCGTTATGGAACGGAGGCATTGGCCGCAAGGTGCAACCTGTGCGACCCAAGAAGCGGACGGGGGAGTCCTCTACTGGGACGCCCCGGTTGATGTGGTAGAGGAAGGCAGAAAGGTCGCCGGTAAGCACGGCATGATGGCCGAGATCGGATTGAAACATCAGGTTGATGCCTGGTATGCAGATATGGACGAAACACGGCTCGCAACCGATTGGAACACCGCCGTCATTACGCCTCACTGCTTGCTGCTTTCCTATCTGGATGTGCTTCAAAAGAACAAAGTTCCCTTTGATGAAGGTGTGCAGCTCGCTGCCGAATGGGTGAAGCAACTTGGCGGGGAATTTCGTGAAGACACTGAGGAAGCGCCGGAAGCTGAGGCTTCAGTGCTTTCCCTGGGGAGAGCCACGGCTCATTGCTTTAAACCCTATCCGGACACAAAAAATTTCTATTACGAGGCCTAAGCCTCACCCAAACAGGAGGATCAACATGCGATACCAGGTATTTAAAACGAAGGAAGGGGGCCAGCCGGTGTTTACGGCACCGTGGTACTGGTTGGCCTCTGCCATTGCTCACTGGTCATCTCTTAACTGGGATGCCTGTCGAATCGTAGACAGCAAGGTGGATGAAACAAGGCTCTGTTGGGCCAAGGCTCTACCGGCTGGGAAAAAAAAGTAATTTGGATGGAGTGATTATGAGGTTAGGTTTTGTGAAAAATACGGGGGTTTCAGCGTTCCTGGTAGCCATGCTGGTGGTGGCCCCTCAGGTATGGGCAGAAACCTTTACTGCGAAGGTTGTGGGGGTGTCTGACGGTGATACGGTCAAGGTCCTGACTGAACAAAGCTGTGACTCCGGGAAAGATTGCCGGAGCGGCAAAATCCAGTACCGGGTAAGGCTGGCGGAAATCGACACCCCAGAGAAGAAACAACCCTACGGCTCAAAGGCGAAACAGGCGTTGTCCGATCTGGTGTTTGGTCGAATGATTAAAGTCGAGCAAATCGACAAAGACCGTTATGGCCGTCTGGTCGCCAACCTTTATGTCGATGGCAAATGGGTCAATGCCGAAATGGTCCGTTCTGGGAGTGCGTGGGTGTACCGGCAGTACGCCAAAACACCGGAGCTGTTCAAGCTGGAGGCCGAAGCCAAAGCCGATAAGCGAGGTCTCTGGGCATTACCGGAATCGGAGAGAACTCCCCCTTGGGAGTGGCGAAGAAAGCACTAACCACACCCCAGAGTATGCAGGTGTAAACAGTAACCAAGAAAACAAACAGGAATAACGATGAACAAAAGTGAACTGATTATGAAAGTGGCCGAAGACGCTGACATTAGCAAAGCAAAGGCCGAAGCTGCGGTAAATGCGCTGATCAACTCAGTGACAGAGGAGCTTAAAGCGGGTGGGACAGTAGCGCTCACTGGGTTTGGTACTTTCCACGTTAAGGAACGCGCAGCGCGAACCGGGCGGAATCCCCAGACTGGAGAGAACATCCAGATCGCGGCGGCCAACATTCCTGGGTTCAAAGCTGGTAAGGGGTTGAAAGACTCCGTGAACTAGATCTTAATCATGTGACACATGAATAAGGTTTACATAAGGCTCCTTCGTGGGAGCCTTATTCATATCAGACATGAATAAGGGGAAGGGATGAGATTGTCGTCAACTCAAAAAGACGTTTTGTTCATTCTATACGCAATTGAAGCCGGTGGAAAAGCCGAGCCTGTACCAGGTGTAAAAATACTGGAGATGATCAATTCAGCTCGCCAGAGCGGTATTCATGGAACGAACTTCCGAACGTCATGCCACACGCTGGTGGAGAACGGCCTGTTGAACAAGTACCGGAATGCTTCTCTAAAGCTGGCCTTTAGGCTGACCGACGATGGCAGGGAACGTGCAGGAGAGATATACCGAAAACGGCTGGAAGAAGAGCAAGAGAAGTAATACGCCCCATAACGGGGCGTATCGAGTTAAACGGCAAAGCCGTAGTGGGTGCCGTCCGGAAGTTCAACATCGAGGCGTAGCTTGCCACCGGAGGCCTCAACGTACCGCTTAATGGACGACAGCTTGAGATCTCGTCCAGGTTTTTCCATCTCGGAGACTGTCGGCTGTCTCACACCCAGAGATGCAGCAATTTCCCCCTGGGTAAGGTTCATGCGATCACGAAGCTCTGCCAAGTGGATGTTCAGTAACATCTCAGTGGCCGCTTTCTGTGCTTTGGCAACAACCTCAGGCTTTTCTGTTGCCAGCATTTGGTCAAGAGTTCTTGCCATAACGTCACTCCTTCTTCAATTTATCCAAGTGCGCCGCAAACTCACGGTCTGCAATTGGGATCATTACTTCATAAAACCTTTTCTCGTCCCCGGTCTTGTTACCGGCGCAGAGAAGAATCCCCTTACGCTTTGGATCGAACGCAAAGAACGCTCTGATAGGATCTCCTTTGCTTTGGACCCGAAGCTCTTTCATGTTGCTGTAGGATGAACCGTTAACAGTATCCGCGTATGGCCTCGACAGCATGGGGCCTCTATCTCGCAGCACCATCATCGAAGCCAGCACGTTTGCTCTATCGGTATCATCCAGAGCATCGAACCACTCATCAAAGGTGTCGGTTGTCTCGATGACCCACATGATTTCTCCTTACTTAATATAGGTGCAATCCTATATAGATTCAAACCTATAATCAAGAAAAATCGGCGGCGATGGGGGCCGAAATGTCAGTAAGTAGTCATGTGACTAAAATAGGGGGTAGAATAAGCCTCGATATAGTCATGTGACTAAAAGGTGTCCTGAATGAACAACCTACCCCTACTGCTCGATGCAAGAGAAGCCATTGACTACTACCACCAGCATCCAGGCATGACTGATGCAGAAAAGGCCTATGTGGTCGCGTTCCTAAGCGGAGAGGGGCGTTCAAACAGTCAGATCAGAGAGGATCTGGGTATTGAGAAGGTCTATACGGTTACACACCTGAAACGCGCCGGTACGCTATCGGAGGAAGAGCTAACACTCTGGCTCAGAAATCCACGCAAGATCACCCTGGGGCATGTGAGGGCCGTGGCTAAGTTACCTTTCAGCAAGAGAGAAAAGCTCCTGAGGGATCTCCTGCATACCAGGACACCGGTTCATAAATTTGAGGCGATAGCGAAGGGCAAAGAAGTGGACAGGGATGCAGACATTAAGCGCCTGGAGACCCTGATGAGCGATGCTACGGGTAGGCCTATCAAAGTTCGCTATAACCCCGCGAAGCGCTCCGGGGAACTGACGCTGGGATTCTTCACGCTCGATGACCTGGATGACGTGTGCAAGGCTTTGGGGTTTGATCCAAGCGAGCAGATGTAAACCAGAAAACTTTCACATGTGAAAGTCTTGCAAGGTGTCTTTTTATTGTTTACAGTATCATAAAATGAATCTGTAAAGGTGCGCGATGAATGTGCTTCCAACGAAAAGCTGGCCTTGGGCGTTATAACTCAACCAGACCTGAGTGGCTGGCGGCGTACCGAAACGCAAGATGTATGAGAAGCTCAGGTAAAGAACCTGATGCTTCTCTTTCCGGGATAGCTTGGAAGGCGCAACTCATTGTTGCCCATGAAAGAGGCAGAATTGACAGCCTGGCTGTCCCTTTGGATGCCAGATTGATAGCAAAGAACCTCATCGACGAGATCCTTGCTGAGGAGAACTGATGGACGAAAAAATTACCTACGAAGAAATGCTTGAACAACTCGACCAGAAAGGCATCCGCGTCACCAACGGGGCGAGACGGCTTTATGTCGCGTTGAACAACGGAGTCAAAGCTGAGGTGCTGGGTAACTGCGGTCCCGCCACAATCAGCTTGGTTGACGGGATGATTGTTGTGGAAGAGCAGACTCTCCACTAAGGGCAGCAGCATGGGCAAAAAAGTACACATCATTTGTGGAAAGTGCGGCAGTGACGAGATGAACTTTGTCATCAATGAACACTGTCCAGACGATCCCCAGAATGTTGCCAGTATGTCCTGCTCAAATTGTTGCGAACTGACAGGCATAGCCGAGTGGTCGGAATTTAATGGACGTGAGCTGAAAGGTGAAGCCGTCGCCCTATCAACACCGGCAAACGTGAATGCTCTTCTAGGATTGCTTCGCCAGGCGATGGACAGCGTTGAGTATCGCCTCTATGGCGGGGACATGTCATTGAGCGGTAATGATGCTGCCGAACTCATAGACCTCCAGGAGCGAGCTGAGAAGGTCTTGTCTGTTCTTCGGAGTGATCAGCATGAGTGATTTATACGAACCGCTTGAGTTTGTGTTCTGCGGCTTTAGGAAAGGGGACGCTGGGCTATTTATCTCGGTAGCCACTTTGCGCGATGGTGTTTTAGGCCGTGAGATGTATTTCTCAAAGGGAAAAAGCAAAAGGCGCTGGGTTGTCGGTGGCATTTACTCAGGGGCCTCGTTTTCGGACAACGGAGCAAAAGGTCTGGATGATGCTCATTACGTTAAAGCATGGGAAGTGCAAGGCGACAAGATAGAGTGGCAAGCAAAAAGCGAGCAAGCCGAAGCCTTGGCGCGAAGCGAGAAACTTGAAGCCGACGATAGGAAGCGCAATGAACTCGAAGAGCTGATGCTACCCATCAGGAAGCAATATGGGGCATTAACAAAGCGACGTGATAGGGCAGGGGCCGCAGCTCTTGAAGAAGCTGTCCTGAGAGCGCTGAGAGCGCCCATCAGGAAGGCTGAGGAGAAATAACCGTGGAGCCAGTCTTAGCTAAAGCATTCGCCGGTTTTAAAGTCGTAGCTGTAAGTGCCCATCAGATTGGCTTTTCGGCTTTTCTTGCCATTGGTGTTTGCTGGCGCTTTAGGGGTCGCAAGTACGCCATAGAACAGGATACCAACAAGTGCCGCTTGCCACGCGAAAACAGCAACCAGAATCCAAAAAGCAGCAGCCAGAACCGGCAGTTTGTGCAGAAGGTTGAGCACCGACTTGGCCCAAATCACTGCCGGGATAGCCAGCACTGCGTAACCCCAGTTGGTGGCCTCAAGCATAGCCAGGCCAAGAATAACAACAGCCATCAGCGCGATATTCAGTACATGTTTCATGGTCATCTCTCCTTTTCAACTTACACTTTTATCCTATCACAGCATTAAAAAATGCAACTGTGAAAGGGCATTTTTCATTCAAAAAGAGGTGACACTTTGAGTGCAATTATCAGCAAGTGCGGCATGTACAGATACCGTCTGGAAAGGGATGTGCAACCCGAAGGCCTTGTGTTCGGTTATTTTGGTGTAAACGGCTCTACGGCCACGGCCACCGAGGACGATCACACGGTCAGAAAGTGGATAGGGTTTACCAAGGTCAACGGAGGGAGGCGATTCATAGTCGGTAATGCTTTTGCTTTTCGGGCGACCGACGTTCGAGAGCTGGCTACGGCGGTTGATCCTGTCGGGCCTGAAAATGAAATCCACTTGGAAAGGATTATTCGGGATGCTGATGTCTTGGTGCCCTGCTGGGGGAGCCGAACTAAGCTGCCTAAGTCTTTGCATGTTCATTTGGACAGGCTTTTAGAGCAGCTCGTTGCATCTGGGAAGCCGGTATTGGCATTTGGCGTGACTGGTTCGGGGGACCCGAAGCACCCACTAATGCTTGGATATTCGACAAAACTTGTGCCCTGGGGAGGAAAATAATTATGTCGATGCTTGAAGCACGTTACTTCGTGGCAAAGATAAGCGATGCACAGGCCGTGCTCTGCGATGAGGAGCTGGCGACACTGGAAAGGCTGATCCGGAAGGTTGATGATGGCCGCAGAGCAAATGGCAAGAGCTCGCTTACTTGCGTTGTTGTCGAAGAAGATTGGCCGAACTGGCAGCAAACGGTTGACTCTGTACTTTCACTTGCTGACGGGAAAGACAACGATTGGACCAATGCCACACCAGAACAAATCAAGGCCTTTTGGGTCGATGACTCAGTTTGGAAAACTCTGGATGGCCGGGATAAATGGATTGAAGATCTCGACCTGCTGGTGGACGGTTCCCCGGTGGCTTCTGAGTGGGAACCTTTTGGCTTGGAATCAGGGCAGTCTGTCGTCATACGAGGCGGATGGATAGAAGGGAATGCCTTGAGTGATGATGGCGTACCGCTAGTGCAGGCATTCGTCGCTTGGAAACAGGGCCAAGACAACCACTAAAGGAAAATTACTTCGGAAGGGCGGCTATGGCCGCTTTCTTTTTAATATTTACAGCATCACATAATGATACTATGATGTTGTTAATTTACTTGGGGAGGCGCTTATGCTCACTGCTAAATGTATAGGGTGCGGATGCACCGATGATCACGCTTGTGTTGAAAACGGTCAACCGTGTCACTGGCTTCGCGTGAATAGAGTGGAAGGTATCGGGGTCTGCTCTTCGTGCCCGGATGCTCTCAATCAATTCGCATCGACCAGCCAGGAACAAGCAACTGGACAGGATGACTACCGGAACAGTCCAGAATGGAAGGATTTTTCATCACGCATTGGTAATGCACTATGCGGGGGCCGGAGCAAAGCAAAGTAAGGTAAAAACGGCTATGCCGTTTTTTATTTGTCTATTACGGCATCACATTATAAGCCTGTAAATGCTGAATCTGTAATTGCCCAAAATGGGCGTGAGCAGGGGCGGGGTGTGAGGTCGTTCTAAGGCAAAATACTTTGTACTGGCAGAACAAAGAAAGAATGAACTTTCACATGTGAAAGTTTTTGGGGTACGGGATGGAACAAGCAATTCAAAGTTACTTGGCTGACGACCGGCAATATCAAGACAGGATTACCGCAGCTCTCAGCCAGGTTGAAGAGAAAGGTGCAGAGTACGAAGCTCTTTGCCAACAGCGTGCTCAGTTGGGGATCTGGCAAAAAATTATAACGTTCTGGCAGTTTCGTCGAGACATCGCCGTTATACGTTCAGCACTAAAAGGCCATAACAGCGATTTGCGGTATTTGCGCCGTGGGAGAGACCAGCTCAAAGAGGGATTGGTTTCTCGGGCCGTGAAGCAAGCGATTGACGGTAGCCAGATTCTGGAACGAATCACCCAAGCTCAAGATAGGCTTGACGCCGCATCTCGACTCCACGAGAGCAACAAGCGACTGGTGGACATGGGGCAAAAAGCCTTACGTGAAATCAGTGAGGCCTCTTCCAGTGTTTCATCAGCACAAACAATGGAGGTTCTCGACCTTGTGACTGACAACAAGGGCATTTCCGTCATGTCGTCGATGTCAAACTCCTCGGCCAGCAGTGAAATAGACGATGCGAAGAGAGCTGTGAAAGCCTTCGCAAATGCGCTGGGGGATCATCGTGACATTGTGGGCTCACTGCACCACTCAATGGCAACTGAGTTTATCGATCTGGGTATGGACTTTGCCGGTTTGAATGATGGTTTCGACTTTGGGAGCGTCTTCTCGCTGTTCAGCTTGTCGTCTGCCAGTTCCTCTCTGGACAAAGTAGAGTCTCGCGTTGAATCTCTGATGCCAGATCTAAGACGAGCCGCCTCCAATTCGGCAGCAGAGTATGCCCGTGTTAACGAAGAGTTCTTTGGCCTGAAACAACAGGCCTGTTGCCAAGTGCATGAGTTGCTGGTGACAAATGGTATAGACGTGTCAGTCAAGCGCGTTGAGTCCGCCGTGAACAGCTACAGAGTTGGAAGGTGATATTTACAGCATCATAAAATGAACTTATGATGTGAGGTGATCAACAAGTCGAAATTTATTTAAAGGATAAGCGATGAGCGATATTACACAGCAAATGGACAAACTTGAGATTCCAATCAAGTTGTCCTTTCCAGTCATCAACGTTAGCACTTTTGAGCTGGGCCGCGCAGAGAGCGTTTTCTCTGACATTGCAAAGAAAGTCGGCAAGCACTTTATTGTAATGCCATTCAAGAAGCTGCCTGATCCAGGCACGATGAAGGCAATGGTGGACGAGTCCAAGAAGTCCTCCAAAAACGGAGTTGTCGTGTTCGACACTTTCTTTTTCGACCGCCAACGTGCAAACCCGGAAACACTCCCAGCCCTCAAGTCATCACTGACCTATCTGGAGAATGAGGGGATCAACTACATCATCGCTGGCAAAGACGTCTTCAATGAAGAGTTCGTTTATCACATCGATCTCCCGGCTATGAGCAATCAGGAAATCCTGAAACTGCTCCAGACCTGTGAAGATAACGTGAAAGATGGTGGAGTCTTCGAGAGCAACGAACGTGCTGTCATCGCAAACCACGCCTTGGGCTTGTCACACACCCAGATGAAGAACGTCTTCACCTACTCCGCTTACTTGAAATTCAAGGGTGAAGAATACCTGGGCGAGATCCGAAAAGAAAAAGCTCACATCTTGCGTGATGTCGGCCTCGATGTGCTTGAGGCCATTGATATTGGGAATGTCGGTGGTCTCGAAAACCTCAAGGAGTTCCTCCAGATACGTAAAGCCGGTTGGGACAAAGACCTTCCGGTAAAAGGTGTCCTTCTGGCCGGTGTACCTGGTGGTGGTAAATCGCTGACGGCAAAAGCCGCTGCCGGTGTACTTGGCACTACCTTGGTTCGCCTGGATATGGGCCGTTTCTATAGCAAGTATCTCGGTGAAACCGAGCGCCAGTTCAATCGTGCATTGCAGACCATTGAGCAGATCGCACCCGTTGTTGTGTTGATTGACGAGATGGAGAAGTTTTTTGGTAATGCCGATGGCGAACACGAAGTATCCAAGCGCCTGCTGGGCTCTTTCCTCTACTGGCTTCAAGAGCGCAAGAAGAAGATCTTCATTGTGGCGACGGCCAACCGGGTTCAGTCGCTGCCTCCTGAATTGATGCGAGCTGGCCGCTGGGACCGAGCATTCTTCATTGATCTGCCAAGTGTGGCTGAGCGCCAGAAGATTTTTGAGATCCACCTCGCCAAGCAGAAGGCCAACATCGCCGCGTTCGATATGCCTACGCTACTTCGTACCACCGAGGGATACACCGGGGCAGAGATTGAACAGGCCGTCATTGACGCGATGTATCTGGCGAACGCTCAGGACAAAGAGCTCAACAATGAAGCGCTGGTGGATGCGGTCACTCGCATTACCCCGACCAGTGAAACTCGCCGGGAAGACATCAACCAGATTCGCAGTTTGCGGGATCAAGGCTTCTATCCGGCCAATAACTTCGATGTTCAAGAGCAGAATGGCTCTGGACGCAAACTTGCCATCGAGGACTAAGCGATGGAGTGGATTTTTTGGACTGCTCTTGCTGTGTCATTGATATTCCACTCAGAAGTCAGCGACTTAATCAATGCTCTAGCTGAGTGGGCTAGGGAGCGAGCTGGTGCGGCCAGGAGAGAGCATCAAAACGGCAGAGAGGAGAATTGACCGTTATGTACAAACAAGACATTGAGAAGGGGATTGAGCTGCTCAAGCTGTGCAGCAAACTCCAGTCAGAAAAAGATGGAGTGGATAGACCAGAGCCTCTGGTTATCGACAAGAGTAAGGTGCTGGACCAGTTCGCCCGAGACGTTTCCACATCGATCACCTACATGAGTTCGTTGTTCAAGCTCATCCCCATGATGGAAAACCTTACCGAGCTTGGCCGAAAGCTGGAGAAAGAAGGAAAGATCGAAGTTTCTCTCGGGCAAGACTATTCCATTGCCGCGCTTAACTTTGTTATGTCGGAACACGGCATGACACCCGAAACAACTCAGGAGTGATGAGATGAGCCATATCGTAAAAGGCAAGGTGCAGGTCGCCTACAAAGACAAAGAGCTGCTGTTGAAGGCTCTGGAGGGAGTTGGCGTTGTTGTTGAAAACGAAAAGCTGTACCGCGTGGGCGCTGGCTACACCTTCGAGAAATACCCGATTGTTCTGATCGACCAGAACAACAAGGAGCACCGGATTGGCTACAAGGAAAAAAACGGTGTTTGGGAGCAGTACCAGGAAAACTACGGCTCTTATGGCCGCTGGACGCAGCAGGCAAGCAGCAAGGTGCAGGATCGCTACATTGCCTTCCACTACGAGCAGCAGTTGAAAGAGGAAGGTTTCAGCGTGACGGTGAAGCAGCATCACGATGGCACTTTGGAACTGGAAGCTGAGGAAGCTGTTTGGTAATAGCGCCAAGGCAATCAGATTAGTTGAACTTAACGACGAGGTGACAAAGTGAAAAAGGTAAACATCAAGATCAAGGGCGGCAAGATTGCTGCCGATTTCACGGGGTTTCAGGGTAAGACCTGTGAAGCGCTGGAACAGCGTATTCGCCCGGAAGAGCTCGAAGTCGAAGAAAAAGAGCTGAAACCCGAGTACCACTTCAATGCTGGTCAAACCCAGCACGAAACGGAACAGAACGAATGGTGATGAGAAGGACAGGGCGCGTCCCCCTTCTTTTGCTGGTTGGTCTCATGGTCGCAGCTCCTGCGGCCTTTGCCAGTGACTTTGTGACTGGCGTTATGGTGGGGCAAATGCTCTCAGATGACTCAGGCAGCAAGAAGATAGAGGACACTGGCCCGGAGAGCAAAACGGTCATTGATTACCATGACGGTCAGCCAGTTGTGACCAAAGTGGAGGCCTTCAAAAGCAATAAATGGCGCAAACTGGATGGCCCTCAGGGCGGCTATTTTGTTTGCCCAGGTGAATACCGTAGCTATTCGGGAAGGCTGCGATGCCGTATTCATGATGACGGGTTTAATGGCTTTATGGGCGGTATGACTGATGCTCAGGAGCTGCCGCTCCAAGAAGCTCTGACCAAGTTGGAAGGTAAACCCATCTCCCTGCAAACCATTGAAGTCCACGGCAACAACCTGGCAGTCAAATACCAGTTAGCACCACCAGCACAAACGCACGTCAAAACTCAGGATCTGGGGGTGGTCAAGCAGGATGGTGAAACGCAGAAGGCTGCCAGCCAACAATCAGCGTCATCCATAGTGACTGCACCAAAGAGTGAACCTCCCAAGCAGATTAATGCTGCACAAGACACTGACCGCAATACCAGTGCGTTTCAAAGTCCGTTCGAGGAGGTAAGTGACTCCATGATCGGTCTAATGGATAGCTCTTTCGTCAAAGTCATAGCGGGATTGATGCTGGTGTTTGGGGTTGCTAGTGGAATTATGAGGCAGAGCCCATCAGGAATTGTGATGGGGATAATGCCTGCAATTATGATCATGACCGCGCCAACGGTTATTCGTACCGTATTCGATACAGGCGCGGCCAGTACCAAGCCAGTGGAAGATAGCGGAAGCTCATTTCCTTTCTTCTTGGTGGCAATAGTACCGGTGCTGATTTTCTTTGCCTATAGAGCTTTTATGAATAACCGGAGCGACTCCGAAATTGATGAGTTGTTAAGAGAAGCCCGACGTGCAGAAAGGGCTGAACGACCAAGCAATGAGCCTCCCTCAGTGGATGAACTCCGTGAGCGCCAGCAACAAAACACAGAAAGAGAACCGGTGGTTGTCAGCTCATCAGCTCCGGCACCAAAGGTGCAAAAGGAAGAGCCAATCGAAGTACAGCCAGGCAAGCGCAAAATTATTTTGGATTAGTGGGGTCGGTTATGAGCAAAAAGCGCATCGTAATCAAAAATGGTGAGGTCTGCGGGTTTGCCGATGAGGTTTCCTTCAAAGGCCTTGAAGTGCAGGAATACAGTAAAACAAGGGTTTCGCGCATCGTGCCGACGAGCGGCATTCTAATGATTGCGTTCTATGTTATTCGCGGACTTTGTTCAGACGAGTCAAAGATTGCGGCATGGACTCGTGTTTGGCGTTGCCAGTGGAAGGTGCTGATCGACGGTAAAAGCTATGGCCCATTCAGCAGTCGTGCGGATGCTATCTCGTTCGAGAAGGACGAGATCTACAAACAAGGCAAATTCTTTGCCGATGCCACTCACGAGGCGGCAGTATGATGACACGGGCGGCTATGGCCGCTCTGTTATCCGCGTTGGTAATAGGCCTTGTGTCTGATTTGGCCGCACAAGAGCTGGTGGTAAGCCCGGTGGCTATAGACAAGTCCACTGAGGTGGAGAAAGAAGCTACCTTCCACAACCGCAAGTGGGTGTTAAGGACGGGGCAGGTTAGTGGATTCTTCATCTGCCAAGGAGATAACAAAGACATTTACTACCGGCATGACAGGGTGGGCGCTCACTGCCAGAAGACATCGACTGGGTGGCGCAATGTACTGGGTCTCAGGGACGATGTTCCGGAAGTTGAGCTGAGCGTGTACCTGGGGACCGTTGAAGGTGTCCCCGTGAAAGTCCTTCATCAGGAAGTGTATGGTTACGATCTGAAAGTGCAGTACAAGGTTGCACGTAAAGGGTCAGCAAATGAGTGAGAGTGTGCGTCGGTCAACGCCGATGGTAAAGATTAAAGTCCTGCCGAGTTTCGTAGGGGTTCCCTTCCCGTCGGTGCTACTTATCGTTGCGGGGCTCCTTAATGGCCCTTTGTGGGGCTTTGCCGCATTCGTCTTTCATATCGTCATCAAGCGGTACATCTACAGAGAATACCGGAGGTTGCCATATCCGATGCCAACCGGCTCAAGGCCTATGGATGAGTTGAGCGATCTCCTTGTAAAGGGGATACCGGAGGAATTTTTCCGGCGGCTTGACGCAGCTTGCAGCTCTGATGCGTCAGTACAAATAACCTGCCCAAAGAAATACCGGCTGCTCAAAATGTCGTTGAATCGCTATGCCAACCGCGCTGGTTGTTACCCGCAGTTCCGGGAGGGGGATGAAATAGCGATTGAGGTAACAGAGCAGAGACCAAGAAAAGCAGGAGCAGGGAAGGGCTTTCCAAGTATTCAAGATCTGAAAGCGTCAGAGGGTGTTCTGAGTGAACCGGAGCAGCCTATCGAAATTCAGAAAGATAAGCGCAAGATTATCTTGGATTGAGGTGGGTTGGAATGCGGTCATTTTTATACAGAATATTGCTTCTTTGCTTCGTCATTATCGTCCAGATAGGGCTAATCGCCATTGATGCGAGCCCGTTGGTTGTTGCTATGTTCCTCTCGCTAACAGCTTTAGTCGCTGGGGTCTGGATGGCGTACCTTCATTCCCGATTTTTGATGGCGGTGACTCCAGTAGTTGTCTCTGTGCTAATGGCGACCCTCGCCATGAAAATGTTTGAGCCGAGACTCTTTGTTTCTGCCAGCGAAAAAGGCTGGTTCCCTTTGTCATTGTTCGTCTCGATACCGTTTTACTTCTACTTGAGTTACTTGCTTGAGATAGAGGAGAAGAGACGTACATTCCGGGCCAATGTAATTGGTTTTTTGCGTGGAGTTTCGGAAGAGATCCGTCGTTCAACTAGAGAGCATAACGGCCGTTGGCTTAATGTCCACGCCGAACGTGGCAGAGTCTTACCAGAGCAAGTTCAAGGGCCGCAACGGTCTTGATAAGGTTCTGGGCGACAGTGAAACGACCCGCGTGAAGATTAACTCTGTGATCCTCGATAAACCGCACGGCGTAGCAACGATACGCTTTACTACGGTTCGCCGCGTGCGCAGCAATCCCGTTGATGATCAGCCGCAGCGCTGGATTGCCATTATGGGGTATGAATATAAATCGCTGGCGATGAATGCTGAGCAGCGTTATGTCAACCCGCTGGGTTTCCGCGTGACGAGTTATCGCGTCAACCCTGAAGTTAACTGAGGGCTGCCCCATGAAAAAACTACTTCTTTCAGCAGTCGTTTTGTCAGTCCTGGGAGGCGCGGCCACTAACGTTATGGCGCTTGAGGTTGGCCGCAATTCTCCTTATGACTATCGCATTAAAAGCGTTGTTTATAACCCTGTTAATGTGGTCAAAATTGACGCTATCGCCGGTGTGGCTACCCACATTGTTGTCGCGCCTGACGAAACCTATATCACTCATGCTTTTGGCGATTCTGAAAGCTGGACGTTTGCGCACAAAATGAACCATTTTTTTGTGAAGCCGAAACAGGCCATGAGTGATACCAACCTGGTGATCGTCACCGATAAGCGCACCTATAACATCGTCCTCCATTTCATCGGTGAAGAAACGAAGAAAAATGCAGACGGTACGGTATCAAAATCCTTTATTGAAACGCCGTGGGCTGTGCGCCAGGCCGTTCTTCAGCTGACCTATGAATATCCGTTTGAGCAGCAGGAAAAAGCCAAAAGCGCGGCTGATAAAAAACGCATTACGCAGAAGCTGAAGCAGACGGCTTTTGCGGGGGCGAAGAACTATCAGTACGTAATGAGCGAACAGCCTGAAATGCGCAGCATCCAGCCGGTTCACGTCTGGGATAACTACCGCTTTACCCGGTTTGAGTTTCCGGCCAATGCGGAGTTACCGCAGGTCTACATGATTTCGGCCAGTGGCAAAGAAACGCTGCCTAACTCTCATGTTGTGGGTGAGAACCGCAACATCATCGAGGTGGAAACCGTCGCTAAAGAGTGGCGTATTCGTCTGGGCGATAAAGTCGTTGGCGTTCGTAATAATAATTTCGCGCCGGGCGCCGGTGCGGTAGCAACCGGCACGGCTTCCCCGGATGTGCGCAGGGTTCAAATTGGGGAGGATAACTGATGGCCCGTAAAAGTGTCGATGTAGATCAGGAACTCGATGAAAACACCGGAGACGGTGAATTCGAAAGCGAGCGTGGCGGATTTAAAGGCAGTAACCGCCGTTCGGCTCCTGGTATGAAAGCCTTTGTCATACTGATGGCGCTGCTTGCTTTGGTATTCATCGGGATTACGGTCATGGGTAAAATTCGCACCCCGGCTAAAGCTGAAGCTGATAAAGACGGTGGTAAAGCGCAACAGGCCAATACACTGCCAAACTACAGCTTTAACAGCGATCCTGATGTTAATAAACCTGCAACTGCGCAGAATAGCGCCACTGATGCCCGTGCTGTGCAGGCTGCCGCACAGGCAGATGCAGATGCGGGCAGCAGCAATACCGCCGCGCGTACCTCTAATAAGCGTAAAGAACCTTCGCCTGAAGAACTGGCTATGCAGCGTCGTCTGGGCGGCGAGCTGGCCCAGACTAATCAGGCGGCTACAAGCAATAGTCCCGGAGTGCAGCCCCAGGACAACGAAACAAGCGAAGGTAGTTCAGCACTCGCTAAAAACCTGACTCCTGCAAGGCTGAAGGCTAGCCGCGCTGGAGTCATGGCTAATCCCAGCCTGACTGTTCCGAAAGGCAAAATGATCCCCTGTGGTACCGGCACCGAGCTGGATACCACTGTTCCGGGTCAGGTTTCCTGCCGGGTTTCACAGGACGTTTACTCAGCTGATGGACTCGTTAGGCTGATTGATAAAGGCTCATGGGTTGACGGGCAGATTACCGGTGGTATCAAAGACGGCCAGGCGCGCGTGTTTGTTCTCTGGGAGCGTATCCGCAATGACCAGGACGGGACAATCGTTAATATTGACAGTGCCGGAACGAACTCACTCGGCAGCGCGGGGATTCCGGGCCAGGTGGATACCCATATGTGGGAGCGTCTGCGTGGTGCGATCATGATTTCGTTGTTCTCTGACACCTTAACGGCGCTGGTTAACCAGACGCAGAGTAATAACATTCAGTACAACAGCACAGAAAACAGCGGTGAGCAGCTGGCGTCTGAAGCACTTCGCTCTTACATGTCTATCCCCCCTACCCTCTACGATCAGCAGGGTGATGCGGTGAGCATTTTTGTTGCCCGCGACCTCGATTTCAGCGGCGTTTATACGCTCGCAGACAACTAAAAAAGTGGGCGCTTAGCGCCCGCTTTTCTTCAGGAGTAATCATGACTGATGCAGCTTTCTATCAACTTGGCCCACTGCGCGAGTATTTAGAAGATCCTACTGTTTTTGAAATTCGCATTAACTGCTTTCAGGAAGTTATCTGTGATACGTTCAGCGGCCGCAGGGTTGTGCAGAACGCGGCAATTACGGCAGATTTTATTAGGAACCTTGCTAAATCGTTGGTGAGCAGCAACAAGCTGACCATGCAGGCCATTAATGACGTGATCCTGCCTGGCGGGATCAGGGGCGTTATCTGTCTGCCCCCTGCGGTGATTGACGGTACAACGGCCGTAGCGTTTCGTAAGGATTTGGCGGCCGATAAAAATCTGGAGCAGCTGACCAGCGAGGGGATTTTCAGTGACTGCCGGAAGATTACCGGCAGCAAGCAAAGCCTAACGGATGATGATTTTTTCCTTAAAGAGCTGCACAGCAGCGAAAAATGGCCCGCATTCCTGCAAACCGCCGTTGAGAAGAAACGCACTATCGTGATCTGCGGTGAAACCGGGTCGGGGAAAACGGTACTCACGCGCGCGCTGTTAAAATCGCTACATAAAGACGAGCGTGTAATTATTTTAGAGGACGTTCACGAAGTCACGGTCGATCACGTTGTAGAAGCCGTTTATATGATGTACGGCGATGCAGGAAAGATCGGCCGCGTCAGCGCCACTGATGCCCTGCGAGCCTGTATGCGTCTGACACCGGGCCGTATCATCATGACTGAGCTTAGGGATGATGCTGCGTGGGATTATCTTAAAGCACTTAATACCGGCCATCCAGGCGGTGTTATGTCAACGCACGCTAACTCTGCGCGCGATGCCTTTAACCGTATTGGGCTGCTTATCAAAGCGACCCCTATCGGCCGTATGCTCGATATGAGCGATATTATGCGAATGCTCTACTCCACCATTGACGTTGTGGTGCATATGGAAAAGCGGAAAATCAAAGAAATTTATTTTGACCCTGAATATAAAATGCAGTGTGTGAACGGGAGCCTGTAATGAAAAACTTAGCAACCTGGCTTCTGGCCGCAGCATTTACGACAGCCGCCCTGCCCGCCTTTGCGGTGGAACCATCCGTTCAGGTTGGCTACTCGCCTGAAGGAAGCGCCCGCGTTCTCGTCCTGAGCGCCATTGACTCCGCAAAAACCTCGATACGGATGATGGCTTATTCTTTTACCGCCCCGGATATTATGAAGGCACTGGTAGCAGCCAAAAAACGGGGAGTTGATGTGAAAATCGTAATTGATGAAAGGGGCAATACGGGGCGCGCCAGCATTGCGGCCATGAACTACATAGCGAACAGCGGCATCCCTTTGCGTACTGACAGTGATTTCCCTATCCAGCATGACAAGGTGATCATCGTGGATAATGTGACCGTTGAAACTGGCAGCTTTAATTTCACCAAAGCGGCCGAAACGAAAAACTCGGAGAATGCGGTGGTGATCTGGAACATGCCTAAGCTCGCTGAATCATTCCTCGAACACTGGCAAGACCGCTGGAATCGGGGGAGAGACTACCGTTCCAGCTACTGAATACTGACCGCCGAAAGGCGGTTTTTTTTGTTCAAAGAAACTGATCTCAGTATCGCGCACGGGGCAGCTGGCCAACGTCGCCGGCATCGCGCCGGCAAAAATCGAAAAACAGAAATATCAGCAAGATAGCTTAAACAGGTGTCGGGAAATTTCGTTGAGATATTTTGAAGGAATCACAGTGTAAGCAGGCGGCCTATTTCAAAAAAGGCGGCTGTACGGTAGTCACTGACTCTCTCGCAGATCTTCCCGCTCATGTACCAGTAATACCCGTCAGTGCTGACAATATCGAGCAAATACCGCATATCATAAACCGTATCGGGTATTACCTCACCCTCACCGGCCAGAACGCCGCTGGCAATAGAATGGTTCCCTCCTCGTACAAAGCCTATCCGCCAGGGCAACCACAAAGTAACGCGGTGGTTAATATCCTGTACCCACGGATTGCCCTTAGCGCTGCCTATATGGGGTCTGAGGTCCAACCATGCGAAAAACCACGTTAAGAAAGCAACCTTCTGAAAAGGCGACGTTTATCAGTTTTTTTTCCGGCCATAAAGGGGGCGGAAATTATTCCCTGCACGGGTATTCGCAAGGATTTCGGTAGTGCTCTGGCTCTGCCCCCCATAACCTGGCGGACAGAGCATGATTGGGAAAGCGGTACCCTCACGGCAGAAACGATTGACGCAGGCTATATTTCTATTATTCTGGAAATATAGATAAAGGAGGTATTATGGATTTAAACACTGCTGCAAACGCACTTCGAGAACTGGGCCACCCGACACGTCTCAGCATATACCGGGAGCTGGTCAGGGCGGGTCATGAAGGCCTGCCGGTTGGCGAACTGCAGAAGCACCTTGAGATTCCTGCCTCCACGCTCAGCCATCATCTTTCAGCGCTGATATCCGCTGGACGGCACTGTTGCAAATAGTCGGTGGTGATAAACTTATCATCCCCTTTTGCTGATGGAGCTGCACATGAACCCATTCAAAGGCCGGCATTTTCAGCGTGACATCATTCTGTGGGCCGTACGCTGGTACTGCAAATACGGCATCAGTTACCGTGAGCTGCAGGAGATGCTGGCTGAACGCGGAGTGAATGTCGATCACTCCACGATTTACCGCTGGGTTCAGCGTTATGCGCCTGAAATGGAAAAACGGCTGCGCTGGTACTGGCGTAACCCTTCCGATCTTTGCCCGTGGCACATGGATGAAACCTACGTGAAGGTCAATGGCCGCTGGGCGTATCTGTACCGGGCCGTCGACAGCCGGGGCCGCACTGTCGATTTTTATGGCACTGTTGCAAATAGTCGGTGGTGATAAACTTATCATCCCCTTTTGCTGATGGAGCTGCACATGAACCCATTCAAAGGCCGGCATTTTCAGCGTGACATCATTCTGTGGGCCGTACGCTGGTACTGCAAATACGGCATCAGTTACCGTGAGCTGCAGGAGATGCTGGCTGAACGCGGAGTGAATGTCGATCACTCCACGATTTACCGCTGGGTTCAGCGTTATGCGCCTGAAATGGAAAAACGGCTGCGCTGGTACTGGCGTAACCCTTCCGATCTTTGCCCGTGGCACATGGATGAAACCTACGTGAAGGTCAATGGCCGCTGGGCGTATCTGTACCGGGCCGTCGACAGCCGGGGCCGCACTGTCGATTTTTATGGCACTGTTGCAAATAGTCGGTGGTGATAAACTTATCATCCCCTTTTGCTGATGGAGCTGCACATGAACCCATTCAAAGGCCGGCATTTTCAGCGTGACATCATTCTGTGGGCCGTACGCTGGTACTGCAAATACGGCATCAGTTACCGTGAGCTGCAGGAGATGCTGGCTGAACGCGGAGTGAATGTCGATCACTCCACGATTTACCGCTGGGTTCAGCGTTATGCGCCTGAAATGGAAAAACGGCTGCGCTGGTACTGGCGTAACCCTTCCGATCTTTGCCCGTGGCACATGGATGAAACCTACGTGAAGGTCAATGGCCGCTGGGCGTATCTGTACCGGGCCGTCGACAGCCGGGGCCGCACTGTCGATTTTTATCTCTCCTCCCGTCGTAACAGCAAAGCTGCATACCGGTTTCTGGGTAAAATCCTCAACAACGTGAAGAAGTGGCAGATCCCGCGATTCATCAACACGGATAAAGCGCCCGCCTATGGTCGCGCGCTTGCTCTGCTCAAACGCGAAGGCCGGTGCCCGTCTGACGTTGAACACCGACAGATTAAGTACCGGAACAACGTGATTGAATGCGATCATGGCAAACTGAAACGGATAATCGGCGCCACGCTGGGATTTAAATCCATGAAGACGGCTTACGCCACCATCAAAGGTATTGAGGTGATGCGTGCACTACGCAAAGGCCAGGCCTCAGCATTTTATTATGGTGATCCCCTGGGCGAAATGCGCCTGGTAAGCAGAGTTTTTGAAATGTAAGGCCTTTGAATAAGACAAAAGGCTGCCTCATCGCTAACTTTGCAACAGTGCCGATAAAAATATATCATCATGAACAATAAAACTGTCTGCTTACATAAACAGTAATACAAGGGGTGTTATGAGCCATATTCAACGGGAAACGTCTTGCTCGAGGCCGCGATTAAATTCCAACCTGGATGCTGATTTATATGGGTATAGATGGGCTCGCGATAATGTCGGGCAATCAGGTGCGACAATCTATCGATTGTATGGGAAGCCCAATGCGCCAGAGTTGTTTCTGAAACATGGCAAAGGTAGCGTTGCCAATGATGTTACAGATGAGATGGTCAGACTAAACTGGCTGACGGCATTTATGCCTCTTCCGACCATCAAGCATTTTATCCGTACTCCTGATGATGCATGGTTACTCACCACTGCGATCCCCGGGAAAACAGCATTCCAGGTATTAGAAGAATATCCTGATTCAGGTGAAAATATTGTTGATGCGCTGGCAGTGTTCCTGCGCCGGTTGCATTCGATTCCTGTTTGTAATTGTCCTTTTAACAGCGATCGCGTATTTCGTCTCGCTCAGGCGCAATCACGAATGAATAACGGTTTGGTTGATGCTAGTGATTTTGATGACGAGCGTAATGGCTGGCCTGTTGAACAAGTCTGGAAAGAAATGCATAAGCTTTTGCCATTCTCACCGGATTCAGTCGTCACTCATGGTGATTTCTCACTTGATAACCTTATTTTTGACGAGGGGAAATTAATAGGTTGTATTGATGTTGGACGAGTCGGAATCGCAGACCGATACCAGGATCTTGCCATCCTATGGAACTGCCTCGGTGAGTTTTCTCCTTCATTACAGAAACGGCTTTTTCAAAAATATGGTATTGATAATCCTGATATGAATAAATTGCAGTTTCATTTGATGCTCGATGAGTTTTTCTGATAGTTAGTCTTTGTAGAGACACAAACCTGAAATTCCGGACACCGCGCTTGGCACTGTTGCAAATAGTCGGTGGTGATAAACTTATCATCCCCTTTTGCTGATGGAGCTGCACATGAACCCATTCAAAGGCCGGCATTTTCAGCGTGACATCATTCTGTGGGCCGTACGCTGGTACTGCAAATACGGCATCAGTTACCGTGAGCTGCAGGAGATGCTGGCTGAACGCGGAGTGAATGTCGATCACTCCACGATTTACCGCTGGGTTCAGCGTTATGCGCCTGAAATGGAAAAACGGCTGCGCTGGTACTGGCGTAACCCTTCCGATCTTTGCCCGTGGCACATGGATGAAACCTACGTGAAGGTCAATGGCCGCTGGGCGTATCTGTACCGGGCCGTCGACAGCCGGGGCCGCACTGTCGATTTTTATCTCTCCTCCCGTCGTAACAGCAAAGCTGCATACCGGTTTCTGGGTAAAATCCTCAACAACGTGAAGAAGTGGCAGATCCCGCGATTCATCAACACGGATAAAGCGCCCGCCTATGGTCGCGCGCTTGCTCTGCTCAAACGCGAAGGCCGGTGCCCGTCTGACGTTGAACACCGACAGATTAAGTACCGGAACAACGTGATTGAATGCGATCATGGCAAACTGAAACGGATAATCGGCGCCACGCTGGGATTTAAATCCATGAAGACGGCTTACGCCACCATCAAAGGTATTGAGGTGATGCGTGCACTACGCAAAGGCCAGGCCTCAGCATTTTATTATGGTGATCCCCTGGGCGAAATGCGCCTGGTAAGCAGAGTTTTTGAAATGTAAGGCCTTTGAATAAGACAAAAGGCTGCCTCATCGCTAACTTTGCAACAGTGCCGTTATCTACACGACGGGGAGTCAGGCAACTATGGATGAACGAAATAGACAGATCGCTGAGATAGGTGCCTCACTGATTAAGCATTGGTAACTGTCAGACCAAGTTTACTCATATATACTTTAGATTGATTTAAAACTTCATTTTTAATTTAAAAGGATCTAGGTGAAGATCCTTTTTGATAATCTCATGACCAAAATCCCTTAACGTGAGTTTTCGTTCCACTGAGCGTCAGACCCCGAAAACGATTTAGGAGACACCGATGAACATCAACGATGCCCTCACCTCCATCCTGGCCTCAAAAAAATACCGCGCCCTTTGCCCGGATACCGTGCGGCGCATCCTGACTGAGGAATGGGGGCGGCATAAATCCCCCAAACAGACCGTAGAGGCTGCACGCACCCGGCTGCATGGAATTTGCGGGGCATATGTCACCCCGGAATCGCTCAAGGCTGCTGCCGCCGCGCTTTCTGCGGGCGATGTAAAAAAGGCATTGTCGCTGCATGCCTCCACCAAGGAGCGACTGGCCGAGCTGGATACCCTGTACGATTTTATCTTTTCAGCCGAAACTCCCCGCCGCGTGCTGGATATCGCCTGCGGTCTTAACCCCTTGGCGCTATACGAGCGCGGCATTGCATCCGTGTGGGGCTGTGATATCCACCAGGGATTGGGGGATGTCATCACCCCCTTTGCTAGGGAAAAAGATTGGGATTTTACCTTTGCCCTGCAGGATGTGCTGTGTGCGCCGCCCGCCGAAGCCGGCGACCTGGCGCTGATTTTTAAGCTTTTGCCCCTGCTGGAGCGGGAGCAGGCCGGTTCTGCCATGGCACTTTTACAATCCCTCAATACCCCGCGCATGGCTGTCAGCTTTCCCACGCGTAGTTTAGGCGGGCGTGGAAAAGGCATGGAGGCGAACTACGCCGCATGGTTCGAGGGCGGCTTGCCCGCCGAGTTTGAGATTGAGGATAAAAAGACCATCGGAACAGAACTTATATACTTGATAAAAAAGAATGGATAAGCCAATCAGAAGGCAAATCATCTAAAAAAGAGGAACGAAAAATATTTTTCGTTCCTCTTTTGTTCTATCGAACAAGCACACTACGACTGCTGTTTTTGAAGCAGCCTTTTATAGCTCAGCTCGATGCCCAACGCCCCCAGCGGCGCTGTAAGTATAATGGCAAGAACCGCCACCGCAAGTATGGTTTCCCCACTGCCAAGCCCCATCGCCAGCGGAATAGCGCCGATTGCAGCCTGCACCGTTGCCTTGGGCAGATAGGCAATCATGCAGAACAGGCGCTCCTTCCGGGATAGGTCTGTACCCAGCGTACTCATCCACACGCCCAGCATGCGAAACAGCAGCGCAGCTGTGATCAGCAGCATGCCGCTTAGCCCGGCGGAGAAAAGGTAACGGATGTTGACCGTTGCACCCACCAGCACAAACAGCCAGATTTCTGCCGCCACCCAAAGCTTTGAAAATTTGCCGGATATACGCTTTGCAACCGGGGCGTTGGTTTTTAAAAGGGTGACGCCCATCCCCATCACCGCCAGCAATCCGGAAAATAGCGCCCTTTCGCCCAGGGTTTTCTCCAACGCAACCAGCGCAAAGGATGCGCCCAGCAGCAGGAGCACCTTGATCGTATCACGCATATGTACCCGCTTAAAAAGGGCTGCCGGCCGGCAAGGTGCTGTGCACGGATCTGCCCTGGCAGGGCATCAACGAAGACCAGAACCTGGGCATCGCCATCACCCGCCGTGCGCTGGAAGCCCCGCTGCGCGCCATCGTGGCCAACGCCGGTGAAGAACCGAGCGTGATCGTGGCCAACGTCAAGGCCGGCGAAGGCAGCTACGGCTACAACGCCGCCACCGGCGAGTTCGGCGACATGATCGCCATGGGCATCCTGGACCCGACCAAGGTGACCCGCTCGGCCCTGCAGCACGCCGCTTCCGTCGCCGGCCTTGCGATCACGACCGAAGTGGTCGTGGCCGAAGTGCCGAAGAAGGAAGAGCCGGCCATGCCGGGTGCTGGCGGTATGGGCGGCATGGGCGGCATGGATTTCTGATCCGGTTGGCCCGGTCGTCAGGGAACCGGACCGCGCCAGCGCGGTCCGATCCCGGCAACGACCCGACATCAAGGCCCCAAGGACGGGGCCGGAGCCCGGCAGCGATGCCGGGCTTTTTGTTGTGCCCGCGCCGCGGCAATGTCTGACGCGAAGATCAGAACGCACCGATACGAACGTGCGAACACAGGCGCAACACTGAGCAGCCGTCCCCGCACCGGAGCGCTGCGTGCCGCGCCTCGCCACATCCCGGCGGCAAGCCGCGGGATGCGCGCCACTGCCGTCCGCCCACACCGGTTCGCGGTACGCGCGCCACGCGCCCGAGCGCACGCTGCTGTACGCGTTGGTAGAGGCGCACTACCCGGACTTCATTGCACGGATCGAAGCGGAGGGCCGCTCGCTGCCCGGGTATGTCCGCGAGGCGTTCGATGCCTACCTGCGTTGCGGCGTACTCGAGCACGGCTTCCTGCGGGTGGTGTGCGAGCACTGCCGTGCAGAGAGGCTGGTGGCCTTCTCCTGCAAGAAGCGCGGGTTCTGCCCGAGTTGCGGCGCGCGACGCATGGCCGAGAGTGCGCGGCACCTGGTCGAGGAGGTGTTCGGCCCGCGGCCTGTGCGGCAATGGGTGCTGAGCTTTCCGTACCCCTTGCGTTTCCTGTTCGCCAGCAAGCCAGAAGCCATTGGCCCGGTGCTGGGCATCGTGCAGCGCGTGATCGCCGGCTGGTTGGCCGATCAAGCCGGCATCGACCGCGCCAGCGCCCAGTGCGGCGCGGTGACGCTGATCCAGCGTTTCGGCAGCGCGCTGAACCTGAACATCCACTTCCACATGCTGTGGCTCGACGGCGTGTACGTGGAAGCCACCGAGCTGCCGCGGCGCGAACTGCGCCTGCACCGCGCCCGTGCGCCCACCACCGCGCAGTTGACCCAGCTGGCAGCTACCATCGCGCACCGGGTGTGTCGGCACCTGACGCGCAAAGGCTGGCTCGAAGGGGAGGGCGAATCGGCCTTCCTGGCAGACAGCGCTGCAGGCGACGACAGCATGGATGGGCTGCGGATGAGTTCGATCACCTACCGCATCGCCACCGGCCGCGACGCTGGCTGCAAGGTCGTCACGCTGCAAACGCTGCCCGGTGACGCCGGTTCGCTGGAGGGCGAAGCCGGCAAGGTCGGCGGCTTCTCACTGCATGCCGGCGTGGCGGCCGAAGCACACGAAAGCCACAAGCGGGAAAAGCTGTGCCGCTACATCACGCGCCCGGCGATCAGCGAGAAGCGGCTGTCGATAGCGCTCCAGGGCAGGGTGCGTTACCAGCTCAAGACCCCGTGGCGCAATGGCACCACGCATGTGGAATGGGATCCGGTGGATTTCATCGCCAAGCTGGCGGCGCTGGTCCCGCCACCTCGCGCGCATCTCACCCGCTTCCACGGCGTATTCGCCCCGAATGCAAACCTGCGTGCGCAGCTGACGCCCTCGGGGCGCGGCAAGCGGCCTGCGGGCGATGCGGCGCCAGTGGACGTCAGCGCCCACGACGCGCCGCGCAGCCCCGAGGAGAAGCGCCGTGCGATGAGCTGGGCGCAACGGCTCAAGCGGGTCTTTTCCATCGACGTCACCGCCTGCGTCCACTGCGGTGGCACCGTGCGGATCGTCGCCAGCATCGAGGAACCCACCGCCATCCGCGCCATCCTCGCCCACTTCGAGAAGCACGGCGCGCGGGAAGAAGCGCACTACAGGCCCGCAGCGCGCGCGCCGCCAGTGCAAGCCGCGTGACGATCTGCCGGCTGCACAGCCGACGGCGAAACCGGAATCCGAGCCGATGCGGCCACGATCCGCAGGGCGGCGCTCGGCCCGCTGTCGGGAATCAGCGAAGCATGGCTGCTGACAACGCCGCTGCGTGGCCCCGCGATGCCGAAATCCCACTCACAGACGTCCGATCCGTGCCCAAAACGGGGCTTGCGCGACCGCCGCCTACCCAGCAGACTGCCCGAAAAGGGCGTTTGAACTTCCTATACGCAAGGAACGTCTCGCCTGCCAAATCGGGCCATGTGACGGCTGACCGCTTGGCGAGCGGATGCCGTTCCGGTAGCACCGCCAAGAGCGGTTCGGTCCATGTGCGACGGGAATGGCAGTCGGGTGGTTGGGGCGTGCCCGCGACGAACGCCACGTCCAACCTGCCGGCGCGAAGCTGCACCACCGCTTCACGGGCCGGGCCTTCGGCGATCTCGACTTCAACATCGGGGTAATCCTTGCGGTATTGGCCGATCAGCTTTGCGAGGAAGCTATGCGGAATCAGGGCATGGATACCGATACGAAGCCGGCCGCTTTCTCCGGCTGCCGCCATGCCGGCGGTTTTCACCGCATGGTCGAGTTGGTCAATACCTACGGCTATCCGCTCGACGAAATGGCGTCCGGCCTCGGTCAGCCGAACGCCGCGCGCATGACGCTCGAACAAGAGGATGCCGAGGTCTTCTTCCAGTGCCTTCACGCGGGCGCTGACGCTGGACTGTGCAACGCCGAGCGCGTTGGCGGCGTGACGGAAGTTGAGATATTCGGCGACAGCGAGAGTGTGAACTAAGGTCATCATTGGCACTCGCCCCGAAAGGAGATGATTGCTCAACAGATTTAATCCGTCATTTCTCCTAAGTCTACGCATGCCAAATCGCCATGACTAAATCACAATGAAGTTGCGAATGGTCTGCGTAGTATTGGCAGACATATTAAATAGAGGATCGCGCCGACAATCCAAACCCAACCGTTCCATGCCCCGGCGGTGGCAGAATAGAGTGCTGTGAAGCCAAGCGGTCCTGCGATAGAGCTTAGATTGGTGAGGCTCGTTAGCGTTCCTTGCAAAGCCCCTTGCTTGTTACTGCTGACATTGTTTGAGAGCATTGCCTGCAAGGCCGGCATGCCAACACCCCCGGCGGCAAGCAGCAACAGAATCGGGAACACCATCCATCCCTGCGTGGCAAAAGCCAGAAGAACGAAGCCAGTCGCATCCGCAGCCATGCCAAACAGCAGCGTGCGCCGCTCTCCAAGCCGGCTTGAAAGCGGGCCGGTAACAAACGCTTGGAAGATCGCATGTGTTGCCCCAAACGCCGCGAGCGACAAACCAACGGTCGCGGTGTTCCACTGAAAACGGTCCTCGCCATATATGACCCATAGGGCTGCAGGCACTTGGCCGATCAGTTGAATAATGAAGAAAACTGCGAAAAGCGCACCTAGCCCGCGCAATGCATCATCCAGCCGTAACAGAACGAATGGTTTGATGCGAACCGGCTTTCCGGTCCCGCCATGGCTGTGATGAGTCTCCTTGAGGAAAATGCAGGCAAGCAGGAACGCGAACCCGTTGAGAAGGGCGGCGGCGATAAACGGGGCATGAGCAGAGATACCACCGAGCATGCCACCAAGTGCTGGCCCGGCAATCATGCCCGCCCCATAACAGGCCCCCATGTAGCCGAACCAGCGTGCGCGAGAACCTTCCCCCGTCGAATCGGCAATGGTTGAGGCTGCTACAGCTCCGGTTGCGCCCGTGACGCCGGACACGAGTCGGCCGATATAGAGCACCCATAAGACCGGCGCTGATGCCATAATCGTGTAATCGACTGCGGCTCCTGCAAGAGAAGCCAGAAGTACCGGACGCCGACCGTAAGAATCCGAAAGCTGTCCAAGCATGGGCGCGAAGACGACCTGCATCAATGCATAGAGCGACAGCAAGGCACCATAGTGTCCAGCGACCTGCTCTGCTGGCACAAGCTCACGCAGAAGCGTCGGAAGGACGGGCATGATGAGGCCGAGACCCATGGCGTCAAGACCCACGATCAGCAGGGCAATGATGGCAGAGCTGCGCACCTGAAACTCCAGCGCCGCTCAATGGAGCGACTTTATCAACGATAAGGAGATGGACATATAACTTATCGGTGATAAATTGTCAAGCACTGGCGAAGGAACGTGAATGACCAAACTGGACAAGGGCACCGTGATCGCGGCGGCGCTAGAGCTGTTGAACGAGGTTGGCATGGACAGCCTGACGACGCGGAAGCTCGCTGAACGCCTCAAGGTTCAGCAGCCTGCGCTTTACTGGCATTTCCAGAACAAGCGAGCGCTGCTTGATGCGCTCGCCGAGGCGATGCTGGCGGAACGCCATACCCGCTCGCTACCCGAAGAGAATGAGGACTGGCGGGTGTTCCTGAAAGAGAATGCCCTGAGCTTCAGAACGGCGTTGCTCTCTTATCGGGACGGCGCGCGTATCCATGCCGGCACTCGACCGACAGAACCGAATTTTGGCACCGCCGAGACGCAAATACGCTTTCTCTGCGCGGAGGGCTTTTGTCCGAAGCGCGCCGTTTGGGCGCTCCGGGCGGTCAGTCACTATGTGGTCGGTTCCGTTCTCGAGCAGCAGGCATCTGATGCCGATGAGAGAGTTCCGGACAGGCCAGATGTGTCCGAGCAAGCACCGTCGTCCTTCCTGCACGATCTGTTTCACGAGTTGGAAACAGACGGCATGGATGCTGCGTTCAACTTCGGACTCGACAGCCTCATCGCTGGTTTCGAGCGGCTGCGTTCATCTACAACAGATTAGAGGCTTATGCCCCTTTGCCGCCCCAACTGCCACGACACCGATCCGCTTTGCACGATGCCCATGACCTCACGGCCGAGCTGGCGGTCGATGACCGGCCGCCACGGGACAAGGGAAATGAGCGGTATCTTGCCAGACAGGATACCGCCATTCACGAGGTTTCGAAGATTATTGCGCCGCATCGGAGCGGGCTTGCTTCCAGTCGTCGGCTAGACGACTGGCGACTTCTCGGTGGCAGCATCACGGGATCGAAGGAGCGCCAGCCCCAACGACACCAGCACTGCCATTGCCGTGGCGTAACAAATCACGGGCCACGCTGTATCGCCGTTTAACAGCGTCACCGCCAATGTCCCGACGATACTGACTATCAGGCTTTGGATGCAGAAGTAGAACGCAACCGCTGATCCAGCGATGTCGTCGAACTGCGCAAGTGCGCCGTTGGCGGTAACGGACACCGTGAAGACAATGCCGACCGCGACAACCCACATCGGCAGGATGAAGCTGAAAAATGACGGCGATCCGAAAAGTTGGCCGATCCCCAACAGGATCGCGCCGGAAACGAGCAACGCCATCCCGCGCGCTACGCATCCCGCGATACCCCATTTGGCAACGAAGGACTTTGCGAAGCGGGTTGTCGTGACCATGACCAGCGCGACAGTCGCGAAGGCCAAGCTAAATCCGATCTCGGAATAGCCGGCTTGGCCTATGAGAACACGGGGGGCTGTCGAGAAGAAAACGAAGAATGTGCCCATGCCGGCACTAAATCCGACCGTGTAAACCCAAAAGGCCGGACTCGCGAAGATCGGCAAAACAGATCGTTGCGTTCTGGCCTGATCCAACGGTCGGGTTTCATGCCACCTGAAACTGGCGTTTAAGAGTGCGAGCGAAGCCAGTGCAGCCAGTGTGATGAAGATCGCCTGCCATCCCCAAAACTCGCCGATCAGCGCACCGGCTATAGGGCCGAGCGCAGGCACGAACGCCAGCATCGAACTGAAAAGGCCGTAGATGACGGCACCTTCGGGACGATTGGCATATACGTCGCGCACGGTCGCGAAGGTGGCCACCAGCATGGCCGATGCTCCAACAGCCTGAACCAGACGAAACGCAACAAAGGCTAATGCAGTTGAAGAACAAGCCGCTCCCAGAGACGCAGCAACGAAAGCCGTTGCGCCTACAAGCAGGATCGGCCGTCGCCCGACGCGATCGGAGAGTGGCCCAAAGATCACTTGGCCCACACCGAGCATCACCATGTAGAGGCTCAACGTGAGTTGGATTATGGATGGAGTCGTGTTCAGGACGCCCGGCATCGCCGGAACGACTGGAAGATAAATATCCATCGCCAGCGAGGCGAGGATGTCGAAGGGAGCCATAAGCAGCAAGGCTGCCGGCAGCGTATAGGCCCACGCGGGGCGTGTGGTGGTCATGACGAATCAACCTCTCGATTAAGGATACCGGGCAGCGTCTGCTCGTCAGCAATCAGATGGGATTGGTCTTACAGAGCGCCGCAACAACAATTCTGATGTTGCGGCTTACTTGTCTGCTGACTTGGAATTTCCCATGCTGATGGCTCCACGATTACGAAATTGAATAGCAGATCTTATCGAATTAGTTGTTGCGTTGCAATGCGGTATCGTTGGCTCCTATAGCCCCAACCCCCGCTGCCGCCCTAACTGCCACGACACCGAACCGCCCTGCATGATACCCGCGACCTCGCGGCCGAGCTGGCGGTCGATGATCGGCCGCCACGGGACAAGGGTGAACTCGTGGCTCTTTTCCACGATGGCGAACTTGCCGCTCGTTAGCTGGACAGTCCCGGTGAACTTGCCGCTGACACTCTCACCATCCTTGGCGGCGCGGAACGGCAGCGCCTTGCCCTCGGCCATCTCCGCACCGGCGCGCGCAACTTCCCGCTCGCGCAGGGTGGCGAGAAGATTGCGCCGGTAGAAGATTCGGCCGTCCCTGTTGCGCGTGGCGTCGCGCTGTTCGATATGATGCTCGCGGCGCTGGTCCATGGCTTCGCGGACCTGTTGCCCGAAGCCGGTCGGCGCAAGGTCGGCCGTTTCGCCATGGACCAATCGCCGGTCCATCCCCGGATCGAGGATGAGCCGGTCGGCAGCGACCCCGCTCCGTCGCAAGGCGGAAACCCGCGCCTCGAAGAACCGCACAATCTCGTCGAGCGCGTCTTCGGGTCGAAGGTGACCGGTGCGGGTGGCGATGCCATCCCGCTGCGCTGAGTGCATAACCACCAGCCTGCAGTCCGCCTCAGCAATATCGGGATAGAGCGCAGGGTCAGGAAATCCTTGGATATCGTTCAGGTAGCCCACGCCGCGCTTGAGCGCATAGCGCTGGGTTTCCGGTTGGAAGCTGTCGATTGAAACACGGTGCATCTGATCGGACAGGGCGTCTAAGAGCGGCGCAATACGTCTGATCTCATCGGCCGGCGATACAGGCCTCGCGTCCGGATGGCTGGCGGCCGGTCCGACATCCACGACGTCTGATCCGACTCGCAGCATTTCGATCGCCGCGGTGACAGCGCCGGCGGGGTCTAGCCGCCGGCTCTCATCGAAGAAGGAGTCCTCGGTGAGATTCAGAATGCCGAACACCGTCACCATGGCGTCGGCCTCCGCAGCGACTTCCACGATGGGGATCGGGCGAGCAAAAAGGCAGCAATTATGAGCCCCATACCTACAAAGCCCCACGCATCAAGCTTTTGCCCATGAAGCAACCAGGCAATGGCTGTAATTATGACGACGCCGAGTCCCGACCAGACTGCATAAGCAACACCGACAGGGATGGATTTCAGAACCAGAGAAAGAAAATAAAATGCGATGCCATAACCGATTATGGGCTTTGTTGAATAAATCAGATTTCGGGTAAGTCTCCCCCGTAGCGGGTTGTGTTTTCAGGCAATACGCACGCTTTCAGGCATACCTGCTTTCGTCATTTTGTTCAGCGCTCGTACCAGGGCCATAGCCTCCGCAACCTGACCATCGTAGTCACGCAGCGTCAGTGAACCCCCGAACAGCTGTTTTACCCGGTACATCGCCGTTTCCGCTATCGAGCGACGGTTGTAATCTGTTGTCCATTTCCACCGCGCATTACTCCCGGTCATTCGCTGATTAGCCACTGCACGGTTACGGTCTGCATATTCACCGGGCCAGTAACCCGCACCTTTTCGGGGCGGGATAAGCGCGCTGATTTTCTTACGCCGCAGTTCATCGTGACAGAGCCGGGTATCGTAAGCTCATCGGCGGCGGCTGACCTGATTTTCCGGTGGGTTTGCCGGATTAACCCGGGGAAGGCCTCTGAGTCCGTAACGTTGTTCAGCGACAGGTCAGCGCAGATGATTTCATGTGTTTTACTGTCAACTGCCAGATGCAGCTTACGCCATATACGACGGCGTTCCTGGCCATGCTTTTTGACTTTCCACTCGCCTTCACCGAAGACCTTCAGCCCGGTGGAATCAATTACCAGGTGTGCGATTTCACCCCGGGTGGGCGTTTTGAAACTGATATTAACCGACTTTGCCCGCCTGCTGACACAGCTGTAATCCGGGCAGCGTAGCGGAACGTTCATCAGAGAAAAAATGGAATCAATAAAGCCCTGCGCAGCGCGCAGGGTCAGCCTGAATACGCGTTTAATGACCAGCACAGTCGTGATGGCAAGGTCAGAATAGCGCTGAGGTCTGCCTCGTGAAGAAGGTGTTGCTGACTCATACCAGGCCTGAATAGCTTCATCATCCAGCCAGAAAGTTATGGAGCCACGGTTGATGAGGGCTTTATTGTAGGTGGGCCAGTTGGTGATTTTGAACTTTTGCTTTGCCACGGAACGGTCTGCGTTGTCGGGAAGATACGTGATCTGATCCTTCAACTCAGCAAAAGTTCGATTTATTCAACAAAACCAACAAATACTACCTTGCTTTCTGAAAAAGTAGTTATATACTATGAAAAGCGTGGTAATGCTGAAAACTATATCAAAGAAGCCAAATACGACATGGCGGTGGGTCATCTCTTGCTAAAGTCATTTTGGGCGAATGAAGCCGTGTTTCAAATGATGATGCTTTCATATAACCTATTTTTGTTGTTCAAGTTTGATTCCTTGGACTCTTCAGAATACAGACAGCAAATAAAGACCTTTCGTTTGAAGTATGTATTTCTTGCAGCAAAAATAATCAAAACCGCAAGATATGTAATCATGAAGTTGTCGGAAAACTATCCGTACAAGGGAGTGTATGAAAAATGTCTGGTATAATAAGAATATCATCAATAAAATTGAGTGTTGCTCTGTGGATAACTTGCAGAGTTTATTAAGTATCATTGCAGCAAAGATGAAATCAATGATTTATCAAAAATGATTGAAAGGTGGTTGTAAATAATGTTACAATGTGTGAGAAGCAGTCTAAATTCTTCGTGAAATAGTGATTTTTGAAGCTAATAAAAAACACACGTGGAATTTAGGGAATACTGATGTAACACGGATTGACCGTATTGGGAGTTTGAGATGGTGACAAAGAGAGTGCAACGGATGATGTTCGCGGCGGCGGCGTGCATTCCGCTGCTGCTGGGCAGCGCGCCGCTTTATGCGCAGACGAGTGCGGTGCAGCAAAAGCTGGCGGCGCTGGAGAAAAGCAGCGGAGGGCGGCTGGGCGTCGCGCTCATCGATACCGCAGATAATACGCAGGTGCTTTATCGCGGTGATGAACGCTTTCCAATGTGCAGTACCAGTAAAGTTATGGCGGCCGCGGCGGTGCTTAAGCAGAGTGAAACGCAAAAGCAGCTGCTTAATCAGCCTGTCGAGATCAAGCCTGCCGATCTGGTTAACTACAATCCGATTGCCGAAAAACACGTCAACGGCACAATGACGCTGGCAGAACTGAGCGCGGCCGCGTTGCAGTACAGCGACAATACCGCCATGAACAAATTGATTGCCCAGCTCGGTGGCCCGGGAGGCGTGACGGCTTTTGCCCGCGCGATCGGCGATGAGACGTTTCGTCTGGATCGCACTGAACCTACGCTGAATACCGCCATTCCCGGCGACCCGAGAGACACCACCACGCCGCGGGCGATGGCGCAGACGTTGCGTCAGCTTACGCTGGGTCATGCGCTGGGCGAAACCCAGCGGGCGCAGTTGGTGACGTGGCTCAAAGGCAATACGACCGGCGCAGCCAGCATTCGGGCCGGCTTACCGACGTCGTGGACTGTGGGTGATAAGACCGGCAGCGGCGACTACGGCACCACCAATGATATTGCGGTGATCTGGCCGCAGGGTCGTGCGCCGCTGGTTCTGGTGACCTATTTTACCCAGCCGCAACAGAACGCAGAGAGCCGCCGCGATGTGCTGGCTTCAGCGGCGAGAATCATCGCCGAAGGGCTGTAACTGGTTTTGTTGAATAAATCGAACTTTTGCTGAGTTGAAGGATCAGATCACGTATCTTCCCGACAACGCAGACCGTTCCGTGGCAAAGCAAAAGTTCAAAATCACCAACTGGCCCACCTACAATAAAGCCCTCATCAACCGTGGCTCCATAACTTTCTGGCTGGATGATGAAGCTATTCAGGCCTGGTATGAGTCAGCAACACCTTCTTCACGAGGCAGACCTCAGCGCTATTCTGACCTTGCCATCACGACTGTGCTGGTCATTAAACGCGTATTCAGGCTGACCCTGCGCGCTGCGCAGGGCTTTATTGATTCCATTTTTTCTCTGATGAACGTTCCGCTACGCTGCCCGGATTACAGCTGTGTCAGCAGGCGGGCAAAGTCGGTTAATATCAGTTTCAAAACGCCCACCCGGGGTGAAATCGCACACCTGGTAATTGATTCCACCGGGCTGAAGGTCTTCGGTGAAGGCGAGTGGAAAGTCAAAAAGCATGGCCAGGAACGCCGTCGTATATGGCGTAAGCTGCATCTGGCAGTTGACAGTAAAACACATGAAATCATCTGCGCTGACCTGTCGCTGAACAACGTTACGGACTCAGAGGCCTTCCCCGGGTTAATCCGGCAAACCCACCGGAAAATCAGGTCAGCCGCCGCCGATGGAGCTTACGATACCCGGCTCTGTCACGATGAACTGCGGCGTAAGAAAATCAGCGCGCTTATCCCGCCCCGAAAAGGTGCGGGTTACTGGCCCGGTGAATATGCAGACCGTAACCGTGCAGTGGCTAATCAGCGAATGACCGGGAGTAATGCGCGGTGGAAATGGACAACAGATTACAACCGTCGCTCGATAGCGGAAACGGCGATGTACCGGGTAAAACAGCTGTTCGGGGGTTCACTGACGCTGCGTGACTACGATGGTCAGGTTGCGGAGGCTATGGCCCTGGTACGAGCGCTGAACAAAATGACGAAAGCAGGTATGCCTGAAAGCGTGCGTATTGCCTGAAAACACAACCCGCTACGGGGGAGACTTACCCGAAATCTGATTTATTCAACAAAGCCCACTATCCATTCGAAATAAAATTTCTAAATCGTCTGATTTGATGTTAGCAACAATTTCTTTGATCATTTCCGCAGCACCGTTTGCAGTGTAAGTATTGCCACTTCTTACAAATCCGGTAACATATGCTTTTAATTCGTCGCAAAATGCAAATTGGATATTGTAGCATCGGTTTCCCAGTTTCTTAGGATTATATCCTTTTGACGCACCTTCTTGATGACCTTCTACGTTAATTACACTACTATCAATATCAATCGTAATGGATGTCAATTTACTTTTAGTGAGCAGTTTTTTAAAGACTTTAAAATTAATGTCTCTAAACATTTGGGTTGTCTTGAAGTTGAAGTTTCCTAGAAACCGTGACACTGTTTCAGGTTCTTTTACGGAAATATCAAACTCGTTGACGAGGGGATCATTTTGAAGTAGCTTTAGACGTTCTAACTTATCAATGCCAATGAAGTGACCGCAGAGCATGGTCTTTATATGATTCATCTTGATTTTATTTGTTGAGTCATTATCAAATACGAGGTCATTTTCAATAAAATCAAAAATCCCATTGCTTTTTGCATTCTCAAGGAGCAGAAAAAGACCTGCATTTGATGTTAGATTCTTAGCTTTGAAATCAATTTTATTAATCATAATTAGAACCCCTTTTTACTACTTTTCTTACTATTATTTTACCATATATCGAGTCATAAAAGCTGATAATTTAACATATTTTTGAGCACTTTTCTTTCACCCAATGGGTGAAAGCTGAATTTCGAAGGAATGCATATTTATCAAGGCTTTGATTATGCTTTTTGAAGTACTGACGTAGAATCTAGGTGTTAGCCACTTTAATGTCAGGAAGCTTAAGCTCTGTTAGTGTTTTGGCTATTCTCTCTCCTCTTGGAAGACTGGTTGAAAGAGCCAGGAATATTTCCAATAACCCATTAAGTCAATCCCTCTACACTGGGCGCACCGATGAGTTTGGCCAAATAGAGTTTGCTTTACGAATGATGCAAGCTGAAACAGGCGCCATAGTAGGTCGCATAGGTGATGCATCAAATCGGCTTAGCGAACACACCCGAGGCCTACTAAAGGATATTGAGTCAAGCAATGTACTTACAGTTGAGCAGCAGGCAGAGACAGATCAAATAGCAACGGCAGTAAACCAAATGGTGGCAAGCATTCAAGAGGTTGCGAGCAATGCACAGCATGCTGCAGATGCGGCCGGAAGAGCAGACACTGAGACGGCATCTGGCCAGCGTCTGGTAGCCCACACAAGCCAGTCAATCACTGCCCTTGAAGGTGAAATTAGGCAAGCCACTCAGGTTATTCATGAGCTTGAAGGTCAAAGTAACGAGATATCAAAAGTTCTTGACGTTATACGAGGGATCGCCGAGCAAACGAATTTGTTGGCACTCAACGCAGCAATTGAGGCCGCGCGTGCTGGTGAGCAGGGGCGTGGTTTTGCTGTTGTCGCCGATGAGGTTCGCAGTCTTGCTGCTCGCACACAGCAATCGACAACGGATATTCAAAGCATGATCAGCGCTCTACAAGAGCGAGCGCAATCCGCTGTTACAGTCATGGAGCAAAGTAGTCGGCAAGCGCACACGAGTGTAGCTCACGCAGAGGAAGCAGCTACAGCTCTTGATGGAATTGGCCAACGCGTTAACGAAATTACCGACATGAACGCGCAAATAGCGACTGCGGTCGAGCAGCAGGGAGCAGTAAGTGAAGACATAAACCGCAGTATTATCAATATACGCGATGCTGCTGATACCAATGTACAGACCGGGCAGAATAATTTGCAAAGTGCGAAATCTGTCGCTCAGTTAACTAGCGCTCTGAGCGAACTGGCAAAACAGTTTTGGGAAAAACGAGGATAACGCTTTTCAGTATCTCGACAGGGATAACTTACTTTACCATCGGTTATCCCTTTTAGCCGCACAAATTTTAGCCATGGCTTTTCAGGAAGTCAGGGCTATCAGAATGGCCTTAGAAAGCCTAGTCAAAGAGCTGTCACGAGAACACCGTTAGCTTAGCGTACGATTTTTTCCGAATTCTGCGGTTCCCCCTCCAGGGAAGGATTCGATAGTGACTCCACCGAAGGTGCCAAGGATTTCCGATGCCGCTTTATCAGATCGAGTTTTGCGTTGTTCTGAGGCGTCAAAGTTACGAAGCAATTTGAGCTGAACATCCTTATCCTGGAGCACGATCAGGGGCATTGGCGCGGTAACGGTTTTGAGTACCCCTGCGGCCATGACGTTTGCCACCGGTTGAACCTTTACTTCCCTTCGCTCCCGGAGATAAGGCTCCGGGGTGCTGGCGATCTTCTGGATAAGCTGCTCCAGGGGAAGTTGATAGTCTGGCCCAGATCGCTCCAGCTCCTCTCTGATGCGTTGCAAAAGCTCCTCTTTTACGGGCTTCTTCAAGGAGTCCTTCCGTTGCCAGGTGAAGCGGATAGAGTCGATGTCGCCATTGGTATAGCACCGAATTTGTCTGTAAAGGTGGAGAGTCATGACACCAGGGCAGTCCGCTCGAAGTGCTTCAAACCTCTCTTGCCTGGTGGGGTACGTCGAGATAATGAACTCCTCGATACCAGCTTTGGCCGCGTTGATGCGTTCAACCGTCGCCGCAATTTCGTCAGCTACACCAATCCTGGAAGGGGAGAACCAGAGTACCCCCACGGTGCGCCTGGCAGACTTCTGCGAATAGTCTGGGTTGATGTGAAGATCTCTGTAGCTGTGCGCTGCCAGCTCAAGAGCTTCGCGCCCAGTTTGTTCAGTTACGACAATCTTGTTGACGGGCTCGTTCTCCATTCCTTTTCCGGTAGGAGGGATGGCCGCAACTTTTGCGTACCGTGGCGGTAGTCGTTTGATAAGAGAGGACAGGTTCGTTAAGTCGCGGCACATGGCCGAGAATTGTTCTGATATGAAGTTTTTAGCCATGCTGCCGCCTATGTGTGGGTTTGTTCTAACAGTTCATTGGTTACATAGTAGACAGATTTAGACCATCATGCAACGAGGGGGAGGGGCAAGAATACGCCTCCGCTTCGCGTCGGCGGGTGCCCTGTTTGACCTTCGTGTGTGAGATTAGATTGAGAAAGAGAGAGAAAAAGAGAGAAAAAGAGAGAAAGAAGAAAAGCGCGGGGCAAGCCAGAAATGTGGCTGAGGGGGACTGCTGGGGTGGGGCTGGCACCCTCTATACCCCACTTTGCATGATGGTCTAACTTTGTGGTTATAGGACGACTTTTAGAGTGCCTAGATTTGCTCGATTAGGACAAATTTCGGTCCATCCACGCTGATTGGCGTAGCAGCGCGATGGCATCAGAAGGGGTAACTTTCCATGCGTTGGAAAGCTGGCGAACTGCGAAGACTGCGAGCTCCATTCGGTCGTCATCATTGATGAAATTCTGGAGCTGGTTTCCTCGCTCACTAAGGATGATCGCAACACCGGCCTTGCCGTTGTTGTAAACCGCAAAGCTCTTATTCTTCGCGTCGCCGTGATAGGAACCCTCAGCCTTGCTACGCAAACCAAAGAGAACGCTGCAAAACGCCGTCAGTTCGCCGCGAGTGAGCTGCACCGTGATCTTGCTTTTCCAGTCTGGGCTGGACCCCGATGCCCTGATCGGCGCAATCTCGATGCTGACCGTAGGATATTCACCTCTGGTTAGCGTGTGTTGCACATTCAGGCCGGTGCGTTTCGCGGGGTCCTTCTGCCAGTCTGAGAAAAATTTGAGACTTTCGCCGTAGGATTGTTCTGTCATTCCAAATTACCTTTGCTTTGAAGCTCCTGGAGCTGGACCACGAGGTCACGTTGGACTTTGGCTATCTCTGTCACCAAGTCGGCGGTGGCAATAGCGTCGGTCGCTGCTGAATGGGCTCGACCTTTCCAGCTCACACCTGCCTCGCAGGTGGCATCCGCAAGTGAGATTGTGCCGTGCCGGTTGGTTGAGCCAAAGGCATCAGCCGCCAGCTTCATCGCGCACAGACAGTTCTGCTCTTGCCACCAAGAGAGTTGGTCTCCAAATGCACTGGCTGTTTGCCTCAACATCCTACTGTCGAAACTGGAGTTAAATATCACCAGATGACGGCCCGACAAAAGCCGGGCGAGAGCTGGCGCAACTTGAGTCCACGTAGGCTCATTCGACAGCTCAGTCTCGGTGATGCCATGAACACCCATTGCCTGAGGGTCTATTTCCACGGTTGGCCGTAATCTGGTGCAGAGGAGAACCGCGCCTCTGATGTCAGTAACAGCCAGCTCGATCACCTGGTCTCTTTCACCAAGTCCGGTCGTCTCGGTATCGAGAACCAGAGGTTCCAGAGCGACCCACCTTTGTGCCATGACAGAGGCCTTTGCCAGGTTGCTACGCATTCTTGCCTTGACCGAAAGGATGGATTGCGCCCTTATTTGCTTTTGTGATGCCGGTGAACAACCCCTTCTCCGCATTGGTTGGCAATCTGCTATCCGGTACACTCCAAATTGGCCACCATACCCGTTTTTGTAGAACGAAACTGGCTCTACTCCTGGCTTAGGCTTCATCCGAAATTCGTCCCTGAGCCGTCCTTTTGAAAAGCACCTATCGGCTTTCATGGCTTCGGCTCTGGCAAGTTCGAGTTCTTCATCATTCATGCTGTTAATCCGCTATATCGAGGCGTTGGCTCGCTCTCTTCAAACGCTCATCGCCGCGTCTGTCATATTTCTGGGTAGTTGCAATGCTTGAGTGGCCCATTGCGTCCTTCACGGTCACAATATCCTCACCGTTATCCAGCATCGAGGAGGCAAAGGTGCGTCGCAGGTCATGGGGCGCAAACATCTCCAGACCGGCTTCAACTCTTCTGGTCTCCAAGATGTGGTAGATGGCCTGATCCGACATCCGCTCTCCAGTCACATCATCAAACCGCCTGATCCTCGGGAATAAAGGCCCTTCATGCGTTCCTCGAACCTCTTCAACCCACTTATCCAGTCTTTTCCATGCGCCACCAGGCACATACGCCATTCTCTCTTTGTTGCCCTTGCCAAGAACCTTGAGAGCGCGGTCCTTGTAGATCATGCTTCCCATGTCCAGCGCAACGATTTCCGAGCGGCGCAAGCCACACCCGAGGAGCACCCCGAGAATGGCCGCATCCCGAAGCCCTTTGGCGCTTGAATCACTTTCACATGTGAAAAAGAGGCTGCGAATCTCATGGCGTTCAAGTGCCCGCCCTTTAGGAAGTCGAGATCCACGTACTGAACGGACTTGCTTAATGTGCTGGAAGCTATCCGTATCAATTTGCTTCATCGTCCAGGCTTCAAGAGCCACCCCTTTGAGCGCTGACAGGTAGGTGTTGATCGTTGCCGGAGCCTTCCCTGCATCCCCCAGCATTTCCAGCACCGCCAATATGTGGTGCCGCCTCATTGAGCTCCATGCACAGTCACGAAGGTTCTGAAACCCGATCATCTTGGCGACAATGTTGAGGAATGAGCTCATGGTCTGCCTGCTTCGCTTTGACCCGAGGCTCACCAGATAGGCGACGGCGGGGTTGTCCTGGATGTTCCGGAGCGAGCTCGATGACGGCAACAGTTCACCGCGAATGCTTTGTTCTGCCGGAACATTTACTTTCGCATGTGAAACTAGCTCTTCCTTGTCATTGTTTGTGTCGTGCAAAGTTACCTCCTAAGCCCGACCGCAACGAGAAGAAAATCCCATATTTTGAGGTGAAGAGGTAGTTCCTCCTCCATATGTTGCGTTTCGTAGCTTTGCATCAGTGGTTCAAACTTGGTTGGATTGCACAGCAATTCGTAAACTGTTCGGTTGGGCTTGGTGATCGGCTTATTCGGAGTGAATCCATGTTTGTTCTGGAGGTACAGCGCTACCGCGCCACTTCTGGATTCTCCGTAATAGCAATGAACGAAGATCTGATCGATACCGCTACCAACCAATCCATCCAGGAAGGTGGACAGCTTTTCAGCCTGGGATGAGTCAATGTAAGAGGCGTAATTCATCCGGAACGCTGCCTTCATCGTGTGGATGGTGTTCTCAGAATAGCCGCCGTCATAGAAGCTATCGCGGTACAACTGCCCCCACTGTCCGAGAGCGGCAGGGGACTTGTCTGGGTCAGTTATGGAGATCATGGCCGCACCGGGAACCGGCTCCAGTCTTTCGGCCTCCGCTTGACTAATGAAAAAGACTTTTTTGCTAAGCATGTCCCATCATCCCCTTACAAGGATGTGTTGCGAGTAGCTCACGCGCCTGACTTTGCCCCTCTTGAGTATCTACAGGAGCGGTCGTATACACACCTCCATGCCGCAAGTCCACAATACTGGTCCGACAGCAAGAACCTACGTTCTGAACTTTATTGTCCGAATCCAAACCAGCAAAAGTATGGCACGGTCCAGGGAATGGTTTCCTGCAAATAGAGCAGCGCTCAAAGTTCTTATCGAGGATTCTCTTTAAAACTTTCTCAAATTTGTTTTTGTTTAACATCGAGTTCTCCACACAAAGTTACTGGCCGAGCATCCCAGCCAAGGTGGTCTGCTGGCCTTCGCTACAAGGTGCAAATCCGGCAAAAGCACCGGCATTAACCTTGAGCTCATCAAAGCGTCCATCGGTGTCCCGGTAGTACACCTTACGTTTTCCAATTCCACCTTCGAGGTTTGCGGCCAACCAGGCGATCACTGCATCAGCATCGTTCGTAACTGATGCTCCCTGATCCAGATCGATAAGTACCAGGTGGGTGTCCGTCTGGAGTGCCACTTCAAAGGTCGCTCTTACATCAAAAATCACTGGTCGCGCTCCTTGTAAAAAGTGGGCATTCAGCACCACCTATCCTATTCCAAAAACTCTACTTTTTCAAAGATACATTTTAATAAGTAGAACAACAGCAAGAGGAACTCAAATTTATTTACCGTAATTATCATAATTACGGTAATATGGTAATTTTACAGATTTGGATGGAATGGTATAAGATGTCTCGCTGGAACATACTTGCTGAAAAAACGCTTAACAACGATAGTGAAAACATCATGTACAGGTGCGAGAGATAATATGTATAAGAGCCTTGAAGATCTGATGGCGGGTATTTACGAGATGGCAGCGCCAGATGGCATCATCTGTAACGAGGTTTCCAAATTCCTTGCGGCCAACCAGGTCAAGCCGGAAGACATAAGCTCTGGGATCTGGTTTTTCCTGTGGCTGAAATCAGCTCCCAAGGATGCGAAGCCAATCCAAAAAGAAATCCCCGGATTTGGAGTTGTTCTCAACATGCCGACTTATGGCGGAACGCTCAACGAAGCAATCACAGGGTTGATCGAGAACGAGTGCCGTCAAATAGAGCTCGCTGAGGGACATCCGAGCCTTGAGGCTTGGGTTGAATCAGTATTAGCCGGTCGAGATGACGGAGAGGAAAATGAAGCTGCGGCCAATATCGTGGATCTGCTTAATGGGTGTCACGACCTACTGGATACAGCAATAATCAATTACCTTTTTAAGGTGGGAAAAATCAACGAGCAAGAGATTTTGTCGCTCATCTATTATGGAGAGCTATGTGACCACTCTCTTGTCGGTACGCCTTTTTCAACGTTACATATCCCGAGTGAAAATAACGTCCACGAACGTAACATCATCCCCATTAAAAAAGGAGCCAGTTAGGCTCCTTTTTGTTACTCAGGGTTTGCTTTGAGAAACAACTTCATTCCAAGTATGCAGCACCTTCGATAGGTGCTGATGCTTTCTGGTGAAGTCCTTATCATCCAAGAGTGCTTTAAATGGCGCGTTCAGGTCACTGCATGTGACGTTCTTGCCGATCACAGACAGGGTATCCTGGAGTGATCCACCAGCAGCATCAAGCCCCATTCTATCGACGGTCTCACTACTCACCATTGCCTGGACAACATTGGTGAATGCCTTTGAGTTGAGCTGCTCAACGCTCAGGGCTGTATTGCATTTCTGCTCAACCGCTTGCTTGTACTGGATGGTGTACTTTGCAGTGATAGGTGACATGGTGTTCATCGCAAGTATGTATGCGTCTACCTCACTGGTCGGTAATGTCGCGGCATAGACTGACGAGCATGATGCGGCTGCGGCCATTATCAAAGTTATTACCTTCTTATTCTTCATTTCTCTGAAATCCCCCTTTAAAATATGGAGCTACAACTCATTTGTACCAATCATAATACTATTGATTTCCAAAAGTATCTCTCTCTACTGACTCTATGATGGCTCGCCTTCCAAACACTTGGCCGCTGGCGGCGGCTGGGCCAACGCCAGAGCCTGATCCACACTATCATCCGCCTGAAAAAAATCTCATTACCTCTGACGGATAAAGAAACAGATTTCCCCCTTTGGCAAAAAACAGATACCAAACAGAAAAAGCCACAGAAAAAACACCTGCAACACACACTTCAAATCTATTTCTTGCAGAGAAATACTTGTAGTGCTTTTTTTCGTATCTCGGGGCTCTCATTTTGACTAGATTTTTCAATGTCAACCAAAGAAAGATAACCCCAGTAGGAAGGATAACTATCACAACCCCAAAGAAATAAATTGTGTATATAATAAAATCAAACCAGTTATTGATTTCCATAAGCCGTCCCCAATGCTGCGCCAATAGCAGAACCATGTGAGCCGTATTTAATCCCTGGATTCCTCATTAGCTCTCTTTAACTTTAATATTTTCCTTAGATTTAAGTATCCATAGATTCCTGAGAACACTCCATACCCCCCCCAAACACCAACGGACAGATATAAGGCGAATTTGCTTAGAGGCCCATTCACATAATTTAATAAAGCGAACACTGCAATTCCTATAAAGGCTCCAGCTAACGGAAATCCAAGCAGATATACTGCTCTATATTTTAAACCGGTTTTTTTCATCTTATTATTTATCTATATGTTTTGAAATCTTATCTACAATGGATGTAGTATCCATATTCATTATCCTCCCTGCTTTTTCAATCAGAAACTCAGCTTCATTTGTTATGTTCTTTGACTCTTCATTAATAATGTCAATGATAGTTTCTAGTGCGATTCCATACTCACCCACATCAATAAATTCTTGCACTTCTATACTTTCAGATTCAGAAAACGAATCAGACAGCACCATAAGCAAAAGATCTAGCGTGGATTCAATTTCTCTATATTCATTTTTCATTTTGGATTCCTTGGTACGTTTGTTGGAAAACCTGAAACAATATCACCATTAGATTCTTGTATTACACGAACATTAATACCTTCTTTAACTGCCTCTGCAATAGTCCTACCACCGCGCCCAGCCTTTCGAGAAACATTTGGATCGGTAGCTATATCGGAAATGACGTGCATAATTTTTTCATCAGACCAACTTTGAGGAAACTCACTTTTTCCAGGCTTGCCTGTTCCTGCTCGATGCCCTCCACCAGTGGCGTCACCATCAAGAATATGCTTACGTCTCTGGGAACTGGCTAGGTCTACAAAATCATCAGCCGTATTTTTAAAAGCGCGTTCCGCAACATTCCCTAGCGCCTTATAGTTGCCAGGCAGGATAATCCCAGCAGCAAAAAGCCCCCCGGAAATCCACTTTTCTCTTGAGGTCGCACAATCACTGGTGATGGTCTTGAAGGTGTCATAGGCGTCCCAAGCGCTCAAGGCAAAGTCTATGGCAACATAAGCCCCCAGAAGAAGCGGCACAAACTCCCCTGTTGGATCTGCATTGCCTATCGGGTTGCTCAGCGCATAGGCATAGGTGTTAATCCCACCAGCCAGCCCAATCGGGTCACTGGTGATGTAACGCCCGGTATTCGGGTCGTAGTAACGCCGCCAGTTGTAGTGGAGCCCGGTCTCCGCGTCGTAATACTGTCCTGGGAACCGCAAATTGAAGGTCGGCCCCTGAGTGGTGATGCTGGCCTTACCGAACGGGCTGTAGCTCGCCTTCCAAACCACTTGGCCGCTGGCGTCGGTTAGCGCCTTCGGGGTGCCCAGATGATCGACGTGGACTTGATAGGTCTGTCCTGACTGAGCAAAGCTCAAGGGGGTGCCATCGAGCCAGATATACTCCGCCAGCACGTCTCCAGTGGCTGCGTCCAGCTCCTCGATGAGGTTTCCTGCCAAGCCGTAAATCAGTAGGCGGGTCTGGCCGTTTAGGGTCTTAGTTACACGCTGATCCAGATGGTTGTAGGTGTAAGCTGCTGTCACTCCAGCGACCGTTGCGGCCACCAGCCGGTTCTGGCTGTCATAGGTGAAGGTATCCGCCCCCTGCTTCGTCAGGTTGCCATTGGCGTCATAGCTTCTGGAGGTTTGCCCAGTCTTCACCAGCCAGTTGTTCATGTAGTTGATGGTGTAGCTTTGGCTCAGGCCATCGGTCGTGATCGAGGTCCTGTTGCCGGTGGCGTCATAGCCATAGCCCAAAACGCCATAGAGCCCCTCAGCAGAGGTGATGCGGCCAACCGCGTCATAACCGAGTGACTGATTGACTGATGAGCTGAGATTGTCGTCTATGGCTGAAATCAACGAGTCTGGCGTGTACCGATAGACCAGCGAATGCACTCTAGTAGCGTCGATGCCGGTGACTCGGTAATTGAGATCCAAAGAGCGACTTTCTGAAATGCCGTTCCATCTGACCATACTGGTGACGGGGCCAAAGGGCGCTCGCTCGATCTGGCTTGCCAGGCTTGTTGTGGTGCCTGCTTGTGTCGTTGCCACCTCGATGACGTCACCGGCTAAATCACGGGTGTAGGAAACCTCACGACCACTGGGATACGTGATCTTCGTGATGAGGCCTGCACCATCGTATTGGTACTGGGTAGTAAGGCTCTGCCCGTGGGTTTCCCAGGTCTCGTAAGCCAACCATCCTTCGGGTGTATAGCCATATCTCCGGACACCGTTGCCATCATCGACTGAGGTCAAGCGGCCCATGCCGTATGGTGAGGTTGCTTCGTCGTACCCGTACAGAATTGGCGATTCGCCAGCGACACCGCTGGATGCCTCGATGATCCGGTTCAGCGCGTCGTAGCTGTAGCTTGTGGTTTGTCCCTTGGCCGTCTTGCGCGTTGCCACGTTACCGGCTTCGTCATAGGTAATGTCGGTGGTGCCGGTGTCCGGGCTCCGGACCTGAGTCACTTCGCCAAAGCCGTTGTAGCTGTAGTAGGTCAGGCGCGAACGAGGGTCGGAGACACGGTAAACATCGCCGGTATCCTTGTAGAGCACCTGCGTGACCTTCCCGAGTGGATCGGTCGTTTGTGTCCGGTGATGGAAGCCGTCGTACTTGTAGGAGTGTGTGTTACCAGAGGGACTGGTCTCCTGTATCAGGTTTGCCACCACATCGTAGGAAAACGATGACTGATTGCTATAGGCGTCGGAGACACTGGAGAGCCAGCCGATTTCGTTGAAGATCCGGCGCTCTATCCAACGGGTCTGGCCCAGCGCATCGAGCAGTCGCTCTTCTACTGGGTTCCCGAGGTCATTGAGCTCAAGCTCGCGCCGGTTGCCCTGTGCATCTGTTTCCGCCACCAGCCGATGTGCAGCGTCGTACTCATAGCTGACGGTTGCACCATTTGGCTTAGTCAGCGAGCTCAGGAGGCCCACAGCATCATAGTTGTAGGCCGTGGTTCCTTCTGGTCCAGTGGAGCTGACAAGTCTTCCTCTGGCGTCATAGGTGAGGGTTTGGGTTACACCGTTGACGCCCTGAATGGTCCCGGCGCGACCGTTCGCGTCGTAGTCACCAAACTGCATCACCTGCCCCAGCGCGTTTGTTGTCCGGATCAGGTTGCCCTGGTCATCGTAGTCAAATGTCGTAACATCGCTGACGTCGGTGCGCGGACCATCAACCGAGGCCAACAGGCTCGGCTTTCCTGTACCAACAGGGGCATAGGTGTAGGTCCATGTCCGGGAAGCGCCCGAGCTGCGATCTGTGACCTTGCGGCTTATCACCCGGAGATGAGTGTCGTAGGTAAGCTCAGTGATCCTGGTTGGTTCCGTGATTTTTGCAGGGAGCGACTTGGAAGGAAGCCAGTCGGTCGTAACCTTGCCCCCATCCTGGTCTATCTGGGTGGTTTCCAATCCCCGGTCGTTATGGGTGAACGTGCGCTTCTGTCCAGCACGATCTGTAATGCTGGAGACGAGGCCTTTGCTGTCGTAGACGTAGGTTTCCTTGCCTCCCACAAAGCCGGTACACGGCGCACCCTCAACAACATCAGGCTTGAGCATCCCGTTGTGACGGCTGTAGGTATATCGCTGAACGTGGCCGAGGGCGTTGGTGACAGAGACGCTTCCGTCAGCGTTGTAGCTTACCTGAGTCTTCTCTGCGCCCCCGGCGTGTTCACTTAGAACTGCCATCCCCTGAGCATCATATCCCCATGTGGCGAAACGGTTGCCGTTCTCGTCCACCAGCCCAGAGAGCAAACCCGGTGCATTCGGGTCATCGTAGAGATAGCTGCGGCTCGTATTGTCCTGGTAGATCACTTCCGCCAGCTTGCCAGCGCTGTTGTACTGGTACTGAATACTGCCACCAGCAGGATCGGTGACACTGACCATGCGGCCATCTTGATGCTGGAACTGGATGTTGCGGCCAAAGCCGTCAGTGATCGAGGATAGCTCTCCGTTCAGATAGCTCAGGGTGATGTGATTGCCGTTGGGCTTCTCGATGCCGGTCAGTCGTCCGGTTTCATCATAGGCCTCGACTACCCCGTCAGATTGAGTGTAACGCCAGCCGGTAGCATCCTTCGTCAAGGTATCATCGGTTTTCCATGTTGGCACCCAGACAGAGGACGAGTTGTAGAACGCGAGTTGTTGCCCTTCTGGCCGGTGCAGGACAACCATGTTCTCACCGTACTTCGAGGCGTTGACCTCGACGCTCCGCGAGTAGGTATGCCGCCAGCCGCCGAGCTCTTCATCAGGAAGGTGGCTATTGTAGTATCTGGTGAATGTGAAAGGGTCGGAGCCTCCGCTTTGATAATCCAGTTCAGCCTGGAACTTGTTGCCGGTGCCAAGATGGATAGGGTTCCCTACACACATGGTCGTTGTTGGTAAGCCGAGATCCCTGTCCAGGAACGGTGTTTTATCCATCTCACCCGGCAGAACATAGGTTGAGCGCCAGTAGACCGTAGCTGGGTCGCCAGTGCAGGTAGTGGGGTCATAATCGCCAGTAGCACCTAGATACTTAAAACAGATCCTGGAGACATAACGGCCATCACCATAACTGGCAACCGGATAAAGCGCATCCCCAACTGGCGTTCCCTTCCCTTGCTCCTCACCAGAGCGATAATTCTTCATGAAGGAATGCGCGTCTATGATGGTGTTGAAGCGCATTTTGTCTACTTCGGTGCTCACGGCTACAACCCGCCATTGTGCAAAAGCAACGCATGGCAAAGTTGCGAGCACCACAACGGCCAATGACCGCAGGTTTCGCATCAGTAAAAGGGAAGGTCTCGATCTCATTTACAGCTCCAGTTTTTATGCTGGAGCTATTTTCAGGTGGGAGAGTCGTTATCAACGACTGCGTTTTTGCCCTTTTAGGGTATGAATACGTGATTTGGAGAGGTTGTGTATTCAGAACAAATGAGAAGCAGGTTACTCATTTCGCTCAAACACTGTGACAAGAACACGTTTTTGGTTGTCGTCGTTGATCACCATCAGGTACTTGAACTTGGAATCTCTATGGCCCCAGACTTCCACGTTATCTACGCGGCCATACTTTCTGGCTTTATGGCGAGCCACTTTCTCGTCAAAGGGTTGAACCTGTAACTCTGGATGCTGGAGGCGACCAACGAGTGAGGCCCACGGTTTTTTAGGGTCTCCAGAGGTTATCCGGGCCTGATACTGATCGATGGCATGTTGAGTAACAAGGACGGGACCAATGGCCGGTGTAGAGATTTCGTCATGGGTTTGAGTATAGGCTTGCTTGTCCACATCGAGGAGCTCAACGTTGCCCTCACCCGGCTCATCCATAAACTCCATGCTCTGCGAAACTTCAATAGTAGCGCCCTTTAAACGTCCAGTGAGGCAAGCCGCAAACTTGAATGCAAACTCCTTGGTGGATTTGCCCAGCGCCAGCTTTTTAATCGCACCTTTGGATACCACCAGCTTGTAACCAGCACCAGCACCTGGCTCTCTGCAAAAAACCTGTTTGTCCAGCGCCAGATAGCGAATGGCTACGAGCTCAGCCAAAAGATCTGCCTCCTCGTTGTCAAAATCAATACGAACATCAAGGATGCCTTTCCGTTTTGTACCAACGCGCCAGAATACAAGGGCTGAATTATTAGAAGTTTTCTTCGAGACAGTAGTCAGTGTCATCATGGTCTATTTCTCCATTATCGGGATAATGGTCGGCATCGCCGCCAGCACCCCTATTCGTTAGGGTTCATTTAGATGCTACCACGGGTTTTAAAAATGCAACCCCTAGTGCCACTCTATTTGTGGTCCCAAGTATTTTTATAAGCTCGGGCTAGGCGTTTCTCTATCACTTCTGACAAATTGCAACCATCGACTTCTGCCAACCGCTTCAAAATCCTGTGGGCTTTATCGCTTATAGTTATGCTTTTACCAACACCATATCCCCTTCTGCGACGTTGCCTAATTGATGTCCCGAGTTTATTGATTTGCTCTGCTGTCAGATATTTATTAATCCATTCAGTGAGTTCTGATGGTGATCGCCCCATGCTGTTCAGGCTGTCCACGGCTTCAAGTTTCTTATCGAATGGGACGTCACGCCAGAAAGCTGGGCGCGAAGCAGCTCTGAGGAGATAGATCGCCGTAGCCTGAGCATCTTCATTGGATACTTTCAAAAAAACACCTTTACCGTTACATGTCACACCAACTTCATCGTGACATGTAACACTTCAAACTGCAAGTATAAAAAAAGGCCAGCTATTGCTGGCCTTTACGTTCATTATCGCAGTTACTCTTTAGGCGTTGTGATGCTTTTTTTCCTTCTGTTTCTCATGGTAGAGATACAGACTGCCGCCAGTGACGACAGTGAAAAAAATGAGCAACCCCAACATGCCTAATGTGAAAGCGTCCATTTGACCCCCTTAGGAATTGCTGACCTTGGTTAAGATTATACCATAGATCCACAGGATAACCCCAATGACCAACACCAAACCGGCTTCTTTGACGGTTATAGTGTCCCCAGATACAGCCAATCCTACAATACCGACACCGATGGCTGTTACGGCGACCTTACGCAGGTCTTCACCGATAGCTCCCAGAGTCTTCTTGTCAGGAGAGAAAAGACGCACAAACCACGTCTTAATACGCAAAAACTTTTTCATGATTACCTCCATAGTTGAAGAGGAGGCGAATCATGCCCGAGAGGGCATGAACACCCCCTCAGGGTTAAAGTTTTAGGCAGACAAAGCTGTTGGCTTCGCCTTGTTCATCTTCATTGAGTTAATGATCTTCGTCGCTTCATCAGCAAACGGGCCAGTAACTTGGATAGGCTCCCTTCTTGCGAAGGAGGCTGTCACCATCATTCTCTGGCCGTGCATCAGATGACGATACCGAGACCGCATAAGCTCAACGTAGGCCGCAGAGTCCCCCTCCCACCCCTCAGGGGGAGAAAAGGGGCACACCGCGTCGTTACCAGGCGTTGTATCAACCTTCGAGACATCAATGACGGCCATACTCAGCTCTCCTTCTCGCAATGAAATCGCGCAGGTAGCGAGCATTCGGGAAACCGAGGCTTCCCTGACTCATCAGGACATCGTTCCAGTCAATCCCTTTCGCTCTGGGCGGGATCGGGAGTTTAGGCAGCAGGACGTACACACGAATGCCGCGCTTCTCCAGCTTGGCTTTCAGCACGTTCGCTGACTTCTCACCAGTCACAGACTTATCTTTGTCAGCCCAGATCAGTACGGTGTGAACACCTTCTGGAACCTCGAAGGACTCCATCAGGGTCGCATTGACCGTTGACCAAACCGGGATTTGAGTGACTCGATAAGCTGACAGGGCTGTTTCCAGCCCTTCTGCAACACCCAGGATACCCTCAGTCGGTTCACCGAGGCGGATGGCCGCGCCATTGACATCCAAACCGTCAGGAATGGGCATCATCTTCTTGGCGTTGCCGACCTTGGCTTTTTTACCGTTTTGGGTGAGATAGGTGCGGTGGAGCGTTACCAGGTTGCCTTCCACATCTCGGATAGCGCAGACGATAGCCGGGAATTTCCCAACTTCATTGCCATCTTCGTCGTAGTAGGCCATAGCCGGATTGAACCGCAGACAGTCTGTTTTTTCTACTTCATCAACCTTGAACAGAAGCTCGCGGTTTTTGAAGTACAGACGCATTGGCTCAGTCACATGACTGGAGAACGGCAAACACTCGTTCCATACCTTCTCGATTTTCTCACGGAGACGAGCACTGTAAGCGCGTTCGCGCTCCATTCTCTTCTCCATTTCTTCTTGGAGCTCAAGCAGCCAAGGCTTAGGTTGTTCACGAAACATCGGAACAACTTTCGGCTTGTTTTCGCTGCTTTGCTCTTCCGGTTGTGTGGCCGCATGTTGTACTTGCGGTGCCGGAGCTTCTACCGTGCGGTTGACCACAGGGGCCGACTCAACATGGTGACTCACCGGCTCAACACCACCGTTCGAGCGAGCGCGGAACTGCGTTACCGTAGCGCCGCGACGTTCCACCAGCCAGGTGTTGCGATGCGTTTGCATAGGTTGTTCTCTCACAACATTCCCCTGCTCGTCCTTAACTTCAACGACGACAGTTACAGGCTCGCGCCCGAGGTTTGTCATGACGATCTCATCCCCATACTTGGCTTCACTTTCACCAATGGCTCTTTCAAGATCCACGCCCCAGATGGTGCGTTCCAAACCGCTCTTGTCACGGATGAAGGCAAAGTAGCTGAGCTCGTTGTCTTCGTTATGCTCATAAGGAGCTTTACCGTGGGCAATCAGAGTACCGGCAATGGATTTTTTACGATTCTTGGAATCGAGAACCTTGTTATTCACCTTCATAGGCTCTTGCTGAACAGGCGCTTTGGCCTGGACAGGAGCTCGTGTCGGTGCAGCGGCTTGTTGATACTGGGGTTGCTCTTTCTCAACGCCCAGATAATCACCAACCTCGCTCAGGCACTGTTTAAAGTCCCAGTTATTGAGCCACATCAGCAGCTCAAAACCATCATGATTGGCACCGCATGTATTGCATACGCCGCCACCAGTCAGGTGGGCATCCTTGAACAGTCGGAAGCCATCTTTCCCGCCGTGGATAGGACAAGAAACATGACGACCAGGTTTACGGAGAGCTGGTTCAAGATGGGGCGCTAGGGCCGCCAGGATGAATAGCCAGTTTCCGTTTGCAGCTTCACGAACGGTGTCAGCTTTGTAGTAAGACATAGGTTTTCTCCTTAGCGTGAACCCCAGCATCGAGGCTTCCTTAAACCCCCGTCGCCAGGGTTTTAAGGAAACCCCGACACCGGGAGAATGTGCCAAGGAGGCTCCCCAGCCGGGGAGAACTCCCCGGCGAGGGGTTTAAAAAGGTCGCCCCCGAAACGGAGGCGAATTTTGTGAATATCACAAGCACAAATGAGTGCCATCTTCCGAGGCCATCATGATTGTGACATCTGCGGTTACAGGATCTGACTTAATCACAACCTCAGTGGGTTTGAAAAAGCCATCTACAGTGGGCATGGGGTAATAAAGACGAATCTTTCCCCAATTCTTGTTGTCGGTAAAAGCGACCTTTGTTTGAGCAACACAAAGCTGCAAAAACATGAAAAGGAAGTCTTCTACCGAGTGCTTACCATCTGCACCAAATACTCCATCGACAATTGCCGGGGTCACTGCCACATTGGTCAGGAAACCAGCTTGTTTACCGATGGAAGATTGGTCCACCAGCAGACCATCATTGATGGCTTGTTGACGGATTTGGGCGAGGTCCAATTTAGCTACTTGGTTCATAAGGTGTACTCCAAAGTTAATGGGTACACCTACCCCGTGCGGGGAAGTGTACCCGCATGGGTTATTGAAAGGTCACGGCCAAAGCCGAGCTTTAAGGTTCCGAGTTTTACGCTGGCTGAATGCGCCAAAGAACGGTCGGAGGAAACGAGTCAGCGACACGCTTCACATTCGCGTAAAGAGTGTCCTTAAAGACACGCTCTAAGCGACGACCACCTTGACGATAAACCAACTTAAAGTCTTGGAATTTGTTCATGGATACCTCCAGAAATAACGGGAGGTATCTCCAGCAGGAGATAGACTCCCGCAGGGATTAATAAATTAACGTTAATTTGCTGTTTGTTTTTGGCGACCAGCTATCGCACGCTTTCGCCCTCAGGGAGGACAAAATCTGCTTACTGATGGCTTAACCATGAGTAAGAAGACTTGGGAAGTAAAGCAGGGGTTTCCCCCTGCCTTGTTATGCCGCTTTGAGGTGGCGAGAGAAAAAGTCCCTGGTTTGCTGGATAGCGCCCCGGAGAAGTTCTCGTCTGTAGCCAGCGTAGCTCTTGTCATCACTGGCAACGGTCAAGCCGTGCAGACTCTCTTCACCCAGGACAATCTCGTTTTCACGAGAGAGTACCTCAACACGTAGGCCAAGCACTCGCTCTTTCCCTTCCAGGATAGAACAAATTGTTTGGTCTCTTACTTCGTCATCCCAGTGGCCCATATCGAAATCCCGCTCAGGGAGTTCAGTAACACGCACCAGGTAGTTTTCAGTGGCCCGTTCCCAAACCACTTCATCTTCGCATGGAGAGGCCTCGATCAGCGAGTACCCGTCCGCTTCGAGCTTCTTGGAAAGACTTTTTACATCATCCGCCAGCTCCAGCACAAAGCGTTCCCAGAGGTCTTGCCAGCGCTCGACCATATCCTGGTTAATCCCTTCAATGCCGGTGCCAATCATGGAATCATCATCAGGGAAGATCCCTGTGAAGTCCACGTTGTCGTCGATGTTCATGCAGTTCCAATGGCTGTAGTGATGCCCGTGACTATTCCGAGTAATGGACAGGTCACAGGAACCATATTCGCGGAGGACAGAAAGCATATTCTCAATGTCTTTCTGTGCCATCAGGTTCTTCACGCGGCTGACAGCATCCACTTGGCCGGGCTCAGTGCTGAATAGGCGATTCATGAGAGCTTTGACGTCATCAACGCTCAAATCCCCGTAGAAGGCTACGCCATCCCCCTGGCAGTATCCGAGACTGTACTCAATCGTCAGATCATCCGGGTATCCACACTTAACCAGTTCGTTTTGAAAATGCTGTTTAATCATTGGTATCTCCTTAATTTCAGAGGGAGACACCATCCCCTCAGGGACCGATGTCCCCCGTGGGGTTAATGTTTGGGTTAAGAAGCCTTGCGGTTTAATTCAGTATCAAATCGAGGACCTTTGAGAACCGCAGTTTTCATAACCTCGAAGTTTCTTGGGTAACGCAGCTTTGAAACTGCGCCAGCTCGGATGTCGGCAGCCTCACTTGGAGAGACTAGCCTTAACCCTTCGCTGGTTTCAGCGTAGAACCAACCGGCATAACGCTCATAGGCATTCTGCTGGTACTGTTCAGTCGCCATATTCTTCCGGATCGCCTCTGTTAAGGCCTCAACAACACCGTCATCTTTCGTGATGATGTTGAAAACATGAGAGACGGTCAGGAAGTTCCCAAAGAAGCAGGCTGCCCCAAGCCAAGGCTGGAACATTTCGCCATTTCGCCCCGTCCTCACCATTGGTTCAAACGGGTATGGGCGATAACAGTGATACTGCTCAAACATCGGGTCAAGAACGTTGTCACCCAGGACATCCAGTAAAGTCTGAATGCTGTCCGGGTCTTGGCCTGCCCACTTACTCCCATTGCTGAGAATCAGTGTTTTACCGTCAGTACGCTCCAGAGCTTGTTCAAAGTTAGACATAGTGCATTCCTTTTGGTTAGGACGCACCACACCCTCTCGGGATGATGCGCCCGAGTGGGTTAGTTGAGAAGGCTTAGCCGTCAAGTCCGTAAATTACGGCGGAGCCGGGCTCCATCTCGACAACTTGTGCGCTTCCTTCTTCTATCAGCTCCTGCATGTAACCAGACTCAGCATCCGGATTACGTTCGCAGTGTTCGTCCCAGCGTTTCAAAAGCCCTTCTGTGGCTTGTCCGTGGGTCTCACCAAGGCCGATAAACTCATAGTGTCCTGTGTTTACGATGATCACCACCATAGCTAGTGCTCTCCTACAGGTCACTTGGTACATACAGGTCATCTTTGATGGCAGAAAAATCGACAGGAGACTGGTCCCCATAGGTTCGATTCACGCCACCAGCATCATCGACACTGACAAAAACCGTGCGGAGTAAACCGCTGGGCTTTGCAGGGTAAACGATGCTGACATGCTGACCTTTGTACTGTTCTGACAAAGTGCTTTGAAGCTCATCAACCGAACGGAATTTCCGGTCGCGGCCAAAGTCCTTAATCTTGATGTCGCCAGGGATTGGATTAGTCATCGTTACCCCCTGCCAGCAGTTTATCTACTGAATGGCCGAGTCCGTTACCAAACCATTTGTCCAGAGCGTCGATTTCCGGGAAGTCCGATTTCACCTGAGCAACAACACGTTCCATTTTGCTGAGAGCATCCTGGAACTCAAGGCCATTACCTGCGGCCACCTCAAGTTTGCACTTGATGTAAGCGGAGTAGGTATCACAGGCCTTAACCAGTGATTGTTCATAGCCACCGGGAGCGAAGGCTATGGCGACTGCATCCTGGAGTTCTTCGGGAAGAGTCTGGATGAGTTTGTCCTCTGCGGCCTTTTCCAGTCGTTCAAACTCACGCTGCAAAACAGCGTTTGCTTTCTTGACCGGTGTTACAACATCCGAACAGAGAACCTCGGCTGCATCATGCAACGAAGCATGAGCAAGCATGACTGCCAGATCCACCGACTTCCCTTGCTGAATGGCAATATTGCCAGCCAGGTAGGAAAGCAGGGTAACAACAGCGCTGTGTTCCAACACAGACTCCGGTTGAACAGAGTGCATCAGTGACCAGCGTTTGATCAGGCGTTGGCGCAAGGCCAGAGCTAGAAAGCCGAAATTTGAATTAGACATAGTGCCTCCAAAATTGGTTGGAGGTACACCAAAGCCGACCGGGCCTTGGTGTACCCGGTTGGGTTACTTAGTTATCTCGGGTCAAGCTGCTTAGCTATAGCGAGTAAAAACGGATGGAATGGATGATCTTGCGGGACACCCCCAACAAGCTCACGGGCTAAACCGACTGAGTTTGTAGCCAACACCTCTTTGACGGCCAGAATGATTTCATTGTCGATTTCATCCTGGGTCTTTCGTTGTTGGTCCACCAGCCGACTTAACTTGTCTAGGCTCATGCTTCTCTCCTTTGTTTGTGGGAGAGAACCCAGGAGGGGTTTCCTCCCGAGGGGTTAGGTTATTGCTGTTTTGGGCCAGCTACCGTTATAGCCAGCAAGCGCTGACAATGAACAAAGAGTATGACAGCCACCTAAAAGGGTAAAACGCTGTAATTGCCCTTTTGGGGTGCAAAAGAAAAAGCCCTCCCGAAGGAGGGCTTTTTATGCGGCCAAGGACAAGCCTTGCTGTCCTCTTTGCAACTCTGTGTCGTCGCGGCGATGTAAGCGTTGAACCGCCTTGATCATCGTTCTGACATGTCGCTCCAAAGAGGCTGGATGGCGTTTTGACAGTAGGTTGATCCAGTCGAGATAGATAGCAAGCGCGGAACCTTCGGTTAGGGCTGCCTGTATCGCCTCATACTGCCCTACGGCACTCTGGACCACATCATTCACCCACTGGGCGTCAGTATTGTCCAAGAGCTCGCAGAGGGCCGTATAAGCCTTCCTTCTGGTCGCGGCCATGTAACGACGAATGTTGGCGTTTCCGCTCCCCTCTCGCCCTTCCATGACGCTCATACAGAATGCGCTGGAGTAACAAAGCATCGCGTCAGTCACGTAGTTAAACCATCGCTCCTGATGCCGTTTCTGTTCTTCCATTGCTTCCTGGTCAAGTTGCTTCTCGATGAACAACCCCGTCGGAGTACGGTGGTGCAGATGGTACTTGAACGTTAAGTGCAAGTTGACCCACCAGCGTACCGTTGCCAGTCTTCCCTTGATTTTTCGCTTCACCAGATCTTTGTACTTAGCATCGCTAAGCACTTTGACATCCTTGCGCTGTTGGATTCCTTCCATCGTCTGTAGCCCTGTAAGGCCCATCTGGTGGTAGGTTTGACCTCTTTGCATCATACGGTGATACAAAGCGCCTTTTCCTTTCGCAAGCTGGATTGCTCCGAACCGAAGGTAGAACTGCGCTGCACTACCGGGCGTATAATGTCCCTTTAGTACAGACTCCCTTAGTCGCGGGTATTCGTTCCAGATGATGAACGCAGCGGAGTCGGGATCGACTTTCACTTCATCATCTTCTGCGAAGCAAACCACCCTTCTCTTTCCGTCTGCGGTATTGATCACTTGCGCTGCCAACGGGTCATCCCCGCCGTCAAAGTAAGCCATTTCCGCTAACGGATCGGCCAAGCCATCAGAAAGCGAACCATCGCCCCAGCGACCAACCTTCAACCACAATGGCTTCGGAATTGGTGACTGAGGAACGGTTTCACACTGCGGCTCGTCTTCCAGCAAGTCCAGATCACCCATCGACCAAACCCTGTGGTAAATCTCCAGGGCATGGAAAGGCTTATCATTGAAATGATGGAAGGCCCACATGAAGTCGATATGGACTAAAGCCTCTTCCGATATGATCCGGAATTGTGGCTCTGCCATTCGACGGTTCCAGTCGTTATCCTCTGCTTGACCAGTAGCCAGCTTGTATGCCAGCTCATCAGCTCTCTTTTGCTCCATGTAGTCCATGCTGCAACAGACATGAAGCAATCGTTCTAGGAAAACAGGACTGTAAACGTCCGGCTGTATTTTGATGTATCCGCCCTCGTAAATCGTTCGACCTACGGGATGGCGGTCTTCCCATGCGTACCGGCGTTTTGCCAAGTAGCGCTGGATGCGGTTCAGCCCCGACATATAGCCATGCCTTTCAGGGTCCGTGGCAAGCAACGTCTCCATTGACTTATCCAACCCAACAGCCTGGCAAGCCCAGCAACCGAAGCGAGCGCCACAGGCGTCACTGGCCTTCTTCTCTGTTGCCGACCACACGCACTCCCCTGTTGCCGCCTTGTAAAGCTCTGCCGTAGTGACATTGCTCTCCAAGTAACTTGGCAGAGGATATGCTGAGCCCATGCCAGCGGATAGTAAGAACTCCCAGACATCACTCGCCAACCAGTTTTTCACCACATACAGCTCACCCCCATCTTTCGTCTTAATGACGCGATCTGAGCTTCCTCGCTGTTTTGCAATGTTGGCCGCACGAATAGTGCTTTCAGCATCACGACTGCCCAGCAAAAGGCAGACTTTCTGTCGAACCTCTTTGGGAAGCTCTCGCATATAAGCTGCCTTCGCTCTTTTGGCAGAGGTGATTTTTAAATCCTGGCTACACTGGCGGGCCGTGGAGTTGGAAAACGTAGGCAACCCCCTCCCAGTAAGGATTCGGCCCGTCCAACTCTGCGAGATCCCAGGCTTTGCTAGAACGATGGTCAGAGGAAGGTTTTCCTTCGCAATGAAACGCTCCAGCTCGGCCAGTTTCTGATCCGCCAGCCACCTTACCTCTGGGCTTTCGATCAGTGTGTCAGTGTGCAAGATGAAGTGGTGCTGGCTGATGGTCGCCCCACTCCTTACAGCCCGGATCAGGGCCATCAGGAACAGGTGCAAGACCGTTTCAGAATCTTTACCACTGGAATAGCCGATCATCATGGTCCACCCATCAATTAAGGCCGTGTGAATGGACTCAACCGATGACGTGATCAACGATGACAGACTGGTTCCTCTACTGGCATCAACGAAGTTCAAATCCTCGTTATCAGTCAGTTCTGACCAAACAGAATCCCACTTATCCCCACGCAAAAGCACTGGGATGGGTTGTTCTGATAGATCAAAGTTTAATGTTTGTTGCATAGGGCCTCCTGGATTAGCAGGGTGCCCATCCCTTCCGGGAAAGCACCCCGGTAGGGTTAAAATTGAATCCTGGCTATCAGACCTGAATGAATCGCCACGGGTTTAACAGACACCTCAGAGTCATTTAAGATGGCTTAAAGAGAGGTGCCCATGAGCGGTAAGCGTTATCCCGAAGAGTTTAAAATTGAAGCAGTCAAACAGGTTGTTGATCGCGGTTATTCTGTTGCCAGCGTTGCAACACGTCTCGATATCACCACCCACAGCCTTTACGCCTGGATAAAGAAGTACGGTCCGGATTCTTCCACTAATAAAGAACAGTCAGATGCTCAGGCCGAGATCCGCCGTCTCCAGAAAGAGCTGAAGCGGGTTACCGACGAACGGGACATATTAAAAAAAGCCGCGGCGTACTTCGCAAAGCTGTCCGACTGAGGTACGCCTTTATCCGTGACAACACCTGTTGCTGGCCTGTTCGCCTGCTCTGTCGGGTGCTGGATGTTCATCCCAGTGGTTTTTACGCCTGGCTTCAGCAGCCGCATTCACAACGCCATCAGGCAGACCTAAGACTTACAGGACAGATTAAACAGTTCTGGCTGGAATCGGGATGCATCTATGGTTATCGCAAAATCCATCTGGATCTGCGGGACAGCGGGCAACAGTGCGGAGTGAACAGAGTCTGGCGACTGATGAAACGTGTCGGGATAAAGGCTCAGGTTGGATACCGGAGCCCGCGAGCACGTAAAGGCGAAGCCAGTATCGTGTCGCCCAACAGGCTCCAGCGACAGTTCAATCCGGATGCTCCGGATGAGCGTTGGGTAACGGACATAACCTACATCAGGACCCACGAAGGCTGGCTGTATCTTGCCGTGGTTGTTGATCTGTTCTCACGCAAAATTATCGGCTGGTCCATGCAATCCCGGATGACAAAGGACATTGTCCTGAACGCACTGCTGATGGCTGTATGGCGGCGTAATCCCCAAAAACAGGTGCTGGTTCATTCGGATCAGGGCAGTCAATACACAAGCCATGAGTGGCAGTCGTTCCTGAAATCACACGGCCTGGAGGGCAGCATGAGCCGTCGCGGTAACTGCCATGATAATGCGGTTGCAGAAAGCTTTTTCCAGTTGTTGAAACGCGAACGGATAAAGAAAAAGCTCTACGGAACGCGGGAAGAAGCCCGCAGCGATATTTTTGATTACATCGAAATGTTTTATAACAGTAAGCGTCGGCATGGTTCTAGCGATCAGATGTCACCGACAGAATATGAAAACCAGTATTATCAACGGCTCGGAAGTGTCTAGATTATCCGTGGCGATTCAGAACTAGCTGCTACTCGACATCTGGTTGTCTTCGTATTGCTGCTTGGCCTGTTTCACCAGATCAATGTCACCGTCTTGCAGCTTTTGAATATCAAGCTGTAGACGAGCCTTGTGTTTCAACAGTTCAGCGACCGCATTATCAATGTGATCAATGAGCGATTGGTTTTTTTGGATGGTGTAACTGTTGAGTTCATCGAGCAGGGGCCATGCAACACTCGAATGAGTGTTGAGCAATGGGTACTCTGCTTCGATCTCACAAACCACACCGTTTGCTCCTTCTCTGTAATGAGGGAACCCGACACGCAGACCGATACGACGATCCAGCGCTGCATTTACAGTACATTCCAAAGAAGTTCGGTTTGAAAAAACATCGTTGACGTTTTTAGACATGCTATATCTCCGTTCAGTTTATGACGGAGCCCCCCTAACAGGAGGTGCTCCCGTCAGGGTTGATAATTTGCTGTTTGTTTTTGGCAGCCAGCTACCGCACTTGAGCGCCTAAGGCACTTTCCGAAGCACCCTGGGAAACCGAGATGCTTGGGAAAGCGCGGGGTTTCCCCCTGCGCTGATTACCCTTTTTAAGGGGCCGGTACGCCGATTTCTCGGCGCACTCAGGTTGAAGCTACACAGTCAAGAACCAACGTTTCATAGGGACGGTGATGTCTATCATCCCGTTTCCACATGGATTCTGGCCCCAGAATCTGTAGGTCGTCTCATAGAAGTCAAACTCAGACAAGGACTGAATCTGCGCTTCTGAGATCGGCTCAAATGGTCCACCGCAACCGATGTGCATATTGAGCCCATAATCTCGAAGCTCTAGCTCTCCGAGATTTAGCGTCTTCCCGCCCACACAAGCAACCAAGTTCTGGTTTCTGACGTCGCCTTCTTTGAACAGCAAAGCTGACTCATCGTAGCTCCCATATTGGTTGGTAAACTTCACAATATGCCCGTGCTTAGGTGAGGTTTGTTCCGACAACTCTTTCAGTAATCGCTTTACGCTTTGAAATCTCGCGTACAGAGCTGGCGTAAACTGCCCAGAGTAGTTCAAGTTTGGGCAGATCATTTCAAGCATCTCATCAGGTACAGATTCAAGCCCCATTTGCGCGGCCAATGGCTTCGCCTTTTTCAGACCTTCCTCAAGCACTCTCTGATTTACAAGTTGTTCTAATGTGTTCATTTGACTCTCCACTTTCGAGAGAGCAATGCAAGCCGTCTCCGGACTTACATTGCCCGTTAACGGCTTTATTGGTTTATCCCAAGAGGTACGGAGCTACGCCAGTCAGGAAGCCCATGACTCCCAACACAGCGCCAACCACGCCCAATTTGATTGACAGTTGGACACTTTGATCCGGATGGTTCCAGAACCACTGCCAGACTTCCCAGCGCCTGGCTCTGCGAACCTCAAGATTTACAGTGTCTTTAAAACGAACACCCAGAGCATCTACCGCATCGTAATCCAGCGCGACCGCCAGCTTTGTGATGGATAAATTCCCAGGGTTGCCCATCGCATACCGGAGAACCTTTGCTTTGGTCTCTGGGTTTACGATCATAACCGGCTCCCTCCTGAAAAAACGGGTCTTGTCTTTTCGCTTGGAATCCATGTTGCGGTTATGGAACCTGGCAATGCAGTGTTGAAGGCCTGAATCCTCGGGAGGTAAAGGCACAACAGTTTCGATTTTCATGATTACTCTCCTTTCGGATAGGCCGGAGCAAAGGCCTTTCGGCATTGCCCCGGTGAGTTACTAATGAACCAAAGATGAAGTGACCATGATTGCGTCTCCGGACATCATTACCGGGAGATATTCGCAAGGCTCATGGCCGCAGCTCTTTTTAGTTCCGTTAGGTGAATAGACAGCCAATTGACCATCCATAATGTTGAAGGGCATCCCCTGTTTTTTCGCTGCCGGTGACAGCTTGAGAGTGCCCTTTGCGTCAACCAATGCCGTTGCCCAATGGAAGTCTTCACCACCGATCACCGGCTGTGATTCATCCACGACTTCGACCATGATTGGCATCATTCCAACCCAGCTCCACAGGCTGTTCCCTAATGCGAGGGCTAAAGCCTCGAACGCGGGAAAGACTACCGATTGCCCGAGAATCTGGTGGGCAATAGTGTCCGACAGACCTTGGATGAGTTCCTCTGGTATCCCTTTCACTCGACAATGTTCTGTCGGTGTAAAGATGCGAGACAACTCCGGCTGTTCTGGATGAACAATGAAAGGTTCGGTACTTCTGCATTTTGCATAGTCCTTACCTATGGTGCCGCAAAACTCATCGTCGCCAGTCAGAAGCTGGCGAGAGAACCCCTTGCCAGCAGCTTTGTCTCTCAACTCCTTCTCAGCCAGATAGTCAAATGACTTCCAACGTTCAGAATCGAGCGGAACTGGCTCCAGGATGTCCTGTATGCGACTTTCCTTGGTGCGAACAGGCTGAACCTTCTCAAGTTCAAACCCGTCGATCCCGTGGGAAAGCGCAACAACACAAAGACGCTTGCGGCGCTCAATAACCCCAAACTCATTGCCGTCGAGAATGCGCTCTTGTAGGGAGTAACCCAACGAAGAGAGCACCGAACGAATCACTTCCATCGAAGCGGTGTTCTGGTACTCAGGCACGTTCTCAATCAGCACAACGGCTGGGTTTAGCGCTTCTACGAATTGCAGGAAGTTGAAGAACATTGAACCGCCCCGGGTTTCCTGGAGAGTGTTTTATCTGTGAACTCAGGCTGCCAGATCATCGTTTCCGATGGAAGCATAATAAGCTTTTTCTGCTTCTGCCGGTGGGATATGGCCCAGCCTTTCCAGCAATCGTCGATTGTTATACCAGTCCACCCACGTGAGTGTGGCCAGCTCCACTTCTGTCCGGTTTTTCCAGCTCTTACGGTGTATTACCTCCGCTTTGTAAAGGCCATTGATGCTCTCCGCCATCGCGTTGTCATACGAGTCACCAGTACTTCCTGTTGATGCCAGTAATCCGGCTTCCTTAAGCCGCTGTGTGTAGGCCAGCGATACATACTGAGAACCTTTATCACTGTGATGGACTGTGCCGGACGGTTGACGGGCCCATAACGCCTGCTCCAGAGCATCCAGCACGAATGTCGTTTCCATAGACGATGAGACCCGCCACCCCACGATGTATCCGGCAAACACATCAATGATGAACGCCACATAGACGAAGCCCCGCCATGTGCTGACGTAAGTAAAATCAGCCACCCACAGCTGGTCAGGTCGTTCTGCCACGAACTGACGGTTTACGCGGTCGCCTGCGGCAACGGCTTTCCGGCTGATGGTCGTACGGACCTTTTTACCCCGGAGAACACCGGCAAGTCCCATAACCGCCATGAGACGTGCCACAGTGCATCTGGCCACTCTGATACCTTCCCGTAACAACTGACGCCAGACTTTACGCACACCGTACACCTGATGATTTTCATCGTATACGCGCTGTATCTCTTTCTTCAGCCAGTCATCGCGCTGCGCACGGGCACTGCGTTTATCCGGATGATGTCGCTGTTGCTGACAGTGGTAATACGTTGACGGGGCAATATGCAGTTCGCTGCATAGCGGTCCGACCCCGTACTGCTCACGCAGCTTATCCAGCAGTGGCATCATTTTTTCCAGAGGCGGTCGAACTCCGCCTTCGCAAAATAAGCGGAAGCCTGGCGAAGGATATCGTTACTGCGGCGCAGTTCACGATTTTCACGTTCCAGCTCTTTCAGACGCTGACGTTCAGCGGTGGTGAGCCCGCCATCACCGCCTCCGGTATCCCGCTCATGCTGGCGTACCCAGACACGCAGAGTCTCCGGTGTACAGCCAATCTTTGGGGCAATGGAACAAATTGCCGCCCACTGTGAGTCATATTCGCCCTGACTTTCCAGAACCATACGAATCGCCCTCTGACGGACTTCGGGGGAAAAACGAGTATTTTTAGTCATCCTGTTTACCTCTTTCTCAGGGAGTTTAGTCTCCAGGATTCCCGGGGCGGTTCACATGGCACCTGCCGCCTCATGCGATTCGGCAAACTCCAACTTGTTCTTACTGCGACCTGACTTTGACGCGCCGGTACACGGTATGCCCCCCATCAAAACATCCACCTGTGGTGGGCGTTTGCTGAGATTCACAGCCTGGATTGGCGATTCGATAACAATAGAATCTTCGTTCCAAAGCTCCGGGTTATTTGCCAAAGACGAATCGAGATATTTCCCTTCCATCTCCACGGCCACAGATATGGCACTGGCAATTCCCGCCTTGTGAAAACCGGCGTGAATCGCTTTATCAAGCACACCACCCCCATGAAAGAGGCTGCATACCGAAAGCGATTCTCCATTCTCCAGCTTACTGATAAGCCGGTTGACGCGCTCGATCACTCGCTCTTGTTGATGGTGAGCAGAGATCACAATTGCGCCGTTACGGATGAACACGCGGAGCATCTCTACACCGTCAAAAACGGTAGCAAGCTCCTGCACGGTCAGATCGATGATTGGAGACACCCGGCCATTGCGCTCGCGCTTACTGATGGTGAACTTACCCTCCTCTTTGACGCGAAGCACAACCTGGGAATCTTTCAGCTCCAGATCATACTTCATGCCAGGATAGTAACCTTCACGCAGTAGCTTTTGGCCTTCCAGCCAGACGCGCTTCTTGCCTCGATGTTCTCCTAACTTGGTGTTTACGATAGTAGCCATGAGCTCTCTCCTTTCGGTTGAGAGGCCACTACCGTCCCAATCGGGAAGTAATGGCCCCGATGGGTTTAAAGTGGTTCTCAGTTCACAGCGATGCCGTGAGACTGAATGGCATTAGCAAAGCCAGCCATTTGTTCAGGGAAGGTGTAGCGGTTGATGTCCTGGCTGCGAGCCAGATTGACATGCACCTTCTTCACCTTCGTTTCGTCAGAGTCGTACTTTTCAAGCGCCAGCTTCTCAGCTTCTTCCGGATCTCGGCCCAGCGAGTAGGCGTAAATCACAGAGGTGAAGCCAAGTCCTGAGCCGAATGCGTAGACTTGTTTCTCGAAATGGACGTCAGCGAAATAGATGCTGAATCCGGATTTGAGGTTATGTTTTTCCATGATGCACTCCAAATAGTTTGGGGGCGCACCACGTCCCGAACCGGGCGGATGCACCCGGTTTAGGGTTAGTAGATTGCTCAAGCTGTTACGCCAGCCTGAGCCTTTATTGCTTCAAGCACGATCTCTGCTTCCTTGATAGAACCAGTGCTGTACAGCTTATGCAGCACCCGGCCAAGGTTCACAGAGATCTTTTCTTTCACTTGGAGATACTTGACATAGAAGTCATACAGTTTCTCCGCCTGCTCAAGGTGGGACATGCTCTCAACGGGAATGGTATTCCCTGGATTGCAGTACCACTTTCCGAGCACCTTTTGTACAAATCCCTCTTTGTCTCCTACGAACTGATTTGTGCCAAACACCCCACTGGTTGGTGAGCGTTGAATAACAGAAATCGGATTCGCAAAGCTGGCAAGAGTAGTCATAGTTGTGGCTCCATGTTTGTCAGGGAACCACCAGCCCGAGGGGCAGTGATCCCCCAAGGGTTATGTAGAATGCTGTTTGTTTGGGGAGGCCAGCTACCTCACTATTCACTCTCGACAGAGAGCAAAATCTTGCTTTCCGAGGGGCACAAACTTTCACATGTGAAAGTCGATGCCACTGGGAAAGCAGGGGGTTAACCCCCCGCTTTAACCCGCGCTAAGCGGTTTAGGATAGACTTCACGCCTTCCCTTACTCCAGATGGATCGTAACCTGCTTCATCGCAGCAGACCACAAATGAGAATGGATGTACCTCATCGGACATCACCCAAGCCATCGTTTCCTGCTTGATTTCACTTCCAGCTCGACCATCAGCAAGGACTCTAAGGCTATGCCATAAAAGCCCATCACGTAACTGCCTTACCTCATCATCAGTCCATTCAGGCTTTGGCTCAAATGGAATGACTTCTGCGGTCTTCGGCTCTTCATCCAGGAAGAAAAGCGGCAGCTCAAGCTGGTTTTCCTTCTGGATCATCTTCACTGCATTCATGGTGACTCCTTTTACGGGCACCATGCCCCCACAGGGGCATGAAGCCCCCAGTGGGGTTACAGTCATAGTTACTTCACGCCTGCCAGTTGAGAATTGATGTTCTCTTCCAGCCAGCCTTGAAGCGATTCAAGGTCACGTTTGTCTTCCGTATTGCTGGCTTTACGTGCATCTTCCGACACAGCGCTCAACATGGCGTTAGCCTCAGCAAGTGATTCAACATTGTTCCCAGGGAACACAATCGTTTGACTGTGATCTTTCATGGTCTTCTCCTTTGAGAATGGAGGACCGTCTCCCATCAGGAAGAGCGGCCCCGTGGGTTAAAAGTAAAAATCCTCCAGCTCTTCATGGTCAGGCTTTCGCTCAACTGGTCGAAGCAACTCAGCTTCATCAGCGAACTCAAGCTCAGGATGAAAAGCAGGATGAAATCCTCGATGCCAGACTGGACGGTCATTATCGAGGTCTAAGTAGCAGTGCCTCCCACTGGCTGGGTGATAGCAGTAAAGCCACTGTCTACCACTAACGGTAAACGGCTTCTCTGCACCTCCACATGCCGGTACAAGGTTATCTGCTGCTATATGCGCTACAGCATCCATAGGATCAGTCCTCATCTTCGTCATCACGAACACAAAGATCACGAGCAACTATTTCCGCAGCTATCAACGCATAATCGTTGCCCTGCCAGAACCACCGCTCCGCCAGCTCATAGGCTTCGCTGGAAGGTTCGCCATAACCATGAGCCACCACGTAATCGTGGAACACTTCATGATCAAATGCCTTGCCATCAGCTTCCATGAACCAACCGACAGGGCACTCCAGAATGCGATGCCTTACGACATCTCGCTCTGAATACCCCTCTCTGACGGCTTGCTCCAACATTTCCCGCGACATACCAGGAGGAGTGATGATCTCTATGCTGATCCCGTCACTTCCTGCAAGATTGTCCTCGTATGGAAGACCGGCAAGTGTAAGGTGATTGCGCTTGCACCAGCCGATGGTCCGAAGTATCCGACTTTTGTCAGACTCCCTGGCCGTGTATCGGTTAAGCTGCATAGCCACCTCCAGCACACTCCCCATCTTCGATTTCACTTCCGAGCTCGACCATTCCAATCAGGTCAAGCTGGGTCATGTCCGAATCCAGAGAGCAGTCAATTGCTGACTGAATGATGCCTTTGTGGGCCAAGCCTAAAACGGACTTAATAGTCGAAAGCAGAGACTCGGCTTCGCTCTCGATTTGCTCCAGAATGTCTTTCCATTCCCAGTGCTCAAACGGTTGCCAAACGACCAGATCCTCAGGCTCGTCTCCCCGTTCGACACACTCAGACAAATACTCATAAGCCTTGCACCAATTCTCTTGTTGGCCCAGTTCACTGAGCACTAGAGCGGTAGCATGACCGTATGCGATTTGTTCAACTTTGGTATTGATAGACATAGTGTTTCTCCTCGTAATGGATAGAGGAGCCCCACCCGCAGGAAAGGCTCCTCCGGATGGGTTAAATTTCCAAGGTCACATCGGTTTTTGCTTTAGCGCAGCAAACCAACACTTCCCCTTCTTTGACAAATGCGATGGGCGTCTCGTCATAGGCCACTTGACCTTCGAGTAGACGAACCCGGCACATGCCACAAAAGCCACTGCGACAATGCGTTTCAACAGTGAGGCCTTTGCTTTCGATTTGCGCCAACAGCACATTGTTGCTGGCTTGAAGTTGTACGTTCATGGTCACGCTCCTTTGTTGTTGATGAGCGCGACCAATCCCCTCCGGGATGTCACGCCCCGGTTGGGCTACTCAGCAAGTGCATAGACACCTACCTCGATGCGAATAAAGAACCTGGCATCTTGAAGAACTTGCCTGACCTTTGCTTGCCAGTGGTTGTTCTCTCGATGCTTTGCGTAGGGTTCAATCTCTTTGTAAATCTGCTCCAGCTTCAACGTTTTCCCCTGTAGGGTTCGGCGTATTGCAGCTTTCCACGTAGTCGAAACCATATTGGTTGCTCGACGGTGTACGGCAGCAAGAAGACAGAGCGATGAGGCAACGTCGTTACGACGAAACACCAACAGCTTTTCATGGGCGATACGCACCAGCTTCCCGGAATACTGAGTTCGGTCACTCACACAGTTGTGCTGTGTTTTGATGATCTCATCCACCAGCTTCCCAGGTGCGATACGTTCCACAAGGCTGGACAGGTTGAAATAATCCCCATCGCGCCTCAGGTTTCCCATGAGGATTCCGTAATGCCCTCCTCGCTCACAGGCGTCATGAATATTCATAACGGCCAGCTCAAGGGCTTCAACGAACTCAGGCAAATTCATGCGGCTCATATCCCATTTGTTGGGCTCGCCCCACTGCTTACCTGAATACTGGATCATGTCCCAGTAAGGAGGGTGCCACCAGATCAGGTGTGCAGGCTCTCCGAGGAACGAAAGGAAGTCATCCCGCAACAGGTTGAACCCCTGATGCAAGTCTGTCCCTTTGAAACGGACACCAAGTTCATTGGCAACGTCGATGCTAGAGCCACCCCCAACACTTGGGTCTGCCACCAGCCCGTTCGGCTTTCTCATGTAAGACTCAATGAAGTCTTTAACGATAAAGCCCGAGCAGTTGCCTCGGTACTTGTTGTTTCCGTAAGGCCCCCTGTTTTCGTAGGAGCATACTGATGATTTGAACATGGCGTCCTCCATCATAGATGGGGCGCACCATGCTCCCATCAGGGGCCGGTTCGCCCCTGGTTAGGGATTAAGATCAAGCGTTATCTGCATACCACCAGCTAAGGCGATTGCAATCACGAAAGAAGGTTGCTTCATCAGGAGCCTTCATCATGACCACATCACCTTCGCAGTAGGTGCATAGCTCAAGCGTTGCTTCATTTTTCCAAAAGGCACTGCACCCCGATTCTTGATACACAACCTCCCATTTGGGATGTCGCAAGTACCGATGGAAGAAATCGAGAGTGTCACCATAAGGGAAGTTGAAGCGCTCCATCACTGAACCATTTTCTGTCAGTTCAGGTTTAACCTTGCCGGTTTTCAAGCGCTTCTTGATGATGCGCTGAACCCAACGAAGTCGTGCAAACAGCCGATTGGTGTCTTTCTCGTACCACTGGGGATTACGCTTGCTCCAGTAGAGCTTGGCGAAGATTTCCCCGGACAAATCCTTCATCTGGTTTTCGTTGAGCTCATCAAGAAAACGTCGAGAAGGTTTGTCGTAGTCAAGAACTGCTTCCAAAGCTGATAGGTTTTTCATAGGGACTCCTTATTGCGATTGCGGAGCCCCGTCCCCTCAGGGCTATCGGAGCCCCATAGGGTTAATTAGGGTTAATGGTTGAACGGCGATTTATCGAGGGTTGGTGAATCGAATGGCTTTACCAACGAAATCGGCCATCAGTCGATTCCCAGTAGAGCTGAAATAGCTCTGCCACTCTTTCCAACCACCAACGGATTCCACCGAGCTTGGAGACTCGAAGATACCCCAGATACGCATTTCACAACCTCGTTGCAACACTCGGTTTACCTGGTCAACCAAGTATTCCTTGTTCTGCAATGAAGAGAGGTTGCAAGGCATCTGCATGATCAGCTTTTCAGCTTGCTCGAAGTCGATTTTTTCAATCAACCCCGTGCGGGTATCCACAGAGAATGGAACCACCTGTTGACCGTGGTTAGACCACAACCAATGGGTGATATAGATCGGATTAACGCCAACTTCCGCTGGCACCAATACGCTGCCGCAAGACCGCAACAGCCAGACCAGACGTAAACCATCGAATCGATCCAGAGACTCCACATCGGTAGTGATGTCATCCTGGTAGATTTCAGGCAGCTTATGTTCGGCGGCGAGAGAGATCATTACGGATTTGAGATTGTTCAGATGAGACATGTGTGCTCCTTAAAGTAACTTGGGCACACAGAGCCTGTCAGGCGCAGTGCGCCCTTAGGCTGAGGTTGAATGCTGTTTGTTTTTGGCGACCAGCTATCGCACGTTTCGCCCTCAGAGAGGACAAAATTCACTTTCTCAGCAACCCTCAATGAAGGCCTCTGAGAAAGTGGGAGGGTATTCCCTCCTCACTTTGATTGTTCCACGAGAGCTGTGTGAACAGGAACGCTCAAACTGCCCTTTTCGGGTGCAAAGCTCAAAGACGCATCAACTGCCCCGTCTTTTCAGTTCTTCGACCAGATGTTCAGGCACCTTACTCGCAGTACAGGCCAGCAATACATCGAGGCCTACCGGCTTGTGAAAGCGCTTATTTGACCAGGAATCGCCAACTGATGACTTTGCCCAGTCGATTGCTTGCCCAAGACTGTGGAACTGCCGCCTGCCTGTGTATCCCATACGACTATCCAAAGTAACACCCTGGAACAGTCTCCAGTACATCGGAGGAATGCGCTTAGCAAGCAGTAAAAAAGGCGTCTCCGGCACTGTAGCCCTTCTACCTTTGTTCCGATGATACAAATCCAAAGATGAATGGAATTGGTTCATAGACTCTCCAAATAAAAACGGCCACCCCCGAAGGGATAGCCGTTTGTCGTTTCACTTCCTGTTAAGCTGCAAAAGCAGTCAATGACCGCTCCATCAACTTAAACAGTGTGCGTTGCAGAGCTGCCGCATCATCAATGACAATGTTCTTTTGGAACAGTCCTGACACTGCGGTAGTCTCTACCCCTATGCCGATCACCTCAACATCGCTTCGTTCACAGAGGTCAATCACTGAGCGACATGCCGGGGCGCTTTGAGGCTGCCCGTCAGTCACTACGATCAACATTTTTCGCTCTTCACGGGTCTTGGTGAGTTCAAAAGCTGCATACCACATAGCTTCCGCCATAGGCGTACCGCCAGTTGCTTTGAACCCAAACCGACCGGCCCGATTCTGAACCGTATCTCCATGCTTCACGACACTGAACACTGGCTGGTTCCGGTTGCCACCAAAAAAGGTGACTGCCGGGTTTACGCCGGGTATTGCTTCCAGAGCCATCGAAATAGCCAAGGACGCTTCCCGCGCAATGTCTTGACGCTCCTTTCCATTGGCGGCCTTGTAGGCCATCGAGGAGCTCATATCAACCAGGATGTGAACCGCCGTATTAGGGCGTTTCTTGGCTTCCGGCTTGAGGAATACGCGGGTATCACCCGTCACTACACGATGTAGTTTCCGAGCATCCACACGCTTCCCTGATCGTTGGTTACGGTGAGCAACTCGCTGGCTGGCCTGGACCAATCCGTAGAGCTGCGTTCTTATCTTTGAAGTGGTGCTCTTCACATCCCCTACCAGGCTTTTGCCAACAGCAGGGTTGTCCTGGGTGTTCACAGCAGAGCGAACAGTCATATAGCTACTGTCCCCCTTATCTTGAGCCACCCGGTTGAGCTCGGCTTTAAGTGCATCATGCGCGTCACCACGCAAATCACCGGCACCGGCATTCAGAACCTGCTGGAGCATTTTGGCCGCGTCTTGTTTCGCCGCGTCAGAATTGCCACCAGCCTGGCTTTGTCCTGCCTTGCTGCCACCATCAGTATCCGACTTGCCTTGGTCGCCCTGTCCTTTCGGATCAGATTTCCCGTTAGCATCGTCTTGCTTCTGGTCTTTACCTTGCTGATCACCACTATTGGCATCAGGCCCTTGGTTTTGATCGTTACCACTTCCGCCCTGACTGTTCTGAGGTTGGTTGCCACCAGCATTCTGCTGGTTGTTACCATCCTGACCATTCAGGGGCTTTTGCTCTTCTTTCTCCTTTTCCTCCTCGATCATCTTGATGATTTGGTCGGCCAAGGATGTCACCTCTGCGGTTGACTTAGTGTTCACAGCCTTACGCAGTAAAGCGTTCAGCCGAACAACAACACCCTGAGGGAACACGCGCTCGAATACGGGGGTAGCCGAATCGAGATAGGGTTGAAGGACGGATTGCCCTACAGCCTTGGTTTGCAACCAGTACAAACAAAACCCTGTCAGAATGGAGGCAGGGGCCTCTTTGTCTGTGACGTGCTCGTAATGACCAGCTTGAGCCATATAGCGAGCAACCTCATTCAGGGTCTGCGACGTACCGGGGAAGAGTTCCATCATGGCCCGTTCTATGCGGCAGTCCTCCAAAACGTTGGACAACTCAGCATGAAGACCTCTGCGGCGCTCAACACCAAAGTCCGTAAACCGGACATGGGCTGCTTCATGGGCCAAATACCCCCAGACAGCATCCATGTGAGGATAGTCGTCGGGGATATTCGGAACCACGATGGTCTTACCATCGGTGTATGCGTCATCGTTACCGATGGCGACTTTGACACCGAGTTTTTCACCATAGGCTGCGGCCACGATTGGTAGAGCGCTGTAAATGGTGCGTTTTTTGGACATATCTTTTCTCCTGGTAGGGAAGGAGATAGTCCACCCCTGGAGGGAATGGCTATCCCCTCCGGGTCGGTTTAGTTGAAGTGACTATTAGAAGAAATAGTCGCCATCGTCGTCAGTTTTAGGCAGCTCCTGGTTGAGAGGCTCCTCTGTCGGCTCCTCTTGGACAGGCTCTTGCTCTACCGGAGTTTCCTCAGGCAAAACCGGCTCATCCTCAACATCAACGCGCTCTTCTCGAACCACATCACCGGCATTGGATTCATCTTCCGATTCACCCTCGCCTCGTTCTGCAAAACTCTTGAAGAAGTTGTCGATGTCTTCATCCAGGTCAACAGCGTTACCACCGCTGTTAGTCTGTTCTGATTGAACAGATTCAGTACCACCTACCTGTTGCTGCTTGGTTTCGCCACCCTCTGTTGCAGGGATAAGCTCACCGGCTTTATCGCTTTTCTGTTCGGCCTTTTCATCTTTAGAACGGTCCCCCATCTGGGCTCCCGAACCGCCAATGTCATTAGCCATGCCCTCTACAGTAATCGAGCCATTGGCATACTGCTCGATGCGGTCCCTCTCGCTCATGATCAGCACTGCGGCCACGACCTGATAAAAGAAAGGCGCAACGATGTTTCGGCCATCGGCATGTTGCTCGTATCCCCGGAGGGTTTGGTCGAGCAGCTTGACCAGAGGGTTAAAAGCGCTGTTCAGGAAGCTAAGCCCATCCACCTTGTCGCGGATGTTACGGAGTGTCTGCCGAGTAGTGACCGCACATTGGTCTCGACCGGCCAAACGTTCCATATAGAACTTATTCGCTTCCTGAACCACTTCGGAGATGAGATCGTCACCCAAGCGCTCAACCTTGCGGTTAAGGCGTTTGGCGTTGGCCTCATCTTCGTTCACAGGCTGGATCATGAACACCTGGTACTCAAAGCCAATCCGCTCCTCGACCGTTTCCTTTGGAAGGGCTCCGGCACGGATAGCTCGTTCATACTCAGGGTTCTCCTGACACCATTCATCCACGGCTTTGTTGTAACCTTTGATGAAATCCTGTTTCAGTTGGTTAAACTGAAAGTTTATGTCATTCAGCTTGTTACAGATTTCATCGGTCTTGCTGACGGGTACGGCAAATCCGTTCATGAACGGCATACCGAATTTCAGCAGGAGGCGACGAGTTTCTGTTTTCAGGCGATGAAAGCCTTTCAGCTTAGCCGGATCACAGATCTTCTTACTTCCCAGTTGAGCTACTTTCTCAGGTGGAATTTCACCACCCTCGCCCAGCTTGAGATCAGATGCAGACAAACGGGTTTGTCCACTCCAGATGTCAAAGTCTACGTGGATAACACAGAGGCTTTGTAGATGGTTCACTTTAGTCATGATGCACTCCAAAAAGTTGGGGGCGCACCACGTCCCGAACCGGGCGGATGCGCCCGGTTGGGCTAGTAAATTAACGTTAATTTGCTGTTTGTTTTTGGCGACCAGCTATCGCACTTTTCGCTCTCCGAAGAGAACAAAATCTTGCTTTCCGTTGGAGACTCCCAGAATCCCCAAGGGAAAGCGGGGGAAAATCCCCCACTCACCAGTAGAACGTCTCTACTTCTTCCGGCAAATCATCAAGAGGAGCAAGCACGTCCTCATCAACAATGTACCGTGGCTTCACAGAGCCAGTAACCGTTACACGGCACCGCTCTGATGACTTCTCTCTGTACTGGTCAACATCCTCAGGCTTCACGCCTGACGCCTTATCAGCCAACAGCTTTTTGTAGTCTACCCGGCCAGCCGCTTTGTATCTCGTTACCATCACACCGCAGTAGTCGGCATGGAAGTATTCCCCCATGAGGGACTTCATGGTGTCGAGATGAGGCTTTTGCCTTTCTTGAAGCTCAGACAGTCGCTGTTTCAGCTCCTGAATCTCAGCATCATAGAGGCGGTATTCCTCAGCAGCAGCAATCCAACGGTTGACCTCTTCACCTTGCGGTATGTACAGGTCTCTCTCTGGATCTTTGTCGGGCTCCTTCTTGTCTACTACCTGTTGCCAGAACTTTTTAGCCTCGGCCAAGATTTCTTGAATCATGGCTTCGTCTCGGAGTATTGGAAACTCCTGAATCTGACCTTCAAAGTAGAAGACTAACCAGCCTTGCTTGGCCCCCGTTACCAGGAGCTGGTGTTGCACCTGCGGGTAATAAAGCTGGTATGCCTTGCTGTTTGCTTTCTCAGCACAAACATCTTCCCAGACAGTCGCACTCGGGCTTTTCAGCTCGACGGGCTCCCCGTTATCTCTCAGGCCATCCAGGGAGGCCCTCATGAGCGGGTATTGAACCGATTCGACACAGGCGGGGAGCAGCATGTCATCATACTTCTCCTCGAAAGCGCGTCTTGCAGCATCTTCGTTTTCTATCCCCCGGCGAACCAGCGGATTAAGACTCAGATCGACTTCACGCGCATACCCAGTCTTCTCGGCCCACAGTCTCCATCGTGTTTTGTACGGAGACCGATTGAGCAGGATAGCGGCGTCAGTGGCTGTTACACCTTGACGCCGCCAATCAAGCCAATCTTCCTCTCGTTGCGATAGGTTGACTATTTTCATGGACCTCTCTCCAATGGTTAGGAGGGAGATCTCCCCCAGCGGGGGAGTCCCCCCCGTTGGGGTTAGTAGTAACTGCCTTCCGCGCCCTCCTCTTCTGTAACAGGGATCATGTCCTCGTCACTCAAAGGCGGCATTTCTTCGGCACCAGGTTCAGCATTTGCAGAACCACCAGCGGCGGACTCTTGCTCGTGCGCTTCCTGGTAGTCAGGTTTCGGAGGCTCCATTTGATCCATCTCCTTGTCACGAAGGAATTGAGTCGCATATTGCAGTTCCGAACCTTCATACCGTCCCTTCACATACTCATGCGCCGCAGACCATGCGTTTTCAGCAATGGCGCGATTTGCGAGTTTGGTTAGGATCGGGTCAAGCTCTTTGTGCTCAATAGCCAAAGGCTCTTGGCTTTGAACTTGAGATGGTGAAGGGAGATTGGCAATAGCCGGGTTAATGGCCGATGCCTGCTCCATTTCACGGATGCGTTCAGCTTCATCCTGGTCATAAATACCAGAGAAACCAAATGCGACACGAGAACACTGGATCAGCGACTTGTGCCGGAGTTGACGCTTGGTGTGCGTTTGCCAGGGGCCATCAACAGTGTAAGCACCATTGCGACCTTGACCCTGAAACGGTTCACGGTACACCTCATCAATGAACTCCTTGATGCGGATAGGGCGAGATCTGTCCTTACGGTAAATCACGCATTCAATCCACTCAGGGCAGTCAACTTTCGCCCCCTGCATTCTGACCATCTTGTCCGAATACACGAACTCGACGCCATCATACTGGGGATGCTCGTTGATGATGCGGCTCCAACCATCAACACCTACTACCGGAATGATCCCATTTTGCTTGTCAGGAAACGCATAGATTTCCCGAGTGAAAGGGTTCAAACCGTACTGTTCAGCCACGATCAGGAGCGTCATCATCTGCTCATCGGTCGGGGCACTTCCATCTCGCTGCTTGAATGCGGTCGCCTTCAAAGTTTCATAGAACTTTCGGGTGTCCACGCCAAACCGGCTTGCGATACGGGTTACAAGAGATTTGTTATCAGACATGGTGTTTCTCCAATTCACGAATGAACGGTTTGAGGACACCATGACCCCCTCGGGGCATGAGTGCCCCCGTGGGGTTTAGTAAGAGTTGGCGGTGTTACCCGCCAGCCAAGTGGTGCAGCCGCATGAACGGGATGTCATCATCCCAGCCATCAGGAGCGGGACCATAGCCTCCGCCCATACCACCTTGCGGTGCTGATTGCTGCACAGGAGCAGATTGCGTACCGGCTCCTGTACGTTGCCCTTTTTGGGGCGCTGCACGTTGAGAGTTGTCCTGAGGTGCATTTCCACGACCACCAAGCATCTGCATTTCAACGCAGTGTACTTCGGTGGTGTAGCGCTCGATTTGTTGGCTGTCAGTCCACTTCCGGGTGCGGTTGCTCCCTTCGAGATAGACTTGGGAGCCCTTTTTCAGGTACTCACCAGCGACTTCTGCCAAACGACCTTTAAGCACAATACGGTGCCACTCAGTATGCTCTCTTTGCTCGCCAGACTGCTTATCGCGCCACGTATCCGTTGTTGCAACGTTGAAGTTGGCAACGGCAGTTCCGCTTGGCATGTAGCGAATTTCCGGGTCAGAACCGAGATTACCGACCAGAATTACTTTGTTGACGCCTTTAGACATCATGACCTCCAAGTTATTTGGAGAGGGCCAACGCCCCTTTCGGGGAGCAAGCCCCCGTAAGGGTTAAAAAAAGTGATCCTCTTGTTCGGCGTCGATCTCTGCCAGGCGAATCAGCTCAGATACAAGGCCAAGCCTTTCTGCATCTGCTCTTACTTCGTCGTAGCTGAAACCAAACCGTTCAATGAGGGGTTTTAGTGAATCAAAACGCTCGTAGTCGAAGGTATCACCCTGTTCATCACAGAATGCCACCAGCGGCTTCTCTACGTTTGAAAAGTCATCCGCGAAACGCTGTTGCAGGTAAACCAACATCAGCAGGGGTTTGTGACCATGTTCCGGGCGGAGTTCACCAGCGCCTTCCAGCGTAGCTGGATGGATAGTGTTTTCGCCTAGTCCAGTGCTAACCCCAAGCTCATAACCGCTGTCAGTACGCATCAGCACACTGGGTAGCAAGTCATTTGAGCCTTCGCTCCGAGCAACCTCAAAGCCGATTAAACCGGCTCCTTTGGCAAAAACCCCAGCAACAAAACCTTTGAAGAGGTTTATGTCACCTGGAGGTAACTCAGAGGGCGGAGATAACAGCCAGTTGAGAGATCCCAAGCTGGCTGTTTGTCCGGCTGAAACATTCCCCCCTTCCAGCACCGTCTGTGTCTCTGCGTTTACCAGCACCTCATCCAGAAAGGTGTACCCCTGGCTGAGAAACTGTGACACATACTGGCTTTCTTTGTCCTTGTAGGACATTGGGATCGTGTCTGGGCCGTTAGCTTCAAAAGGTCCTTCGAGCTTTGTCTCAGACCAATTTTCAGCTTTCCCATCAGTGACGGTTCGGCGTAGCTCGACCATCGTGAATTGGCCTGGCTCCGAGGAGCTGGGCTCCCGGAGCAACTTGTAGCCAATGAAGACTTCTATTGTGGTTTCGTCATTGCCCCACTCTTTAGCAGTGTAACGACGGCACAAACAGTCATTTTTCTTCATGCGTCACCCCTTAGCGCCATTGGTCCCCGAACACATCCTTCGCAACACGCAGGATGGCTTCACGCTCCTCTTTGGCCGCACGGATAAGCAGAGCTTGATCCAGGGCGTATTCAAGAGCATTTGGGGCACCACGGAACGCTAGAGACAGTTTCGCCCAACGCACCAACGTCCGAGTGGACATGGTGACGCTGATCTGACCATCTTCACCGTTTTCGCCAAGAAACAGTTTGCGGACCTGATTAGCAATCCGAACCATTCCCTTCCGCACATTTTCCGGAAGTTTCGGAGTAACACGGCCAAGAATGCTGAGTTCAGCTTCCTCATCCGCATACCCTACTTTGGTGAAACGATAGCGATCCATAGCTGCGAGGTTCTGCATCATCACCCCCTGGTACAAACCAGAAGCATCACCGGACCCCGTAGAGTTACCAGTAACGACCACACGAAACATCGGGTGCGGCTTGATGATTTCCCCGCCATTCTGAGCGATCACAAGGGGACGCCCTTCAAGGACATCGTTGAGACCAGCCAGCTCGGCAGGGTCGGCCAAATCCACCTCGTTGATGAGGAGCAGATGACCTTCACGCATAGCGACTGCCAGAGGTCCATACATGAACTTCATGACAGGTGGTTGACCAGGCTTTTCCGCGACCAGAGCGTGATGTCCAATCAGATCTGTCAGCTCCATCCGCCCGTGGGCAGTGATTTGCTGAACAGGCCAGTTGAGACGACCAGCGATCTCGGTGATACCTGAGGTTTTGCCAGACCCGGTAGGGCCGGTTACGAACAATGCGTCACCGCCAGGCTCTTTGAGATAGGCCAAGACCTCTCGCAGAAACTCTTTGCGGAAAACGTAGTTGGTATCAGTGGCAGGGATGAAAGGGTTTGAACCGTCAGCGTAGCCGATGGCCGTTACCTTCTCCGGAATGCTGGGCATACCGAAAACCTTGCTTACTGAGAATTGAGAGTATTGAGACATAGGTGCGCTCCTATTGTGACAGGCGCACCACGTCCCGAACCGGGCGGATGCGCCCGGTTGGGCTAGTAAATTAACGTTAATTTGCTGTTTGTTTTTGGCGACCAGCTATCGCACTTTTCGCTCTCCGAAGAGAACAAAATCTGCTTACTGATGGTATTCACCATGAGTAAGAAGACTTTTAAGGAGCGAGGAGAGTAGCCTCTCCTGGAGGCCACTCCCTCAATGGACGAACATCACCACATCGTCGTTTTGACCAATGACCCCGGTTTCTTTGGCCCACTTCACTGCTTCACTGTGCGCCTGGTAGGAGCTGGAATACAGTTTCGGATCAAATTTCACCTCGCGTCCATCAGCCAGATAGATGATGCCTGCGTGATCGTCGTAAACATGAAGATTCTGTTGCATTCGACATTCCCCCTGTAGCTTGTCGTCAAAGCCAACTGACACCAGAAGACTTTGAGGACAAGCCACAGAGGCTTGACCAGAAAGAGAGGGGTTGCCCCCTCCCTTTGCGTTGACTATCAGCAGTAACCGAACGATTCAGCGATTCTCACGAAAGGACGAGAGATTGCCCAACCAGTAGGGATACACAAAGCGATGATAGCGATTTCCATGATGTTGCTCCTAAGCAAAAAGGGGCAACATCCCCGTCGGGGTATGGTTGCCCCGATGGGTTTGAAAGTGTCGAAGATTACTCAGCGACAGTTATTACCAAACAAGTTCCTTGCCCTTACGAAGGTAAGTCGGGATTTCGAGATAATCCCAGTCAGGTTCTTGTTTAGCGACTTCTTGAACTTGAGTTACCTCAGGTTCAACGACTGCTTTGGCTTGTTCAGCCTTGGCAGCACGTTCTTTGATGACGGCCTGTACAGACCGCATTGCAGGAACTGCGAATTTGTTCCAAAGGAACAAACCGATACGCTGGAACACTTTAGCGAGAACGATGAAGGAAAAAGCAAATGCCTTCGCGCCTACGTACAGTGCGCCCAGAGATGCAAGCAGAACTACAATGAAAGTGATGATGTGCATGGTGTTGCTCCTATGTAAAAAAACAGGGGCAACACCCGAAAACCGGGAGAAGCCCCCGGCTTGGGGTTAAGTAATGCCATACGGCATAAGACTAGATGCTGTTTGTTTTCGGAGACCAGCTATCTCACCTATAGCCGCAGAGCGACTAAGATGATTCAAATATAGCTCACCTTTGCTAAACAGAAAACGCTGTAACTGTCCATTTTGGGCACTTCGAGAGGTCAGGTTACAGATTGACCGCATTTATCCTTTCCAGTGCGTTTATCTGTACCTCAAATTTAGGAGTATCTCTAATGGCAGAAGCACAAGTAGCACTGGACACAAACAACGACCGCAGCAACCACTACTCTCGCCCTGTTTTCAAGCAAGTTCTGAAAGTAAACAGCCTCCAAGCTCAGCGCGTCATGGAACGCAGCTTTGAGCGAGTTTCCAACTCCCTGTTCTCCATCGACGTGATCCTTCGCATCATCGGTGAGCAGGACGAAATCGACCAGGTTGAAACCGTCATCCTGGAACACATTTCCAAGGTCTCCGAAGACCTGGACAAAGCTACCGCCCAGCTCAACAAGCTGATGGAAGACAACGGCATCGACATGATGCCCGGCTACACCAACCCGAATGAATACACCATCGAGATCAACTCTCCTCAGGTTGCTCAGTTTGCACACCTGATCCGCAAACTGGATACCCTGATGGGGATCGTTGACACTCTCTGGCTGAACACCGTACTGACCAGCAAGCAGCGCACCGACGCCACTTACCAATGGCAGCAACGCCTCATCAAGCTGGCCGGTCGAATCATCGGCATCGAGAAACGGGCTCGCATTTCCGCCCACAGCAAAGGCAAAGAAGGTGAAGTGGCCGAAGCCGCTCCGGAATCTGCAACCGGCGACAAGGAAATCGCAGACGAAGCCGAGAAAACAAAAGCAGCATAACCCAGCCCAAACCTTTGCCCCTCGCCCGAGGGGCTTTTTTTTGTCTTTTATGGTTGCATTTTTTGATGCTGTGATATTATCGAAGTAAATCAGATTCAACTCAGGTAAGAACGGAGAACAACATGAAAAAGGCTTTAATCACCACCGTGGCTCTGGCTGTAGCAGCTCTATCTGGCTGTGCATCCACCAGCAGTTACGAACCCACAGCGTACAAAACCAATCACAGTCGCGCTTACAACATCGCGGAGGCCGGTGGCCTGGTAACAGGCATCCAAGACGCTTCTGTTCCGCGTGACAAGCTGGAGCGTCTGACCGACACCAAAACGTTTGGGGCAGCCTACGTGCTGTCTGGCTACATGTCCCCTCAGCTCGGAATGACCGACTGGCAAGGTGGCTTGGTCAACCTTGCGAACTGGGCTATCGGCCCCAAACAGCATGGCGCTCGCAATAGCTTGATCGCTTGGATGCCTGCTAACGAAGCAGTTTCACCGGCAGACGCTCAGGCCAAATTTCTTTCACATGTGAAAGTTTCCATTGAGTCAGCGCTGACTGATTTGGGTGCCAATTTCACGCTTCTGTATGACAAAGATGGTCGCCTAACCTATCAGTTCTACAAGAATGAATGGGGTTGCCCGACGTGGGTGAACGGACAAAGTAAGGTAGCTGACATGTGTTCCGTTAAGGTGAAAATCGTGGAGCCTCGCCTAGGGTCAGCTCCTAATTTTGTCTCTGGCGTTCAAGGTACAGCGTATGCCTTCACATCAGGCCATGAGACCGCATACAACTTTGTGAATGTCGGTAATGGGGCAGCAAGCCATGCTCCTCAGCAAGCGATCTACGCAGCTATTAGCAAACAGCTACCAGCTTGGGCCTACCTCTACCTTGCTCCAAAATCGGTTGAGCTGGATAATGGCGAAAAAGTTGCTTTCCCTTACCTTCTTGATCAGGGAAAAGCAGAGTTATTTGTTTACCCAGAAGCGTAATCAATCTACATGAGAAAGGGGCCGAAAGGCCCCTTTTTTTATCCACCACCACCAGTTGGCGCGCCTGTTTGAGGGTCTATGCTGTTTGTCGCCTCTTTTCGCTTCGCGTCAATATCAATCCCTTCCAACCGCTCCAACGCCCTTTCCTGAGCATTCTTCCGCGTCCCGTCAATATTGAAGTCATTCCCTGCTCCAGTCAGCGAGTCGAGATTTATTGAGGCCGGATCAGGGAATTTACCGTTCTGCTGTAATATCCCAAGCCACTCATCCAAATTAATTTTGCTCCAATCAATTTCGGCAATTTTATCTAGTGGAATCCCTTCACACTGAGGATTTTTGGGGTCTCCAAAGTTCTGCCCCAATTGAGGGCGAACCTGTTCTTGTATAATACGAGAGAGCGGAGAATTGAAGCAGCAATACGCTTCTCTTTTTTCAATACAAGCGCCCAACACCTTAGATTTACAATAAGAGCCTACATAGGTGCAATTCTTGAGCGCTCTTTTGGCGTTCATAGTGAACTCTTCTTCCTCGCACTTATAAATCATCTGGATCATCACCATCGCAACGACATAGACGGTATATATCGTCATGGCAGTGCTAAGCCATGTTGTCGCAGTCTCCATCATTGCTTCGGCAGCTTGTTCAGATGCTGCGGCAGCCGCCTGCTCTGTTGCTGCATCTTGGCCTGCTGATTTCATGACATCCATCATCACTTCTTTGACTTGCTCTTTGAGCTGGTCAATGAGTTGATCAACAAACTGCTCTACAGGCTGGAAGAACGAATCAACAGCACCTGAAACGTTCTCTATATAACTTGTGAACGGTTTTGTGACTTCTGTCCACCCTTGAAGGGCAGGTTCCCTAAGTACCTGATAAGCACCTTTAAGCGCATTACCATCAGTCAGCCCCATCACTGCGCCATCGAGCTTTGGAACGGCCATTATTAGGTTCAGATAATCGGCAAGAGATATATTGGTTGGCTTTTCACAGCAATCAGAAACTCCCCCAACAGCTATCTTGCATTCGCCAGCTTCCCCTGCAAAAGCAGAGCAAATAACGTTTTCATCCCCGGTAGGATTGTCATCCCCATCTTGGCCTGTGCAGCTCATATCCTGCGTCATGAATTGGGCTGCATTGAGCAACGCAGTAGCGCGAGCAAAATCAGTGCTTTGTGTTTTGGTCAAATCAAGGCAGTCATCTCCCATGCAGCGTATAGGCCCACCGCACTGGTACTCAGTTTCCTTTTCCAAGGTCGGAACAGAAACATCTGTACCACAGTCATAAGTATCCTCGTGGACGTAGCACGTACCAGAACTTCCCTGAGCACCATCAACACATTTGGAACTGATGAAGCCGCACTGAGGGTTTTCTTCATATTTCTGACAGCTATCGAGATTCCCGCCCGTGTTTACCGGACAGTGCGTTTCACCTTGAGGGTCTGTCCAGCAGTCCATTTGCCCCTTATAAAAGTCATAGTCAGCTTTAACTCGAACCTTTTTGCATAGTTTTGGAATACCAGGCAAAGGTGACGGCTTGAGTTGAGATTCGCAAACTTTGATCCCATTGATGACTGTGCAGCCCGTAGCATCAGTCGGGTCATCTATACATGTGATCTCGCCTTCCGCAAAACCATCTACAACCCCTTTGGCTGAATCCATGCAGCTCTGTGGAGCCCACTCATCCTTGGTAATGGCTTTTGATGGGTCATAGCGTAGCTTTATGCGGCCAAAACCCTCACCTGCGCCAGTTACTGAAACGCGGATCTTAAACGTAACAACATCACCATCTTTCACATTCTTGAAATAGGGAGTGACATCAATATTAGGGTTTCGCTCCCAACTTGTTGACAATTCACATCGGCCAGCCGTTTCTGGAGGGAAATTGCCGTCAGGGCCGGACCATACTTTAGTTTCCTGACCTGATTTACCAACCCAAACTTGCATGTAGTCATCCCACTTGGCGTACTCAAGAGTTGCAGACACTATGGCGTCTGGATTACTGACTTGGACCCGCGTGTATTCCTCATAAATCGAACAGTTGCCACTCCAGTAGTCGTTACCAACTCGGCCAATCCACAACTCAGTACAGCCTTCTCCACAAGATTTGAGGTTATATGGACCATCATAGTGCTTCACCACAGAGGCATCGTAGTCATGGACAACCTCACAGTCCGCGCTTTGATCTACAACACGCTGACACCGTTCATACTCTGGAATGTGGGCGTTGATAGTATTCTGATTGATGGTTGTTTCGGCAGAACAATCCCCAAAGCCACCTGCGATGAGGTCCATATCCTCATAGGTCTTTTTGCTTAGATTTAGTACAGGGTCATTACTGAAATCAGGGCGTGATCGATTAGAGGCATCGAGAAGAACCTTGTATGCCGCACCAGAGATTGATGGATTAGCACTATTGGCATCACTCCACAGCGACCCTTTTGCATTATTCCCCACGCTGTCCATGTCATCGCCAGAGTCGTAAATGCCTTGCAGACCGCCCACATCAGGTTTATTGGCATCAGGGAAGTAATAACTATCAGGTTTATTGTTGGTCCCGCTCGTTCCGGGGAATAGATCATTGACATTAATCTGACTCCCCCCGTTCATTTGGAATTGACCGTCTTTCAACGTCGGCATAGAGATTGTGCCATCTTGCACAGTCCCCGAGCTCGACTTGAATGAGTTTGAGAGGTTTTGTCCGAAAGCCTGGGCCTCTTTACCCACCGCTGTGATGTCCTGGTCTTGGCTACCGTTAGCGTAGGAATGTATCGGCAGCGCAGACATGGTTACTGTCAACAGCGAGGCCACAGCTTTCATAAAGTAATTATGACTTCGCATTGTGTTCTCCATTTCAACCTTCCCATGCTATCTGAGAAGACAAGGGCCACCTGTACGTGTAGTGGCCCTTTTGGGGCATAATCTAAAATGCCCGTGCAAATTCGTTAGGGTCTGCTCAATTGTTACAGCAATCATTCCATCGCCAGATGGTGTAAATAGGGTCTTGCCCAATTGCCGGTATAGTTCGCGCCAGACCCCACGTAAGAGTGGATTCGCCAATTACGTGAGATGAGTTTGTCTCTGGAACCGGATGCAATAGCGTGAATTTGTACTGCGTTTTGGGTAGTGTTGGGCTAATAACACCTCTACACATAGCCTCAGAACCCATTGTCTTCCACGCTAACCCCCGGCGATGCAAAGCAGCCAGAACCCTTGTGCTAAGAAGACTGCTATCGCGGATAACACCTTTTCCACCATTCTGGTTGCCACTAAATGGATACAGGGTGCCCCATGAACCAGCACACCAGAAAAGCTGTTTTAAAGGTTTTCCAGCGGTTGATGAGACAGCATCAGCAGTACACGCAGCCGCCGCAATTGGGTTTGCTACTGCCGCCGCCTCTGGATTGGTAAAAAAAGCGAGCTCATCATTGTTCCAGGTCGGGTCGAGCTCCGACATGTACATGATGTCGAGATCCATATACCCATCAGCATTACAGGTCTGCTTAATAAATAAATCGAGCATCACCAACAGAGGAAACGCATAGTAGTGATAGTGCATAAAAGAACCATCACCACCATCCATGTCTCCCATGCCATGATGCCCTTGGTTAGTCCTATCAAACGGGAACCTGACACCATTCAAGACAGATGAGCAGCCAGGCACTCTCTGAAATTCAACAAGCCGTGCTGGCTCCCACATAGAAGTGGTGACTCCAGGCCGAGGGACCCCTAGATTATCCTCGCACATACACAGAGGGTTGCTTACGGCTTCACTCGGGAATGATCCGCCTCCACCACTTATAGGAACCCCTGCTACTTTGATGGGAAAAATACAGCTCCAGCAGATGTCAGTAATCAGTTTTCCGCCGATTACTTCCGCATTCTGGCACCCAGGGTCAGCCGATACCGAACGAACCCAAAAGACCGCGCTAACGGCAATGACCCGTAGAATTTTTTGCATCATGGTAAGGCCTTTACGTAATTCAAGTGTTTCTCCATGACAGCAGGCTTCCCGTGATAGAAACCTTGTTGCCATGACAGTCCAAGTAATTTGGCGCTCTCCCCCAATGGGAAGCTCTCCACCTGCTCAGCAATGAGCTGTATGCCTTTTCGGCGGCAGTGGAGGATGGCCGAGTAGTCTTCAAGCGACCGCAGTCTTCTCGCGTCAAACTTGCAATAGTGCCAGTCATAACGACTCAGGCGCTCCAGCGAAGAGTTTTTGTCTCCATAGTCATCCAGCGCCAGCTCAACCCCTATTTCGGTAAGAGCCTCCCATCTCAATGCGAGAGAGGCATCCTGAATGCCCTCGGTAATCTCGATGACAAGCCGTGATGAGTGATTCTTAGCAATGTCGCGGACAACCCTCCACCACGCTTTGAAAATGACGTCTGATTGCAAAGTATGTTCAGAGACATTCAGAAAAAGAGCTGGGTACAGATCCAAGCAATAATGAAGGTTGTCCTGAATGAACCGTGCCATCTCCATATCCACCAGCCCCCAATAAGGAGGTGATGACAGAGAGGATGGTGTAAGAACCCGGCCTTCGTCGTACCAACGAGCCAGTACCTCAGCAGCGACAAACGAACCTGTGCCGACGTCTTTAATTGGTTGGAAAGCCGGGGCAAAAATCATTCACCGCCCTCCTCAGCAAGTTCGCGGACAACAAACTTCTTGCCTCTGGCAGTAATGACGCTCGGTGTGTGCTCCAGCTCGAACCGGGTAATCAGATCTGGCGTCAGCAGATATACCGGCGCGTCAAAGTTGTCGGTGACACTCTTGTAGGAATCCCAGCCTTTGTCTTTGTCGAACTCTGTGGCGATATAGGTAATCCGTTGTACGCCAGGTTCCTGCTTAATTTCAGGCAGCTTCTTGGCGAGCAGCTCCATTTGCTTTTTGTCCAGCGGGTCGAAAACTACGACCGCTTGGGTAAATGGCCGCGTTCCAGGCTTGCAAACTTCCTTCGGATCGCACAATGGGTTGATCACGTCACCCGCGTGAGCGAACACAGTGCCATCCGGAGTGCTGATGTCACTGGTGATCATGACGCTAGGGTCAATTTCTCGTGTTCGAGATTTTGGCGCTCTGGGCAGCTCATTGAAATTCTGCTTGGTCCAGAAGCGCTCTATAGCCTGTTTCTTCTTCTCTTCCCAGTCGATATTGGCAAGGCGTTTCTTGGCAACATCAATAAGGTCTGGCTCACTGATTTTCTCCACCGGCCCCTTAACGCCGAGATCGCCTTTTTCTCCGTTATCCACTTCCCGAGCCAACCATACCGGGTCGGACAACCCGGAGACCTGGGCGACGACGTTTGGTTGTTCGCCAGGCAGCGGCTCATCCTCCAGCATCACAATCGTGGGAACGGCTGTGATGTTGTACGTTTTGAACAACGTAGGGTTGATGATGATGTTCGGCACTGGGTCTTTTTTGGCCGCGAGCGCCTGAATAGCTTTAACTCCCTGCCCCAAGTTCATTCCTTCCGGGATGCCACGGAACACAATTACAGAATCAGGCTGGCCTGACACCGCCGTTAGGACGTCATCTAACCCCTGTTCGCCAAGAGACAACGAGGCGAAAACCAGTATCCGATGGTCAGAGTAGATACCCTTTTCAGCCTGTTTCCGGTGCATCTCCTTGAGCGTTGGGTTAGTAGTTTGGAGCTGCTTGAAAAATGCCTTGGCTTCGGCCTGAGCCTCGTCCATGTGTTGGTTTTGCAACAGAGATGGCATTTCCATCTTCTGGGCCTTTTGGGCAATTTGCTTTCCTTTCTCAATAAGCGCCTTATCCTGCTCTGTGAGCGGAGACTCTTGAGCGTATGCCCCGCCAGCCACAGAGAATATCAACGCCACCAGAACGCTCTTAGAACAGGGGATATGCGCGGCCAATGATCTGATCATTTTTCACAGTCCCCCAGTAACGTGAGTCGAAGCTGAATGGGCTTTTGCCCATAAACCAGTAGTTATTCTCTTTCAGCGTGGTCTTGCCGTAAAAGTGGCTCTCTGGCAGATGTAGTTTCCCTGCGAGCTGGAGCCCCTCTCCGACGACATCACCATTGACGGTGATCTTCCACTTATCGTTGATCTCGACTTTATCCCCCGGCATACCGGTGAGGATTTTGACCATGCGAGTCCCGTCCTTGTAGAAAGGCTGCATGTTCTTGGCTTGGAAGGCGTAAACAGCTCCCCTCTCCAGAGTTTGGTCGTTCAGATCAATGAGGAAGAAGGTGTAACCCGGCAGGCACTTCTCCTGTTGTGGATCAATGCCAATACGGTAGCGGCTGGCAAAGGCCGCACCAGCAGCCCAAAGAACCAGTAGTGTCACACCGGCCTTAACCCCGAAGCGCTTCCAGGATTCCTTTTTGACGAAATACTTCTTGAGTGGAAAATTCATTTCAGCACCTCATCAGGGAGGTACACGTCACTTGGAGCACCGACGACAGCACTTGCGTCAAGGACCAAATAACCTGCGTCTTTCAACTTCAAAATTGCGTCATTGGTCTTGACCATCAGTCTTTCAACTTCCTCCTGAGAGGCACCAGCGGGATACGCCGACGCCACTTTAGCGAAGTCAACCACGACCACTGGCGGGGTTTGATTCAAACGCTGATGGATGCTTGCCGTTTGTTCGCTCATCACGTAGTAGCTACCGCCGAAGCCACCAGCGGCACCGAGAATGGCGGCGATTGCGATTGATTTAATGTCCATTACTGTCTCCCTGGTTATGCAGCCTGCTGACGGCTTCGCATCACGGCCTTGATTGCCTCAGGAATGCTCATGCCTTGTTTCACAAACTGGTCGATGGCGTTAACGTCCACCGGATCGGTCGAATAAAGCAGCTTCTGGAAGTCGCCCACTATCAAGCGTCCGACGCCCATGCCGCTCTTCGATTTGATAAAGATTTCTGAGTACACGCCCTGGATGGTGTGTACCGTCTTGAGGGTGTGGAACCCGCCCTCTGAAAGGGTCAGACGACCGCTACGTTTAACAGATTCCACGGTTTCTTCGGTTTGGCCGAGCAAGTACATGCTGGCCGAGTTCTCCGCGATGGCGCGGCCCACTGCGTTCTCATAGAGGTCGTTGATGGACTGCGTTGCAATGACAACGGAGCCACCGTACTTACGGAATTTGCGGTAGGCATGTTCCATGAAGACCGAGACCTCGCCCTCTTTGAGCAGGTCCCAGGCCTCATCCACGATGACGACTTTCTTGCGGTTACGTTCACCCAGGAATACTTCTTGCTGGATCTGGTAAATAAGCTGGAGCAGTACAACCTGACGCAAGTGCTTACGCCCTTGCAGTTCATCGAGCTCCAGTACAGTGAACTGGTTCTGGAAGCTGACGTTGTTCTTGCGAGAGAAGTATTTCCCGTAGCTACCTTTCGACGTAAAGGCGTAGAGCTGCTGACCAATATCCTTGAGGCGCTGGTCGTTTTCTTCTTCCAGACAGCGCTCAGCGATGTCGTCAACCTTCATCTCTTTACCTTTCTCTTCCCACAGGCGAGAAAGGACCTGTTTCAGCGCAGAGATTTGCCATTCATCCAGCAAGCCTTTGGCCGACGCCATTGCACAAACGAGGCTGACAATCGCGTCTTCTTCGTCCTCGTAGTTCTGTATGAGCTCGAACGGGTTGAGGCAGACGTGCGTTCCTTCTTCAAAGTGAACGAAGTCGCCATTGAGCATTTCCGACAGCTTCTGGTAGGACTTACCGGCATCAATAACCCAGACCTGAGCACCCTCGGACAAGTAGGAAAAAATCAGTTCGTTGGTAAGGAACGATTTACCCGAGCCGGATTCGGCTGCGATCACCAGGTTTTTGTTGGTATTACTGTCGTGAAGAGACAGACTCATGAGCTGGCCGTTGCGGGAAATCAGCGCTGCATGATAGGTCCCGGTCCCCTTCCATTCCCCAAACACCGGCAGGACCACAGCCGCCTGCTCGGTTGTCATGGTCTTGTAGCGGAATAGGTCTCGCACTGCATCCCGGTCTGTACAGAATGGCAGGCAGTTGAGGAACATCGGCAGAGCAACGAACTTATCCTCCATCAGCTCGAACCGAGATTCACGCCAGATGTTTCGTGCGGCCATCGCCGCCGCTTCAACACGTTCTTTGGTTGGAGCAAATAAAACCACCGAGTAGGTGATCTTGACTGGCTTAGCCCCCTCTTTCATGGACTCATAGAGAGTGTCGAAGCTCTCCTTTTTGTCCGCCAGCACCGGCACGAATTTGAGCATCGGCCCGTAGGCTTGGTTTACAGTGAACTGGCGTTTGCGCTCCAGAGTGTTTTTCGTGCTTTCTGCCTCAGGGAAAAACACATTGGTCACAACCATGTAGTTTTCTTTGATGCTGGAGTTGCCGCCGCTGAGATCCCCGGCATAGGTCAACGCATCACCAAAGTAGAAAACGTCAGGCAGCTTTTTCGCTGACATGACTTTCGCGTGGTAGTCCCCCAGCCTGATGCCGTTCTTGCTGACTTCCACATCAGTGCCGTAATCGAAGATTTGCTCGCAGATGGGCTTATCCATCTCCCAATCCACAGAGTCATGTCGCCATGAAGCATCCGGCCCCCAATTCAGGATGGTGCTCATGATCCGGATGTAGTTCACCGCCGTCATTGTGCGGGGACGCAGACCAACGGTTTGAAGCGATGATTCGACCTTCGTGCGAAGCTGTGCGAGCTGCTGGAGTTCGCTTTCAGTCGGGTTATTGTTCTTGATGGGGACTTTGCACGTAACGAACAGCTTGAGGTCTTGGATCAAGCCATTGTCGTAGATACCTTTGTTGGTCTTGGCAAATATGCGTTCTGTCGTGTGGTGCTGGAGGAAGTTAATCCGTTCCTTGATGACAGATGTCAGCAGCTCGTGACGGAAGCCATCACGCAACCCCATCATCCGGTACATCTCCTGATTGATGTCCGGGGAGCGGAACAGAACAAACTGGAGCGTAGTCTTCGACGGGAACTCCTGATTCAGGAAACCGTTCATTCGCTCCTGAACTTTTTCATCGGCACCACACAGGGGCTCACACATGAAACCAAAGCCTGCACTGTGGTCATCCATAAGGAAGACATGATCGTCTTCGTCATAGGCCAGGACAGGAATAATCCCGGCAGCTCGCAAGTGCTCCGGGATCAACGTTTCTTCGAGTTTCTTTTTGATGGTTACGATCATTCAACACTCTCCAACCATGATTTCAGGTTCTTCGGACGTCCTTTGCTGACACGACCATCCGGAGCAACCACGAACGGAACGCCCTCAATCCCAATGAAATGAGCTGTCAGCAGCGTTTGATCGTATTGGCCGGGGTCGCAGGTTTCTTTTGAAGGAAGGGAACCCAAGGTGTTGTTCATCAGCGCATCGAGCGCGTGGGTTTTGTCTTTCGCGCAGTACAAGTTCTTTGCCAAGCGGTTGGACTCAGCACCCAGAGCAGGAATCACGATAAATTTAAAGGTGTAATCATCCACCAGCGATTTGGCATCACCCATGAGCTGATGGCAAACCGCGCATCTAGGATCGACAAAGACCACCACCTCTTTGTCACCACGCCCCATCGAAACGGTGTTCAGCGTGTCCACATCCATGCCCATGCTCTTGAAGTGGATACGCTCCGCTACATCCCTCATTTGGGACATCGTGTTGAGGGGCTTCTTGCTCCACAGGTCGTAGATTTGTCCTGAAATAACAAATCGCCCGTTTTCAGAGAGGAACATGATCTGCCCATCACTTTGGACGGCTCGAACCCCTTTGATGGGTAGCTCTACGATGTCCTCTATCTTCGCCGCTCTGGGATCGGTGATTTCCAATTTCGATGACGCATGAGCCGTGCCGGTAATAATCCCGAACACCATCAGCGCCCCGAGTAATTTTGTCCGCATGTCTATCCCCTAAGATTGGATTACTGGATGCTGGGCAGTGTATCCGGGGGAGGGAAATAGACTCGCCTCTGTAATAGCCCAATTTGGACAATTCCAGCGCGATACAAAAAAAAGCCCGGTCTGAACCGGGCTTTGAGAGGAATGAACCTTAGTTCATGGTAACAGCTTCGGATTTGCCACCAGAGTCATCGACCCCAACCAGAGAGATGGTCGGCATCGTTTCATAGGTGCCCTTGCTGATAGTCACTCGATCAGAGCTGATGCTCTGCAACTCACCGGCAATGGTCCATTCGTAGGACTTCATGCGGCCATCGGTATCTTCGCAGTTCGCATAAACGATCCACGACCCAACGGTCTCTCGTGAGCTCAGGCTACATGCAGGCAACTTGTTCTCTGCCACATTGATGTTCACCTCGCCCTCAGCTTCATGCCCCATTTCTGAGGTTATTTTCAGCTTGATGCTGTGCTCACCAGCGCCCAGAGTTGCTCTGCCGTAGTAACCGCTGCTTTCCAACGGCGTACCATCTACCGAGTAGACGCGAGTCGAAATACGGTCGCGTGGGTGGCCGCCAGAAATGTACGGTCGCAACAGCACATCCAGAGGCTCACGCTCGTATTTGTTCGAGCCAGAGTATTGCAGGTCGATAGCATAGGGCTCTGCCTGGCCGATCTTGAGCGGTTGCTCGATCACGGTTTCATGGCCGCGAGCATCACGGACAGTCACCTTGATGTTGTAATCGCCCGGCTCATTGATCACAAAGGACCGGACAATATCCTGCCGCTGATCCTGAATCACTGCGTCTTCCGGCAACTCCCACTCGTAGGTCGGTTCTTCCAGCTTGCCGTTGAAGGCAATTGGCCGCACTGACGCGGTGATCGTCGCAGGAGCCACGTCAGCGTTCTTCCTGACCTGCATTCCGAAGCTCGGCCATACATACTGCCACACGCGGGAGCGTAGGCTATGCGAGGCTTCTGCACCCTGATCTCGGTATCCTTCGATCCAGGTGGTGTACTTCGTTTCTACAGTAGCCTGGTTGAGGTCAGTGTCCGAAGGCACGTACTCAGCAGTATCACCCTGCACAATTGAGCCATCAGGCAGCGTGAAGAACCCGTTCAGCTTCACGTCCATCCCACGGTAAGGCAGGCTGGTTTCGGCTTTGAACACATACTTCTTACCGGTCTCAATGACTCGCGGCCCTGTCACGTAAGGACGGGGGGCCTTCACTGCTCGGAAGTCAACTGCCGTTTTCGCAACTTCATAGGCATAGCCGTCATCAGCCGGTGCAGTGGCAGAGCGCACACGAGCCCACAGGCGGTATCGGGTTTCTTCATCGCTCGAAAGCGTGATGCTATCCCCTGTCTGCGCGTAGGTTTTGCCACCGTCAGTAGACCACTCAACAATGGCATTGCCACCGGAGATTGGCTCATCGTTCAACGTCAGGTTCGCTGTGTACTTGCCTTCACTTCCGACAAACAACGTGGTCGGGCCGATAACAGCAATATCAGGTTTGTCGTAAGCGACAACACTGACCGCTTCGGTGTACTTTTCCGCACCTGAGTTGACGTTCACCACCTTGGCCCGAACCTGGTACTCCCCCTTGTCGAAGGTCTTCACAAGCTGATACTTGTATCGATCTTCTGGGATGAACTGCTCCCAGGTTTTACCGTCGTCCTTACTGGTTTCCCACACAACCTGGCCGGTAGCCCGGAGATCCTGACGGTCGTCCAAAGATAGCTTGAACACAGCAGTGAACGGAGCTTCACCAGACAACTTGCGAGCCTCCACGCCAGCACCGATGGCACCACCACGAAGCACTGTCAAGAAGGCAGGTCTGATAGACAACTCTGTGCGGTTGTAACCCTCAACAGGGCTTTCCAGAACAGCCTCAGCAGCGATACGGACGGAGGAAGTATCCACACCAGACAGGTCTACTGAGAACTGAGCTTCACCGTTCGATGCTTCCGCATAATCAGTGAGCGCAACCGTCTCGTTGTAGGCCTTTTGCTGGATCAGGCGTACTTTCCACACCCCCATCGTGTTAGCGTCATAGTCACCATCAGGTTTGTACTGATCACGGATGAGAACCCTAACCGGCAATGCCTGGGTGTCAATCGCGGTATCACCTTTAACTTCAACGATAGGACGGATACTGTCAGAAGGTGCAGAGATAGCCCGGTAGACAACCTCAGTCTTCACATCAGGCACCTTGTTGTAGGCCGCGTTCACCTTGTAGGTGGTCTCCTCCCACAACGCTCGCTCATCGGTATTGATGCGGCGATACACCTTATTGGTGGCACCCCATCCCGGAGTGAAGGTCTCAGACTCAAGAACATCAGAGTTGCGCGATATGGCAATATCCAGATCAGCTCGTTCAGAGTTGATAATGGCATCACCCAGGTAGTTACCTGTCATCGGCACCAAGTAGATGTTGTCTTTGAAGTTGTAGTCGGAGGCTAGTTCAACGGTCGGAGCTGGTGGGTCAACCGCTTCGACATTGAAAGTCTCGTCGTTCAACGTCACCCGAGTGCCGTTACGGGTGAAAATACTTACCCGCCACCCCAGAGGGTGATCACCGTTCTCGGCCAGGGAACCTGACAACGAAGGAGATTCCGATAACGGGTCTTGGACCAGTCCATCGGGGATCTGCTGCCACTCGAACAGACAGGTGCGGCTTGCACTGCCAACAGCTTTGTTCGCGGCCTCGTTTTTCGCACGGTCAGCACTGAGAGTGATTGAACAATCAGGACCTTTGCTCTGCTTGAAGTTCACATCAAAGTCTTCAATGACGCGATTCACCTGAGCAATGTCATCAATCGGGGTGTAACCAACAGAGCCATAGGCAGTAGTTACCGTCAGGTTCTGAGAGCCAGACCCAACTTTTACCTTGGAACCGTCACCACTGAACAGGTACAGGCTGTATTCGACAGGTTGTTCACCAATGCTCACAGCCTGCCCCACCAGCCCGGCAACTTTCATCCCGTTGTTGTCCTGCGTAGTTTGTTCAGCCTCATCCGGAGTTCTGTCCCATTGGAGCAAACACACCGGGTCACGAATTGGGTCTGCGGCCATAGCCACATCCTCTTTCGTGGTGAACCGGCAAGGCACACCCGACTCTGGCAGGGCATAGATTTTCACCGGGTCAATAACCTGGCGAATTGTCCATGATTCAGCCGAGAGCTTGGCCGTCCCTTTCCAGGTATTGATGTCCACAACCAAGATGGGTGAGTTCGGCGCGGAGGTCATGACAAGAAGACTGGAAGAGCCGACCACATCAGGAACAGCCGGTTTAACCGGAATGCTCAAACGACCACCTGACGCACCGAAATCATGTTGGCTCATGATCCCCATTGTCTGGCCCGGCTCGATACGCACCCCATTCACCACCAGCGGCACTTTCGCATCAGAACGGAGGGTCGCAAACACGTCGTATGAACCTGTCACGACAGCACCATCACTGAGCGTCAGCGGCTTGGTCTCGATGATCCGCTTGCCATCTGCATGAACAAATTCATGAGTGACAGCGGGGACCATAACCTTGCCATCCATCCCATCCGCCAGCATCACCTGACGCGGTTTGTACTCGAAGCCAACCGCCTTTTGAACCGCGTTGCCTTGTGCGTCCTCACCGGAAACAGTCAGCGTGTAAGATTCCCCTTCCTTCAAAGACGGGAACATTACCGGGTACTCAAGGCGGAATCGACCTTTCGACTCCTCACGCCAAGACAACTGCACCTTGTCATCGGCTGGGCCTCCGACGAGGGCAATAGAGGTCAGCTTAGGACTCGGGTCGGCAGTATCAGTCAAGGTGATTACAACATCATCCAAAGACTGGATTGGTGCTCCATCACTGATCGATACGGTTAGTGTCGGCGCTGAATTATCTATGCTCATAGCATATTGGGAGCCAGTGAATACCTGCTTAACCTCATTACCGAAAGCATCTTTAGCTACGAGAGATATGCCGGTATATGTGCCCTCTGACAGATTCTCAGCAGAAAATGTGAAAAACCAATCATTTGTGCTACTACGAAGAACTTCAGTACGAGACAACGGACGTTCTTCGCCAGTCGAGGTTATCGCAGACGCACTTGAGTTGTTAGAAATAACCCACTGGTTAACACCCCAACCGTCAAATGAATCAGGCTCACGGAAATGAGCTTTAAAAATCCGCCCATTTCGTTCTAACCCAGCAATTTCAGGAGGGTTAAGGTCATAGCAGAACGTTGCCCCAATCCGATCAGACGGAAGTTCAGGCTTCCCTTCCGGTCGAGACCAATATCCAGGCCATGAACATGAGCGCCCACTGAACGATATATCCGTATCCACTTCTGCATAAGAAGCATTTGCCGGAATTTTAGTAGTAGGCAACCAAGATCCCCATAACTCCTGAGCGTAAGGTCTCGGCTCAACATGAAATCTCAGTTTTTTATAATGGTTAACTGAGCTCATATTAATGGTTTCACCGCGGACCCACTGACCATCATCCCTAAGATATTCAACATACTTACCGATGGGAGCCAAGCTAACCGATGGATCAGCTTTCACACTGACGGATGTATTACCAAGAGAGTTCATAACCCAGTCGTAAATAATAAACGACTTAGTTTTTGTCCCATGTTGCTGGAATACATCAGCTTGCGTCTGCCGATAATCATATGTACCGTCTTCGGCAATGATATTGCCTTCAATACAGTTTTTATAATCACACCAGTTACCGCTTTGAGCACCGTAAGGTGAAGAAGGATAGGAGTTTGTTTTGGGTATCCGGTAGAGCACCCTGTAGGTATCGGAATAAATGGTCATTCCGTTCTGATAAGGCGCAAAACCTGATAGGGCCTGACCATTAACCTTAAAAGTTGAGGCCTGCGGGTTCTTAGGGTCATACACTGCTACTGGCTCAGGATTCTCTCCAGACTTTGCACCTACTGAATCCCAAGCAATAGGATAGGCTATTGACCCTTTGTTCCCTGCTTTATCCAGGGCCTCGAAATGAAGCGTATATAGATCCTCCCCATTAGGGAACACAGTGCTCCAGTTCAACAACTGGCCTTGGCCGTTGGCGTAATTAACCGAGACAACAGGACTCCTCTTGCCTTTGCTATCTACAGCATACGCCTGTATAGAGGAAACCGAAGAACCGGCATCAGATGCAGACACATCTATACCTGAAAATCGGTTAGGACCTCGCAGTAGCGTTCCATCAGAAAGCGCCCGGTTCCATTCCCCTTTTACTGTCACGTTTGCCAAACTTGGCGCTGTCGTATCGACTTGAAGCGGGTATTCATCAGTCTGAACGGAACTTCCGTCTGACGCCAGTATTTCGGCCCTTAGTTTGTAGACTCCCTCGGAAGGAGCCGGTAGTTGAAGTTCCGCACCATAGTAGGATTTTCCACCCACTGTGATGCGATCAGTAGCCCCAAGAAGGTGGCTGGTCGCTGTCGAAACCACTGTTCCATCCGACCGAATCACCGAAATCTTTACCTTTCGGTCGATACCGGCACTCAAGGCAAACGAGATATTGCCCGTTGGGTTGGCATAGTTGGCATTCGGAGTCAGAGACCGTTGCGTACCATCTGGAGCCTTAAAGGTGTATTCCAGCAGCTCTGCATGAGCAGCACCAGCGGTAAGAACCGCCAGAGCCCCAAGCATCGCCGGAATTTTAGGCTTGAAATTGATCATCGCATTCTCCATTCGTTTTGAGTTACAAGAACCCAATGCTGGAGGTTACGGGAGGGAGTGCATAAACATGGGCTGTGGAAGTGCCCTTTTTGAGCAAATAAGGAAATAGTTGGAATTTGTTATGACTGGACTTTTTGCCAAAAAATAAGGGCAGCTTTTAGGCTGCCCCTATCACCCGTTGATTAACGGCAAGGTGTCTTTTACACCCCCAGGCCATTGCTGAGTTGCACAACAGCCGGGATGACCTTCTCTGCATGTTCCAGAGTAGCAGACATGATGGATTCCACTACGGTCGGGGAGTTGTACAGGCCCATACCGCCACCGATACCCATAGCGAAAGCCATGAGGCTCTGGCGAGCGATACCACCAACAACACCGACCAGGATCATCGCACCCGCAACGATTCGACCCAAAGTACCTTGGGTCCAATCCTTGAGAGTTACCCATACGTCGTCAAACGCTGTACCACCAGTACCAGCGTGGGCCTGATCCGGCACGAGCAGGAAGGCTACCACCATCAACCCCAGGAAGAGGAAGAGTGCGTTGTTTTTACTTGAGGCATTCGCCAACTGATTTGCGTTCATCAAGAACATCTCCTATTTGGTTGTTTCAGACTTCGGTTCGTGTTGTACCGTTTGCAGCGGTCTCAAAACTGGCTCACTTTGCGGTGTGCCATCCCCAATCACCCACCTGCGCGGTTCGATTTCGGTATAGACATACCCTGTCACGATGAGATCACCATTGGTGTCCTCCCAGGGAGCTACCCAAATCCGCATAACCTGTGCTGGTGTACGAATTGGAATCGGGCGATCCGGAAGACGCGGTGCGACATAGTTGTCAATCACCGGGTCTCCGGAGCTAGATGAGTTCGCTGAAACGTTTGAGGAACCTTCGCCATCCGCTTCCGCTTTGGCCTCGACTTCCTCTGGTTTCATTGGGCGCGGGACATTTCCGTCATTGGTTGCGGCGTAAACGTCTCGCGCTGACATACACTGAACACCATTCGGCATTCCCGGACAGCTATACTCATCCTTGCCGATGTTGAACGTCGAACAGCCCGACAAAATAAGTAGCGCTGCACCCACCCCCAACATCTTTGCGGATCTTACTGCCTGTTCCTTTTGAGCCTCGCCTCTGGAACTGCCCTTTCTGGTCAAAATGTTCAAATTTTTCATTTCTTGGTTCCCCCGGTGGAACGAATTTGTAGCTTGGTTCCTTTGGTCACGATGATGTCTACCTGACGGCCAGCATCGACCTCGATAACGGGGAAGATGCCTTCGGCCATGTCGATATAGAACTGAGCGATGCGATCTAGCGCCTTACTGGCCCCCTTCACTGCTGCTCCCTGCAACATCTGGTCGGAGAACACAGACTGGTACTGGGTATTTGAGCCAGGGTTAGTGCTGACGACCGGCACAGGATTGACGTCAAAGGCTTCGGAAACGCCACCAAGGAAGCCTGCCATCAAGCTCTTGGCGATGATTTGCCCCTGCTTCGATACGACGCGACCACGGACACCGGCCTTACCGTCTTCACCCACTGCATAGGAATCCAGCTTCGCTTCTATGACCCCCCCATCATCCCGAACGCACGAGAAGGTCTCGCCACGCAGGTACGCTCGCTCTGAACTGAGATCTCCATAGCCTGAAACAATCAGGAAGCACTCACGAACATCCGCACGGAAGCGGTTAGGCAAAATAGCCTCTTTCTGAATCCTGAGGGTCGAAGGGAACGGATCTCGACGAGCACCTTGAGATGTTGGTGCGTCCATACCGTTGATGAGCACCCCTGTCAGGATGGAGCCAGAAGGTAGGTAGATAGACTCATCATCCTTGTTGTCCTTCTCTTCAACTTCTGGCGCTTTCTGCGAGTAGCTCACTATTTGGATGCCTGGTTTAGTTGCATCACGACCGTCTCCCTTGCCAGTTGCAGGAGCCCCACCCTTCGAGTCAGGAAGCGGTGCGTCCCGAAAAAAGGATGCTGGATCTTTGTAGTCGAGCTTTTTCTCCATGAACTGACCATCACCACCAGATGCACCATTAACATCGGCTCTGGCATCCTCTGATGAAGAGGATGTTTTTCCACCAGCAGCGCCGGTTTCGACTTTCTTAGCCAATTCCATGTTCTTCTGGGTCAGGCGGTCCAAATCTTGACGAAGGCGGGTCATCTCACGGCCAACATCACTGGATTTCCCGGCAGTGGTTTTGGTTTCCTCCAGCTCTTTCTTGACTCGTTCCAGCTCCTTTTTCAGGTCGGAGTTTTCACGAGACACCATCTTCACATCGGCAGACAACGAATCTATCCCGATCTCACGGGTGTTTTTGTCTGTGAGAACGTGCTTGATGGTTTCTTGGCGACCGCGCTTCTCTTCTTTCTTGGGTTCACCAGAGAACATTGTCACGACCGCAAAAAGAACGAAGACGCCGCCAGCGATAGACACCCAACGCTTCTTGTTGGGGTCTAACTGTGTCCAAAATCGCTTAATCATTGGGCACCTCCCAGCAGCGATGGACGCTTAGACGTTGGTGCGAGACCACGCTTCTGCTTCTTCGCCACATAGATCTCCGTCTTCTGGCCGGGCTCAAGCACGTTAAGCGGCCACGTAGTCACCGCAGCCACATCCCAGCTCCCACACAACGCCTCTTTGAACTCAATAGGCTGATCAGAGACGTTCAGGGCGACACCGATGAACACGTTAAGGTGGTGGCCCATCATGTATTGCCCCTTGCTAAAATCCACCTTTACCCCAGGATGAGCGCAGCTCGGCACCGCAGCACCAGCAGGGATGCGGTTCAACGTGTAACCTTGAGGGACTTCACCAAGAGCAATCTTTCGGAATACTGACCGGATGGTTTCGACATAAGGCTGGCTCTGTTCCCAGGTCTCAGCCTTGGTATTGGCAAAAGCACCAGTGATACCTACACCACCATCGAGCTTGAGAAAGACTTCTCTGGGCGGAATACGACGGGGAACCATCGTCAGGCTGAGAGCTTGGGATTCCGAGCCTTTTTCAGTAATGAACATAGTCACCGGATACTGCTTATCCGTGGCGACATAGACCACATTCTCTTTGATGCAGACCTCACCACACTGGCCGTTATCCGTCGCCCCGGTCAGAGATGTTGAAACGATCTCAGGATTGCTGAAAGGCGTGACGATTCGGTTCGGATGACCAACGGCTATCGGGATGATCTGGTTAACCCCCGGCTTCATCGTCAGTAAGGGGTTTTCATTCATGCTGCCCACAACCTCATGGGAGCTTTGTCCTGACGTCACAGGGGCAGGAACATCCTTTTTCATAACACTGGCCGGGACAACAGGAATGTCATCCGAGGCATAGGCCATTGAAGTTCCAAGCGCCAAGGACAGCGCCAGGAGCGAAAGTTTAGCGTTGTTCTTCATGCTTTCTCCGGTTTTCTTCTTTGCGCTGGAGTTGCTCCAAAACAGTTTTGGTGCGTGGCTTTCCTACATAGGTGTCGATGTAGTCCAGCACGGGCGCGTAGTTTGAAATCTTGATGGCGAACTCGTAGGAGCGTTCGCTACGCTCTTCGTTAGAAGAAGCCCCTTTGACGTAGGAATATCCGTAGACAAACACCTTGTCGCTCTTGGGCTCGTACTCAACAAAACGCGGCTCAAACCGCATGGTTACGCGGTCGTTCTTGATCTGTTGAGCTTGAATTTCGATGGCATCAATCACGTCCTGATAGATGCTCGGGGAGAGAAGCGGGGTGATCCGTTCTTTCACAAAGTCAACGGTTCCTGGCGTCACATTGCCAAGGAGCTGAGCAAAAGCGAAACCCCAAGCCTCTTTATAGGACTGAGAGGCGTTATTTTTCGTCACCCAGGCTTCTTCCGTGAGCGTGAAAGGCTGGATAGTGACGATGGTTTCCTTGCTGAATACTTGGACCACCAGCAGGAAAACGATAGCAATAAGACCACCCTGGAAGATTCGTCCCCACTTATTTTCTGTTTGGGTCCCTTCCCAGGTCTTGAGATACTTTTTCAGGTTCAAGGCAAATACCTCCGGACAAACGGATTCTTGAGAGATTTGGCCTTGGTCATGATGAACCCGGCCCAGTAGATCATGTGGAGCAGGTATCCATCCGGATGGTTATCCCTGAATCGGCGATAAAGGTTGGTTACAAGTAACCCCCCCAGAAAGCAGATCAGGGCCTTACCGATGATGACCCCTATCGTTAGCCCCAAAAGCATCGGGGCCAACTCATCTGCGCTCCACAACAGCAGATGCGGGGGCTCATCGACCCGGCGCGGTATCTTTACAGGCTTCATAGCAACCCTCTTCTTTTCCTAGTGGCCTGTATTCTCATTCAGGGTCACTGATTTTCTGCCACGGCTTCGCGCCCTTTTCGGGCACTTCCAGCGACAAATAAAAAAAGGCGGCCTAAGCCGCCTCAGACTGCTGACAAAGTCCTCGCTTTTTATTGAGGACTTTGATCTAATAAGGTTAGTGCAAATAATGAGCTAACCGATATGCTAAAAGAACCTTCTCCTCAACAATATCAGTTCGAAACTGTCACTCTTGATGAACTCGTTCCTGAAGACCATCTCGTTCGCAAAGTCGATGCTATTATGGACTTCGAATTTATTCGTGATGCCGTTGCCCACCTTTATTGCCCGAATAATGGCCGTCCCGCGATTGATCCTGTCCGCCTGATTAAAATGATGTTGTTAGGCTATCTGTTTGGTGTCCCATCAGAGCGTAAGTTAGTGAAAGAAATCCAAGTCAACATGGCTTATCGCTGGTTTCTTCGTATGGGATTAACGGAAAAAGTCCCCGATGCGTCAACTCTTAGCCAAAATCGTATTCGTCGTTTCAATGACAGTGAGATTTTCCAACAGATTTTTGACCGTGTTGTTGAGCAGGCCATTAGTGGTGGCATGGCGAATGGACGAGTCCTTTACACCGACAGTACTCACTTAAAAGCGGATGCAAACCCGCGCAAAGCCATTAACGAAGAGCGTCCCATTGCACCAAGTGAATATATTGAACAGCTCAATGCTGCCGTCGAAAAAGACCGGAAAAACCATGCAAAAAAGCCGTTACCCGACGCAAAAAAATCCAACGGAAACAGCGCCGTCAAAAACACTAAAGTGAGCACGACGGATCCTGAAAGTGGTTTTATGCATCGGGATAACAAGCCCAAAGGCTTCTTTTACCTCGACCATCGTACCGTGGATGGCAAACATGGCATCATCATGGATACCCACGTTACAGCGGGCAATGTCCATGATAGCCAACCTTATATTGGTCGATTGCAACGACAAATTGCCCGCTTTAACCTGAATACCGTGGCAGCAGGCGTCGATGCTGGTTACTTTACCGCCCCTGTTTGTCACCTTGCGAAAGAAATGAGTATCGCTCTCGTGCCTGGTTATCGACGCCCCAATAAAGGCCAAAATACGTATCAAAAGAAACACTTCCAATATGATGCGAAGCGCGATGTGTATGTGTGTCCCGCTGGAGAACAGCTCACTTACTGTACAACCGACCGAAATGGCTATAAGCATTACAAATCAAACCGTCAGCAATGCCAAGGCTGTGAACATCGTTCATCCTGTACGCAAAATCAGAAGGCCGAAAAAACCGTGACCCGACATGTCTGGGAGGAAGCGAAGGAATGGTCAAATGCGTTAAGACTGACTAAATGGGGAAAAAAAGTGTATGCAAGGCGAAAAGAGACGGTAGAAAGAAGCTTTGCGGATGCCAAACAACATCATGGTCACCGCTATGCGCGGTTCCGTGGGCTGAGTAAAGTTCAAATGCAGTGCTTATTAGCGGCCACAGCGCAAAATATCAAGAAGATGGCGCTGCTGGCGCTTCTTTTTTATATTTTTGGACACATGAAAGGTCAATTAGCCTTATATAGAACGAAATATAGGCCAAGACAAATATCGCCGATGGAATTTTAGAAAAATATCGCGATCGCGACCTTCGGTCGCTAAAACAATAAACCCCATGCTAAAAACATGGGGTTCGTCATCAATCTGAGGCGGCCTAAGCCGCCTTTTTTGCGTTTACTGGATCGGTTATTGATTTTGAGGAACCGCTTCCGAATGTTTTTCCGAAGCCGCAACGCTAACTTCATTGGCTGGTCGGGCCACCCCCAGAGTTTTCACTTCCTTGTTAGCATTGGCTTTAAACTTGAACATCAGACTGTACGCCGCCAGCAGGAAGAAGCTGAGAATGCCCCAGTAGGTCTGAACCGTGCCCAGAGCCTTGGCCGGGTCACTTGCAGCTCTGTTGGCCGTATCAGCAGCCAACTTAACCCACTGACTCCAGTCAAAACCTGCCGCAAAAGCAGACAGCCAAAACGCGACGGCCACTGGAACGATGAAGATGCACATCAGCACCGCGTTCATCAAAAACCAGAAAAATTGTTTATTAAGGTTCACACTTCCTCCCATTAACCTAGAAAATTGAATGCGTGTTCCAGGTTCATCCCTGCAACAACACCTATAACGAACATCACCTGCCAGACAAGGAACTGCCAGGAGATGAATGAACCAGATGAGCTTTCGCTTTCTCTGACGTGAGCTTGTGCGGACATAGACCCTCCAAATAACTTGTCGTCATCACGGAGTAATCGTCTCTTAATTGATCAATCTAGGAACAGTGCTGTTACGGCCCATTTTGGGCACTTTATGGAGGTTTATTCGAGGAGATGATAAGAGCGGGAGGCGAAAAACTTTCACATGTGAAAGTTCAAAGCGGCCAATGGCCGCTTGTTTCACACTGTTCTATTGTAACGGAGTTCTCGATAAGCATCCCATGCTTGCTCTGATGAGACACCTCGACAACCAACATCTGTGGCGCACTCAAGGTCCATCTTGTACTGCTTAACCTTCTGGTCTGCTGTATCGCCCCAGCTCATGGCTGATGGGTACTTGGAAACACTAAACACATTTTCAAGTTCAGCCTGATAGTCGTCGTTTTGTAACAGAGGTTCGGTTTCACCATCATCCCAGCGAATGTAAGCCTTACCCTGGAGAGCCTTCAAATGCAAAGGCACCAGTAAGGTGGAAATCACTTCGTCAGCCCTGATGTCTTTGTAAGCACACCAGTGAGGTTTAACGGTGATCACACCATTTACCAAAACGATGTCACACGCCAGTGTCGCTTCAACATTATCGTTAACATCCTGCCGAGCGTAGATCTCCACGAAACCAACCTGCTCTGGAACAACCTTGTCGATGAAGCTCCAAAAGCTGGGGTACGACGTTCCATCGCTGAGCGTCAACTGACCGTCATGCTCTTTCAGCATACGGTTCAGTTGTGCAGTGAAGAACTCTGCCGACACTTTTCTTGCCAATGGTTCCATATCACTCAGTCGTAGAGTGGCTCCTGCACCCCCCTCATACACCTCTCCAAAAAAGAAATCTCTCTTACGCATTAGACTTTGCCTCCTTTAATCGCTTGCTGGGTCAGCTTGATCCAGTTCAACGGGTTTTCACAGTCAACATGGTTGCCAGCGGCACCAACTACCGTTTTGTATGCCTCCGAGCCTGCCGCTGTGTGTACTGCCAGCATAAACGAAAACATAGGGTCATTTTGCATGGTGCCAATCATCATTGCACTGGAAGTGTCTTTGAGCTGGCAGTTTTCAACCCGCAGATTGAGTACATCTTTTGCCACCATCTTACAGTCGGGACACACCTTCTCAAGGTTCTTGAGCTTTGCGTCGTCATTGAGCACATCAGGAGCCGCGATGGCAGTACCGGCCATACACAGCCCCAGTGCCAGCAGTTTGAGTTTATTGGTTACTTTCATGGTTCCTCTCTATATCGTTCCAATTTCGTTTCGGTAAAAGAACAGTGGCCCAGTGACTGTTCTGAGTTCCGGCGTTACTTGCTTTACTCTTGAGCAAATATGCTGCTTGAAAAAGTTGTGGTATCCGTACAAAGCTGGGCGTGTAAAAACGGAATAGATAATGAGGGTGATGGCCGCACCAGCGGCCCACCCGATCACGTCCGGAGAGATAAGTCCTGGCACGTCTGAGATACGTTCTGGTTCAACCAAGCGGCACACCACCAGCACCCAGAACCACATTACCGGCATCACAAAGATCATCTTTCCGACGCAAGCAATGAGCACCTTCACCAAATTCAAGCTCTGCGCCCAGTAAAGCCACAACGCAGACAAGGATTGGCGACGTATCACCTGGTAGACGTTCAATGGGATGTCGCACAGATGCACCCCATCTTGATTTATAACGGAGTAGCTCATCCTCCCTCCCTATACCCGTTTCTGGAGGTTGCCGAACGTCAGGCCAACCAGGACACAGCACGTCATCATTGTCATCGGGATGACAACCGGATCGAGCGCTATGGGGATGAAGAACGCGATGAACAATCCGGCCATCAGGTACATCGTTCCGCGAACGCTATAACGATGGAGAACCGGACTCGCATAATCGAAGTTGGTCCGCTTAATTCGCCATGTCATCATCCCGTCATATACCGCAGGTACGAACAGGATCAGCATATAGGGAGCCCACGCGGCTAACAGCGCCAACCGTGTGTAGAACTGGTAAATGACGTTGACAAAGGCTTCCATGCGGCCTTTGACCCACACAAACCAGCCCTTGCCCATATCCTGCATCCCCTTGGACTTCTGGCGCTCCTCTTCTGATGGGATCAGCGTTTGGTACATCCCCTCATAGAAGCCTGAATCAATAACGCTCGACCTGAACCAGGTAGATGCTTTGTTCTGTATCCAGTCTCTTGCTTCGACACCAAGACTCTGTTCCACCAGCACGGATTCCCTTTTGATGGCTCTGTCTGTCCAGTCGCCAGGGATCAGCAGCAATATTGCCAGCAACTCAATAACCAGCAGCCATGCGACCAGCAACCACGGCTTCTTCATAGTCGGTTCTCCTTAAAACAGTTTTCACGCTCTCACAGGTGATGAGCTCATACAGCAAGCCACGCAAAGAGGTCTCATCCTCATGGGGCTGCGGGTTAATGGATAGTTCTCCTGGATGGGAAGAAAGCCACAGTGAGAACGACTCTCCTGAATCGACAGACCATGAATCACCGCCACTATCGACAATTTGCACTTCCAACGCCCGGCAGGTTTCGGTGATCAGGGTTTCCAGAAATGCCCCAATTCTGGCCGGGTCTTCATATTTCTCTCTCTGCTCATGAAACACGAGCTGGCTGTAGCGATGCAGAGCTTCTTCAATGATCGGGTAAATCACAGGCTCCTGATTAGCCTTAATCCCGTCTGTGATGTAGCAGCTCAGCTTCTCGATGATGGCCTCCGATGCAGGCCAGTCGAATTGGAGGATGCTCAGGATGTGAGCGTTCTTGCGGCCACGACTTTTCAATTCATTCATAACCCTGTCGAAAGGGTTCACATCGACCATGATGGCTACCTCGTAATCTCTATACTTCTTGTCACACATAGCTCTGCTCTTACTGGGTCAATATGGGCAGACGGCCTTTTACGATTGTTCCGCCTGAAATTTTGGCTATGTATTCCAGGTTCGGAAGCATTCCCAATAACTGGGCTGGGAACAGATCAGCTTCCTCCTCCATCAAACGCTCGCCTTGGTTGCCTCCGTGCATAATGGGCTCCTTGCCATCCGAGTTCTGGCCTTGAGTCCGCATGACGTACTTGAGCCGGGTCTTCGGCAGGTTATCCGCGATATACTCCTGGGTTTCACCATCGACGATACGCAGAGCAAACGTGTTGTTGATGTTCCCCAACACCTGGAGCGCTTTGTCTTTGCTACCCAGTCGAGCTGCGAAGTCAGCAAAAGTCTGAGTTGCAACGAAAAGACGAAGTTTCGCACCGCGACCTTTGTTCAGGAGCTGGATGAACGGGTCGTTGATCACCTCGGCAGCCTCATCAACAAAGATATTTACGGGTCTGTTGTTGACGCCGTAGTTGTATCTGTCACCGGCAACCGCTGTCAGGTCTGACAGGAAGATGGACCCCATAGCACTACCAACCATGTTGTCGGTCAGGGAGTCGAGCCCCAGATAAGCAACTTGAGCGTTGTTGATGATTTTTGCGGAATCGGTGATCTGGCGTTCGTCGCTCAGATCAGATGAGTCTGGAGACAGCAGAGGGCCTAGCTCCCCGGACGTCAGCATATTCATGATCGGCAGGAGGTTCGCCACCATCTTGGAGAAGTGGGTTTGGTCGTGCTGGAACATCGACAGCAAGCCTTCCAGGTCAGAGTTCGGGTGCTCAGGTTGGATGATGTCGTAGTAGAACTTCATCAACGCGAAAGCGATCTTCTCACGCGAACCGTTTTTGGCTTTTTCCAAGTAAGCCGCTGCTTCTGCCTCCCAGTCGGGCATAACTCGCTCTGAGTAAGCCTGAACGGCCTTGATGACCAAGCCAGCAGCGCCACCTTCAAGGAATCGGCGGAGCTTTGTCAGGTTGGGACGATCATGAGTGATGACCAAGCCCTGAGCGATGTTGTTCAGTGCCTGCCATCCAAATGATTTGAACGGGTCGGCCCCTGCTTCGGACGGGATCAACGCTGCCAAACGACTTGCGATTTCAGTCACGCGGGTGAAGTTACGCAGAGGGTCGATACGCACCGACTCTTCCGGGAATGCTGGATGAAATGAGACGAATCTTTCCGGCTGCCCCATAGCTTCACAGGCACGTCGGGCATTGTCCCGCATCTCCTTATCCCCTTTCGGGTCTATGATGATCACGGCTTCCCCACGCAGAATGGCCTGTGAAATCAGGATGTCGAACATACGGGTCTTGCCCGAGCCGGTGGTCCCAACGATCAGCGAATGCCCCTCAGTGTGCTTGAGTGGCTGCATCAGCTTCTCTTCTTTGGGCTCTACCCCGTGAATCCAGGGCTGGCCGATTGGCAGCTCCTTTTTCTTACCCTGTATCTTCCGGACAACCTTTTTGACCGTGGACTCTCTCCCTACGATGGAAGTCCAGTCGCGTTTCAGGATCTCAAACACGCGCTGGGCATGGCGGTTTTCCCACAGGAACCCACTACCAAGCCACATATCGTCCGGCGTGTCCTTGATGTACTTTTGGAGCTCCGCAATGGAAATAAACTCCAGATCACGCCCCTTCAAATGCTTTTGGAGCAGGTGAAGTTTGATAGCCTTGGGCAAACGAGCCATCGCCATCACGCCACAGATCCCCGTCATCCAATAGAATGGCTCCGGCGGCATCGTGCTGACTTGCTCTACGGCCAAAGCCGCGCCGGAGGCGGCAAGCCAGCCTGCTACAGCATTTTTTTCATAGTTGGGCCGCCACGGCATCTCGTAGGCGAGCGGGTCATAACTCATTGTCATGTTTCATTTACCTCTAAATACAATTTTCCCTGACGTTTCTTGAGCAAAGGGCGTCTCTGTGCCCGGCTCAGCATCCCGCAGAGGATGTGTTTGCTGATGCCGATGTTTTCACCGGCAATCATGTCGAAGGCTTTGTCACTGGTTACTAAGCAGCCATCCTCTTCCAGGACAGGTGTCACGAGCCATCGGCCCGAGCGTTTTTGGATCATGTCCTTGAGCATCTGGAGTGCTTTCTGAGGCGTAACACCAGACGGCAAGAAATCTTCCGCGTTGATGTCTTTCGGGTTTGTTTTCGCCTTAGGCGGCTCAAACTCCCTAACCTCTGGATCTTCCCTTTCTCGCACCTCGACGTGTCCCAATTCCTTCTCACGCTCAACTTTGGGCTCAGGAGCCACCGGTTGAGCCTCCCGCTTAGGAAGGCGAGCCACGTTCTGTTTTTCTTGGACCGGCTTGCGCTGTTGCTCTTCAACCGGAGAAGTAACATCGACCTTCTTCTCCTTCGGCTGTGGCTGGGAGTCCTTACCTTTCGCCTTTTGTTCAGGCGAGGCTTTACCGGCATTAACCTCAGGCTTCTGCTGCTGCGCCTTTTTTCGGCTTTGTTGTTTCGGTGCAGACTTATTTTTGCTTGCATCCAAGCCAGGGGGAGAGACGAGCTCAAAGGCATCCTGGTATCCACCCATTGACGCCTCGGCATCCTTAATGGCCGCCACGACTGCATCTGAAAGCTGCTCCGCCAGTACAATTGCCTTCACTCCGCTGAAATCACGAACTTTGCGACCTGGCATAATCGGGTCCGGAACAATCGCGTTGGCGTGGGACAGCTTCGAGAGAACCTCTGACGGCGCACCCAGCGACCGAGCGCCATCCGGGTACAAAATGACGGCTTGCCCCTTCATCAGGCATAGGACTTCGCCCAGCGTCGTTTTACCTTCCAAAACAGGCATGATCGCTTGTTCAAGCAACGCCGATGCTTCCCCGTATCCAGACAACATCTCAACGAGCAAGGTCTTTGCGTCCTTCTCATGCTGATTAACGTTGTCCGTATGCGGCATTTCTGGCGTGTGCGTTGGTTGTTCTGGTGCGTCAGTCAGCATAGGGAGCGGCTCAATCGCCCATGATGGCGGTTCATCAGAACCACCGAACATTGGAAAGTCATCGCCCTGCAGGGAGTTTTGTTCTTGTGGAACGAAGTCCTGTTTTGGCTGCTCCTCTTGCTTTCCGGGCATTGCCACATCTGGGATTTCTGAGTTTGTTGCGTCAGTGCTGGTTGTCTCTGCCGATGCGTTGAATGCGTCAAACGGGAAGTCGATGTCCCCCAGTCCACCCCCAACATCCTTGAGTGCTTGTAACGGATTGTCGTTTGCCAAAGGTGGTGCGTTTTTGGCAATGTCCTGAGGGGACAGATCCTCTTTTGCCTCTGGTTTATGGGGTTGTTTCTCCGTATCACTCTTCGGTTTTGCTTTGCCCGGTTTGCTCTGCGGCTTACCCTTCTTGCCAGCGTCAGGCTTAGATGATTCCGTTGGTCCCGCATCTTTTTGCTCTGGCTTCTCCTCGACAGCATCGGAGGTGCTTTTCAGCATCTCCATCGCATCACCAAAGCCAAGGCCAGCTAGAGCTTTCTCTGCTTCCTGCTCTGCGGCCAACATGTCATCGTTCAGAGCTGCTTCACCTTCCTCTTGGTCGTCACCGTCATCGGCTTCCTCAGGATCAACGAACTCAATCTCAGCGTCCTCAACATCACCAACAACTTCCGCAGCAACAGCCGCAGGAGGCTCAGTCGTAAACACCAGGTCGTTTGATTCGAGTCGGAGCATCAAGATCTTCACCGAACCCGCCGCCTCCTGGAGCATCTCAGGCAAAACTTCCCAGTAGCGGTAGTACGCACGTTCACCCTTCTCCTGCACCGTGTTTGGTACAGCAAAACCACGTTCGATGAGAATGTCGGCCAGTGTGTCAGGGTCTCGTGGGATACCGGGGATCTTGTCGTGGCTGATCAAGTCATAAAGGTCCCCAAGCTGTTTCCAGGCAATGAATACACCTTGGTTGAGGTGCCAGACTTTCGCGCCTGGCTCATTGACCTTCCATTTTCCGGTTTTAACCAGGCGGCGGATGGCATCGAACACGTAACGCTCGACGGGCACACCATAGGAGAACTCGTCCACATCGAGACGACTCTGGCGAAGGTCCCGTGAGACGCTCTCTTGGTCAGCGCGAAGCATCAGCTTGGTCACAGGCTGATTGACGCTGGTTCCTGAGATAGCTTCCAGCATCGCTTCCATGATGGACGGGCCAGACTTGGACAGAAACTCCCGAGTCTCAGCCGGAATAATTCGATCCACCGCCAGCAGCGAGAATTGCTCATGTCTTTTGTGTCGCTTGTCGCGCCACCGGATAAAGTAACGGTCGATTTCGTGACGGTGTGCCCAGTCATGAAGTGACTCCGAATACGGGTTCCATGTGATTGACCCGTCTTTGTCCGTAATGGACACATCCGAGAGCGGTTTACCCACATCATGCAGCAGCCCAGAGAAACAGCTCGCCAGTCTCCAACGCGGCTCATTGTCACGGCGTTCCCGAGGCGTCCCCTCGATGGAAAAGATAACTGACTCAGATGCCTGAGCTGCCCAGAAGGCCACTTCAAGCCCATGTCGGAACAGACCACCAGCGCCACGGTGGTGGTGTGATTCGGAAGCTGGCAACAGGTGAACAAACGCGGCATACCGCTGGATCACCGGCAAAACAAGCCGGTTGAAGTCGTCCACAGTGAAACCGAGAGAGTTCCGCACTTTCTCAATCAGTTCAGCTTGGGTTGCCAGTATCTTGTCTAGTGGGGCCACTGGCAGGCCCTTGGCAAAAGGTGGGTATCGAGGGATTTCTTCATCTTCCACGTCTTTAAGCGGCAACACTCTGGCGCTCGGCGCGGTCTCGATCACTCCACTTCGCCCACCAAATAACTTGTTAAGGGCTTTCAGCATGTAGGTTGACCATATTCCTATCGTATTTCTCGTCGCTACATGCTCTCAAAACACCTTTAGATCGCACACACGCCTATCTGTCCAATTTGGGCAGTTTGAGAAACCAGCTTTCCATCCCCCCCCTTTTAGAATGGGCTCATCGACAATTTTTGATGAGGAACGACACGATGAGACAACTGATAGCAATTCTGGGAGTGGCAATTCTGGCCGGGTGTGCCTCTAACGCCCCCGAGCAAAAGCCTCAGCCCCAGACTGCCCCTGCCGAAAATGACAAACCTGCCCGAGTTAGCCGGGAACTGTCGATGGCATGGGACAACATGGGGCGCGGTGGTGCTGCATTACGTCAACCTGGTTATATCCATGTGCTGGGCGACGGTAATGTCAGCGCAACGATGAACAAGGTCAAAGATGACTCCGCTGGTTCAGATAAAACTCCAGCAGGGATCAAGCAGCACGGGGATGTGAACGAAGCCATCAATACCTTCAAGTCCATGAATAAAGGCAAAGGCTACTCGCTGTACGAGTTGTCACGCTGGGAACGCTATTGCGATGGCGGCAAAGGTATGGACGAGCACGATTGGCGCTTTGTGGAAGCCGAGGGGACTACAAACATCCCCAAGGATGTTGTAACCGGCTGCATACCACCTACCCACACCTATCAAGATTATCTGAATGCCTGGACGCACTTTTGCACCAGCCAGGCTGTAACTGACGCAGATCGCCGCATTGTGCGCGAGTCCGTGCGTCCCTATTCAGTGGTGAACCCATGCAAAGCTCTGAAATAAGAAACCAGACAGAGCCAAGCCGTAAGGCTGAGCTCTTCGACGCTTTATCAATCATGCTCCAGGAGGCCGGTTCGAGGGGTAATTCCCGCGAAGCGGCCTATGTCATTTCTGGAGTCCTCGAAAACCTCTCCAGAGACTACCCCGAAGTCAAAGGTCTGGCCCAAAGCTGGGCTGAGCTGGCGAATCTGGAATCAAAGATGAGAGGAGCTGCTTAATGGACCTTTATATCTGCGAGAAGCCTTCTCAGGCCAAAGATTTGGCTGGCGTAATGAAGGCCTCCCAACGAGGTGATGGATTTCTCCATGATGGAGGAAACCGCGTTATTACGTGGGCGTTCGGCCACCTGCTGGAATTGTATATGCCAGACGATTATGACGAACGCTACAAGTCATGGTCACTGGAGACCCTCCCTATTGCACCAGAGTCATGGCGGTACAACGTTCGCAAGAGTGCGTTCAAACAGTACAAAATTGTTGAGGGACTGGTCAAAAAGGCGAGCACCATCTACATCTCAACGGACTACGACCGAGAAGGTGAGGCTATCGCCCGTTCGCTTCTGGATCGATTCCGCTACTCTGGCCCTATTCGCCGGGTTTGTTTGACGGCTCTCGATGAGTCAAGCATCAAGAAAGCGCTGAACAACGTAAAGGATGGCAAGGATACGGTCTCACTCTACTACGCCGCATTGGCACGGCAACGCGCTGACTGGTTGGTAGGCATGAACGTGAGCCGCCTCTACACAGTGCTGGCCCGAGATGTCGGCTTCAACCACACTCTTCACGTTGGCAGAGTTATCACCCCAACCGTCGCTCTTGTTTGTCAACGGGACCGAGAGATCGCCGGTTTCACCCCCTCACCATACTGGACTCTGGGTGTGAACGTGTCCGTACAGAATGGACAGTTTGCCGCCCAATGGATACCACCAGAAGAGTGCAGTGACGAGCAAGGCCGGTGCGTCAATAAGGCCTATGCCGAGCAGGTAGCCTCCCAGGTCAATGGTGCCAATGCTGTTATCAGCAAAGCAGAAACCAAACCAGGTAAAGAGTCAGCCCCCCTCCCCTTCGATCTAACGTCGCTGCAACAATACGCAAGCAAACGATGGGGATACACCGCTCAGCAGGTACTGGATGCAGCTCAAGCTCTGTACGAGACGCACAAAGCGACCACCTACCCTCGTACTGATAGTCGTTATCTACCCGAGAGCCAAAAGGAAGACATTCCGGACATTCTCCAGGCGCTCATTTTGTCCGATCAGAACGTCTCTGGGCTGGTGGCTGGCGCAGATCCTCATCGCAAGGCCAGGGTATTCAATGACGCCAAAGTGACCGCGCACCACGCGATCATTCCAACACCGGCCAGAACAGACATCAGTGCCATGTCTGAGATCGAGTTCAATCTTTACGACGCCATCCGTCGTTTCTACATCGCGCAGTTCTACAGCGAGTTCGAGTTCACCAAAACCTCCATCGAGGTGCAGTGTGGGCGTCACCTCTTTGCGGCCTCTGGTAAGACACCTGCCAAACAAGGCTGGAAGGTTTTGTTTGCTTCTGATAGTGAAAGCAGTCCCAAGGACGAGGGGGAAGACACCGACGCGCCGGTTGAACAAGAGAAGCTCCCCAGGGTTAGCCAGGGCGAACCCGCTTTGCTTAATGGTGCCGAGCTGGCAAACAAAATGACGCGGCCAGCACCGCACTTCACCGAAGCCACATTGCTTGCCGCGATGGAGAACATTGCCCGGTTCGTGACTGAGGAGAAGTTCAAGCAAATTCTCAAAGACACAGCCGGTTTAGGCACTCCAGCAACACGCGCAAGCATCATCCAGGGCGCTGTTGATAAAGGCTACTTCAAACGTCAGAAAAAGGTACTGCTTGCAACTGATAAGGCTCATGCGCTTATCGCAGTGCTTCCACCAGCCATCAAATCACCCGGCATGACTGCGGCTTGGGAGCAGGAGCTTGAGAAAGTCGCCTCCGGCTCCGGGAATATGTCTGTCTTCATGAAGCAGATTTCCACCTGGATCTGCCAAATGGTTGAGCAGCTCAAAGTGCCCGCACCGGTTCTGACCAAAGAAGGTGGCGCGATGGCTAAAGCCTTCGAGGGCGCTAAGCCGCCTTCACACGAATGCTTCAACTGCGGTGGAGAGATGCACCGGATCAAAGGGAAGAACGGATTTTTCTGGGGCTGCCAGAACGAGGCTTGCAAGAAGACGTTCCCAGACAACCGAGGGAAACCCGAGAAGCGTATCGCGGCTGAGGATTGTCCAGACTGCCCAGATTGCGGTAGCCCGATGCGTCTCAGGAAAGGAAAAGCGCCCGGCAAGAAGCGAGCTTCTAAGTTCTGGGGCTGCACCGCCTATCCCGATTGCAAAGGCACTATGCCCTTCAAAAAGTCGGACTTTATGGATTGATAGAGGAATTAAGTATGTTTGGAACAATCATTTTAACTGCGATGCTCACCACCAGCTCAGCCACTGCCGAAGATGCAGGGAAGAACATCGCCTCAGGCTTGGCGGCGGCATCCGCCAGCCAAATGGGGCAGGCCGTAATGCCAACTTTAGCTACCAGCTCGGCCATTGCAAAAAGCGCAGGTAAAGGCATGGTGTCAGGTTTGGCTGCGGCGACTGCCAGCTACATTCCCCAAGACGAGCTGAGCTTTACTCGAAGCTATAAGAACTCTGAGGCTGTGGATATGGCAAAGGGCCTGGGGACATTGAAAGAAGCGCCTGAGTTTCTCTACGTTGTTACAGACGTAAATGCCAACATGGCGGTCAAATGCAAGCGCGTCTGGGAGCCTCAATCTCTGGCTTTAAGTCCAGTGATTGTTGAGCTGGTGGAACTACGTAAGACGAACAACAAAGACAGCTACGAACAAGCACTATCCCACCTCGATTGTTCAATGTTCACAGACTAAAACAATTAAGGGGCCGATGGCCCCTAATTTTTAATAACCCAATTTCTTTTGATACCTGATTTTCCTACCAAGCACAGTTGTCATACACCATTCAATTCACATGGATAGCGAATACTTCAACCGGACAATCTCCAAAGTGCGGGTGCGTTATAACACTCCTTGAGAAGCCACGCCAAGGGCGAATCTCTATCCTGGACATATCTCCAGCCTTTGGGTAGCCACACTTAACATGGACTTCATCATACTCGCGCCCCTCTAGTCTTTTTATCCAGTAGTCTGTAACGAGGCGATATTCATCTGGTTTTTCTCCAGATTTGATCTGATCGAAGTAAATCTTTTTTACGGGCAGATGAAGTATTCTCTTTTTCATAATCACCACCTGATAGCCCATCAGACTATCTAACTATTCGACAAAACATCCCTTTTTCAATTTCTGTCTCTCTCGCCTCATGGGCCAATACAATATCCGCGATAACACGAATATTCCCTTCATAGTTGCGAATGGCCGCATCCCTCATCGTGTCTAAAGTGTCCTGACACTTCGCTCGCCTGAATTTAACGAGCCAACTTTGCCGATCTATCTTGTCCACACCAAATCCCATTTAGCGAACCATGTATCCAGCTTTTTTGGCCGCAGCATCAAGCTCGGAGGAGAAGTTAACGTCGGACTTTTCTGCCGCGTTATAGAGGGCTCCACACTTGGGCCATGAGCGTCCTACCAGTTTCATCGCCAACGCATCCGCCAGCATTTCTCGGATCTGTGTTTCAGCCTCACCAAAATCGGCCAGAGTTTCGTCTATGCCCGACTCTTCCATCAGCTCGATGAGCTGTGGTTGTTTGAGCCAGACGCCTGTTTGCATTTCCAACTGATCTCTTGCATCGGCCACCAATTGGCGTTCAAGGGTTACGCCATTCACGGTCTTAACAAATTGCTTTGGCTGACGCTTTACCTTTTTTGGCCTGGACACATCAGAGATAACCGTCACCGGCTTCCCACGCAGTTCACGCGGCAACGGTCCACTTAGCCCCAGAACTAAGCGACGAGCGTACTCATGCTCGTATGGTTTCAACCCTCGACCTTCACGGTACATTTCAGTATCCACCAGCAGATCACCGCGCAGCCTCGCATTTTTCCGCACTTGTTCGGACAAGACCGATTTACCCTTCCCGCTGGCTCCCATTACGAGCGAGTGAGATTCTACTTTGTTATCAAAAAACATAATTCCGCCCCCAAGGAGGTGTTGCTATAAAACATGGTTTGAACATCCGTATTTTCACGGCAATAACCGCCGGATAATGCAAGACTCCCAAACCTAAATAGGTCTCCAGGTGATGACATCGAAGTCATAGCTGACTTCCGAGTTGTCGTCCGCCGTTCGCCACGAACAATCATCTTCCTGAACATGGATCAAGTCGTACTCAACAATTTTGCCCGACCAACATCCTTTAAGCTGGCAATGAACAGGCACACCGACGACCGGCATCTTGTCGTTGACGCTGATCCACGGTTCTTGCTTTTGATCCAGATCCACCGGTTAGTCCTCTATGAACGATTTAATGGATCGCCCATCAAAAAACAGTTTCCCAGTTCCTGATACCGAATGTACTTCTGGAGCTGCCTTCCCTTTCAGGAGTTTCTGATAGCGCACCGCGTCTTTGAGCTCAGAGATCCTGACGCCAATGAGTGTGGCCGTCTCCTCAACTGTTAAAATACGGTCCCAAAAGCTGGTGGCGCTGTTATTGCGCCCACCGATACTCTGGGCAACGCACTCTGTTCTGGCCGCTTTTCCCTTTGCCATTGGCAATGTCCTCTTCATTCTTCTCAGCCCCCAGCTTACTCAGTATTTCAGCTTTTGTAGCGCGATGGCCGCGCATTAAAAGAGCATTCAGCAGGTATCCAGTGAACACCTCTGTACTCGGCATACGGTCAAGCAACTCAACATACTGCTCATCCGTCAAATCATGGATCTCACAATATTTTTCCACCGCCTTTTCGTAGGCTTCTGCGTAGCCATGAGTGGAAATCCTGAAAGCAATATCCCCATTGCCGTAGCCTGGCTTTGTGACGAGAAAACAAGGCGCGAAGTAGGTTCTCTTCACCCCCATCCGGCTCCGGTTCTCAATGCTGATATAAGCCCTCAGCCCCTCAGCAATGATGTTTGGCCCGGAGTTGCGTCGCCGCTTACAAGTCTTATTCTGACGCTTCACCTCTTCTGCCTCAGCTTCCCACTTTCGGTCCAAGCTGTAGGCCAGCCGGTGAGCTGTTGCGTAGGAATACTCTCTCAAGGAGAAGTATTCCTGCCGGTAATCATCCGCCACCCCAACTGTTCGTGCGACACGGAACCCGACGAAACCGGCGTCATGGGTTCCCTCGCCGTAGTAAATGACTGCCATTATCTACCTTCCTTACTTCTGATACCGTGCTGCACCACGGTATGGCGACCGCAATTCACATTCAGGTGATCCCGAACTGCGGCCATGACCGCTGAATGCAATCTGTAATCCACACTCTGCCCAAGCGTTTCTGTCGCTTGTTCTTTTGCCATCCACGAAACATCAAAGCTATCAGGTATCGACATCAACTCCTGAACCAGATCGACCGATGGCTTGTAAATGCGGCCACCGTCTTGGATGTACACTGCATCCTTTACCCCACGATCCTGAGACTTGAGGATGGTCGGGCAACTGGTGCTTTCTCTCGTCAAGAACGCAGGCATCCTGCGAGAAGTTGACTCTCTGGCCTGAATTGACTTCAACACTGTGACGTCAGCACAATCCCCGAGGTGCTTCTCGATCACCGGCCACAATCGTCCACCAGCTCTCTGCTCAGGTTTCGGTGGAACGAACCCAGGGAAGACCGACGCCACCATGTAATAGCGTTCTCGCCCCTGGTAAGCGCCGAAATCCAGACCGTTCAAGACCATCTCAGTGAGGAAGTACCCCATCCGCCGCAGTGTCGTTCCCATCATCGCCCCGGCTCCGGATGCTTTGAAGTTCGGGACGTTTTCCACCAGCACGACGGCAGGGTTCACGACCTCGATCTGTTTTAGTGCCGGGTAAACCATGTCGAGCATGGTGGAGAGATCCTCAAGAGAACGCTCTTTGTCCCTTGGACTTTTGGCGTTTGAGTGGTCATCACACCCCAACGAGTAATGGGCCAAACCAATTGGTGGGCACTCCGCCAGCAAGGCTCCAAGGCGATCCAGCTCCAGGTGATGAATGTCTTCATTCAGCAGGATACGCGGGGAGCTGTTCACCAGCGTATTGAGCGCATGTACTTCACTCAGGTTCCGCCCGGATGCTCTGTCTCTGGCTTCAACTGGACGATGCTCCAAAACAATCTCAGCCTTCCAGCCAAGCGCTTCCATAACATGAATGTCTACCCCGCCAGTCAATGCCACAAAGGCACGGAAAGGGCTGGTTTTTCTGAACCGATCCGCAATGGCAAAGGCTCTGTTTGCGACAGGAGTGAAGACTACTCGGCCTTTTCGCATTTCGACGTGGAAACGCTCTGTATAGCGAGGGAAGCACTTATCTATGAGCCCTTGTCCAGAAAACTCAATAACGGTTTCCAGCGGGTTGTTGGAGCGACTCTTTGGTTGATACCGGCGCTGATAAACCTGGTGTGTCTGTAGTTCATCGGTCGCTGGGATCACCGAAAAACCGCCCATCCCCTCCCCTGGCTCAACGGCGATGCCCATACCTGGCTTGAACCCCATAACATCCAAAAAGTTGGACGAAACCCTAACCTTGCGTTTATCGCCTACTCGATTGAACGCAAGTTGTTTGGTTACTACGGAGGGGGAGACGATCGGTAACATTGGTCAACCTCTTTTCTTCTTGTTTTGCTCGCGCTTCACCATTGCTCCAGCAGCTTTCAGAAGTCTCTGGTTCTCCGCCAGCTCCTCTTGGAGTTCCTGAGTATCCTCTTCTGTCTGAGGCTTTTTCAGCTCGGCCTCGCAATATTGGACCTCTTCCTGCAAGCTGACTTTCGCAAACTTGAGAGCGGCCAGTCGCGTCGTATAAACGCCAAAAGGCAATTCGCCACCTTCCCGGAACTGCTTCAAACACCAGCTCGGTATAGATGGCAACCAACCAAAGTCCCCATTCTTCCGTGACCTTTTCCCCCACGTAATCCCATCTAACTTTTGGGCAAGATTGACATAGCGTTGATCGCTGGTTGAGTTGCGTCGTTTCTGAATAGAGCGAACTATCCACTCTGTAACCTCGACCTTTGCTTTATCATCATCAGAGATGTAATAAAGGGCTGCGTACAACACAGCGCCTTTACGAATGACTGATGGTGGGTATGCCTGGGCTTTCATCTATCCCCCTATCGCTTTTTCTGTCCGACAAGACGGAGATGATCGGCGGCCAAGTCATACTGCTCGTTTTTGTCGCGGCGGCGGAATCTGTCAAAAAACTTCCCTCGTGGCAGGGTTTCTTCCATAGCGATCAGGCGGTTCAGCCACACTTCTTGAGGTAGCATCCCTGCTGGAGTCGGCCCGAGCTTACGTCCTTCCTTGACGTGCTCCATTGTTTGCGTGGCAGTAAAAATCGCACCACCAAACTTTCTCCACTTGAATTGCAGGGGCATATCTGGAGACTCATCCAGCATCAATTTCTTATTGGTTTGTTCTGTCACGACAATTACTCCACCATCCATTCTTCACTAAGCAGGAACGCCCAGCGCTCTTCTGCTTTTTCTGGGTTGTCTTTGGCCTGTTTGATCATGATCTCGGCGGCGTTAAAGCCTACCTCTCCACTGAACCGGCCCCATGAATGGCTATGCCACTCGCGCATCACACTTCGGCCAAGCGATGCAAGTTCTGGACTTACACCCTCATGGAGGGCATAGAGCTCCCAAGCATCCCACCCGTATCGTAATAGGTTGTGCCCTGGGGCGTTAAAGGCCTGAGCAGCCTTGAACCGCTCTCCAGGCTCCTTCCCTCTAACATCCACACCCTGGAGCACCAACCCCATTACCACTTCAATGACCGGCTCGCGTTGCTTCTTTGCCAGCTCGATGGCAGCCACCAGCATTGCTTTGGCGTCAGCAAATTTCCCATGCCCTTGGCACATACCGCAGGTTTCTTTGGAAGGGGAAAAGTCATAAACACCGGAACCAGCACAGAGGCGGCATGTCATGTCAATCATGGGCTCTTCTCTCCTCATACTCTTCGATGCGCTCTTTCAGACGCTGAACCACTGGTGCGAGCTCAGGGATAGCTTCCGCTTCCTCAAGCGTGTATCGCTTGTCTTCCTGGTAATCGACTATTTGAGGAGGCCTTGGCTGTTTAGGGAACTCAGCAAAGTCATTCAGCGACATCGAGGTAGGAAGTCCTCCTTCAATCTCACCTTTTTCGTTGAGTGACTGGGTGACGATAAGCTGTGTTCCGCCCACCTCGGTATCAAAGCGGTCATCAAAGCGCTCACCGATAGTCCAGCCGCCACGGCCAAGAACACAGGTCGTACTCATACGTAGGCGATTGAATGCTTTAGCGTCATCCCAGTTCAAAGGATTTTCATCCATGAGGAAAAAAGGCGCTTCGTCCCGAACGAACACCTTGGACTTGGCGTTATCGAAGATCGGCCCAAACACCCCCTGCTGGAGGTATGGTTCGACCTTCTCTGCAAGATCCTGGTGCCCTTGAGAACGCAGCGCCTCATAGAGCTGGGTGATTGTTTGTTTGCCGGTGCCCGGAAGGCAGGACAATACTGTCTGCTTTTCCTCGTCACTCAGGCTTACCATTCTGGACAAAAAGCTGACTACCAGCTCGTTGTGCCCATCGACCGTTTCAATGTTGAGCTTGTTCTCGTCCATCTTCTTCCTCAGTAATCGGTTCGATAAATTCAATGGAGTCCATGCTTACATGACTGATAATGGCTTTCAGGCCGCAGCAGTCGCATGGTTCAAAGGTCAGTTCTGATCCCTTGGGAGACTGATGCGTGACCGTTGCCACAGCCCCTAGAGGGATCACCCCCCAGCCGTTTTTTAGTACCCGAGTAGTTCTGACCAGCCGACCTTTGTACTCTCGTTTCAGTTTCGGATGCGGCACTACCGCATATCGCTTACTCATTTCGGTCCCCTTGTACCAAAGGCTCGACAACCAGCTCTTGAGCTTCGTCCCAGTCGGACACCTTTGCATCACCAAACGCAAAGGCAATTCGCATAGCCACTGTCGGCCTGCCTATTTTCATCAAGTAAGCCGCAGCACCGGCACACATCGACTCTTGTCCCGAAGGTGCATAGTTACCCTCTTCATCCCATTCACCACCTGACTTTGAATGCACGGTCTTGTGGCAATGAAACGTCGTCATGTCGTTTTCAACGATGTCGTTGATGATGCCTTCTAATCGCCCAGGGACCAGCTCGATAGCGCCCTCCTTCCGGAATGGACAGTTGGCGCAAGGTTTCTTCAAACGGAGATGATTTGCTTGCTTTGGCATACATATCACTTTTACAGTATCATTTTATGATTCTATGATATAGCCATATTCCGTGTAGTCAATATCTCACTAACAATTACTTTCTATCGGACGCTTACGCGCCCATTTTGGGCAGATAGACAAGTTATTTGGGCGTTTGGAGTGTGCGAGGTGGACAGCGGGGAGACTTTCACATGTGAAAGTTTTGTTTCTTGGTATCGTTTTATTGTCCCTTGATATTATTTTATGATGCTGTAATAATCATAAATAAGGGCCGCATCGCTCTTCGACCTTCGTTGCAGCCCTTACAACACAATCAAGCAATTAAGGAGCTTTGTTATGCTGCAAGGCAATACTAACACGAATAAGCGCATCCCGCTCGCGGCGTTCATGAAATGGCCGCTGGCGAAACGTCAGGACTTCATCGACCGGGAAATGTCCGGTTGCCCCGACTTTATCAAGACGTCTTTGCTTCGGCATTAAGGCGATCAGGCAGGAAAGCAAAGAACCTCGCTTCGGCGGGGTTCTTCGTTTCTACCTCTTGAATGTTTCGTCAGAACAAACTGGAGCGCTTATGTCACCAGAAACACAGCAACTTACATCCAAGGCTTTATCTCTCATCGAGCAGTCCCGATACAGAATGGGCACATCTCGGTTTGTTGAGGCCTTTATTGACCAGTGGGCATACTTGCAGACTGGCCTATACCCAGCCAAGGAGGAGATCCCGGAAGAACTTCAGCCGGTCGCCTTCGAGCTCTCTCACGTCCTGTCTGCCGCCATTAAGCGCGACCCCACCAGCGATGTTTTGGGTTACGTCCTAAGCATGTCTGGCTTCCACAAGAAGGGCACCAATTACTTCCCCACTCCTCCAGAGATTGGCCGCTTGATGTCACTCATTGTTGGCTCACAGTCTTCGGCAGACTTTTATGAGCCCTGCTGTGGTTCTGGCATCAACGCCATTCACTGGATGGAAAACCTGATCGAGAACCACGGTCCCGAAGCATTGAGAGAAGCCTCAATCTACCTGGAAGACATCGATCCGTTGATGGTGAAGTGCTGCATGATCCAGCTATTCCATTATTTCGAGTCCCGCAATACCACTCCCAAAACGCTGAGTATCGTCGGCATAGACACCCTTAGCAGACGAACCAAGAACATCGCCTACTACGCCGAAAAACCTCCAGCAACCGCCGCTACCGTGGCAGCATAAAAAAACCCGCCGATTGGCGGGTTTTGCATTCAATGCGCTGCTCTATGGCACCTTACAGTTTTCCGTACCGGTTCAAGAACGAAGACCTGTCTAAGATCCCCCAGTCTGTCAGCATGTAGTAGCCGGTGGCACCTCGTTCGCCGGTAGACTCCCTGACGAACAAGATATTCATTCCGAACTCATCACGCAGGGCAGACAACTGTCTCTTGATCGTTGATTCAGGAATATTTGTTGCCTTGTGAAGGTCTTGGAGACTTGGCTTCTCCGTTTTAGACAGGGCATTCACCAAAGCAAATTTTCTTTTCATGTCCTGTGAGATCTTCATATTCACCTGTTCTTGACAGGCCCAACCTCTCTGGCTGGGCCTCCTTTATTAGCCTTCGACACTCAGGAGTTCAATGTCTGACACAGGCACATGAACATGCTTTTCCTTGCCTTCGCCATCGAGCGTTTTAACCCAGACAGTAGACGGAACCAGAGCAACACGGTCGGTCATGATGACTCCACGTTTGGTCTCGCCATCCAGGTTAACGTTGACAGCAAAAATCAAACTGTCAGCCCGGACGTTCTTCCATTCCTTGTCCTTCGGCAGAGGAGGAAGAGCATCACCGCCTTCTTCATCTTTGTCCTTGCCGCTGTTATCTGGCTGCTTGACAGGATCTTTGTGCTCACCCTCTTCATCACGCAAAGGGTCTTCGTCATCATCGTCCTGACCATTGGAATTTTTACCCCCTTCCAGTTCCTCCTGGGCAAGGTTCAGGTCGTCATTCCCGGTTTGTTCCGACGTACCATCCCCACCCGAGTTGAGGGATTGCTCGTCGGTGTTGCCAGCGCCAAGCTCATCATTCTGGTGGGAGCCAGTCAGTGGGCCTTTTTCCATTTCGTCTTTGATACGTTTGGCATCATTCAGCAGCTCACGGCTTTGTTTACGAGTAATCCCGTCAGACATAGCCACCGCGCAGACGGCGCGACATCTTTCTTCATTCAGATCGAACAAGAGACGAAGGTTATTCAAGGTCTCTGTATCAGAACATACTTCATTATCGTATAACTCACGCACACAGTCAGGTAGCTTGAGCAACGACAGATGCGTAGATACGAAAGTGATATTCTTACCGAGCCGATCAGCAATATCCTTTTGCTTCCAACCTTCTTCAATAAACAGGTTTAACGCCTCGGCAATCTCTACCGGAGTCAAGTCATCCCGCTGGATGTTTTCGATCAGCTCACCAGCAGTCTCGTCCAAGTTGTTCTGGACCTTATCATTCACCACCAAGTCAATGGTCTCGATACCAGCGTGTTTACACGCTCTCCAACGCCGCTCCCCTTTTTGGATGACGAACTTGCCTTCTTCGTTCTTCGGGAACACGATGATCGGAGACTGCTGCCCTTCGGTCAGCAAGGTTGCCGCCAGCTCTTCAATGTTACGGAAGCGCTTACGAACCTGGACCTTGGATACAACGTCGTCAACAGGTACGGTAAGAACCTCTTTGCCTTTCTTGCCTTTGGCGGCTTTAGCAAGTTCGGACAGGCCTTTTAAATTGTTCAATGCCATCGCTTAGCCCACCTTCTCTAATAGTTCTTCCAACACCGCCTCAACTTCTTTGGCCGCGACATGTCCATAGCGAAGCTCCCAGACAGGGATGCCATCAGTCGTCGCCGTATCGAGCGGAGGCCGGTGCATAATTTTGTTCTCAAACAACAGATCCGGAACTGTGTTCTCCAGCGACTTGAGGGCTTTGTCGTGATTGACAGAGCGGTCCATGTCGTTGATCACGATGCCCAGGATCTCCAAATCTTGGTTGTACGCCTCGCGCACACCAATAATCGTGTTCAGGAGACCTTCTACGCCGTCCACAGCGAAGCCAGAGAGCTTTACTGGACATGCCACATGGGTAGACATCACCAACGCTGCCACCAGCTTTCTGCCGAGGCTAGGCGGACAATCAATCAGCACGTAGTCGTAGTTCTCAAACAGCTCAGCCAAATGGCGAGCCGGATTCATGGCCTGGTCAAGAGGCACAGCCTCCATCTCAAACAGATCCGGGTCGTTTTTCGGCGTATGAATGAGGTCTGCACCGCAAGGGCAGTGCATGACCTCAATGCCGTCCAGCTCGTAAGCGAACAGCTCTGCGGTTTTGGTTCCTGTGAGGATGGGCTCGTAGTCACCATCCTCAAGCTCTCGTCTGGGGGCCAGTCGAGAGGACGTGTTCCCCTGACCATCCATATCCAAGACCAGCACTTTCTTTTTCTTCTGTAACGCCAGATAAAAGGCCTGCTGGATACAGAGGGTACTCTTACCCACTCCGCCTTTCTGGTTGGCGAAGCTGATTACTTTTGCCATACCCACCTCTATTTTGGTTTCTCGCAGGTGATCAAGACCACCCCCAAACTTTCACATGTGAAAGATTGTAGCGATCATAAAATGATA